>CAYXAD010000140.1:0-8795 GCA_964462965.1 uncultured Salinivenus sp.
AGGCTCTCGCCGACGTCGAAGTCTGCTGCTTTCGTGACCGAGCGAAACGCCTCGAACTCCCGCTCGTCCCGTATGCACCAGATGTCGCTCGGGACCAGGGGGTGGTCCTCCCCAAGGCGGAGCCAGTAGACGTGCCCCACGGGCCAGCCGGTGTGCGTAGCGACTTCCTCGGTCGTTTCCTGTAGTGCTGCCTCGAGGTCGGTGGTCTCGTTGGCGATTGCCGCCGCCCTCTGCATAAGGTGCAGGAGGGCGTTCTCTCGATCGGCCTGCTTCTTCTGCTGTTCGGCCCTCTGCTTCTGAGCGGCCAGCTCTTCTTCTCGGCGCTTCCGATCGGTCAGGTCGCGGGTCACCTTCGCGAAGCCGCGAAGCTCCCCTTCCTCGTCGGTAAGGGCCGTAATCGTCACTCGTGCCCAAAACCTACTTCCGTCCTTGCGCACGCGCCACCCTTCGTCGGTCCAATGTCCCTCCTCGGCGGCACTCTTGAGCCCGGTCTCCGGCCGCCCGGCCTCCCGGTCTTCCTCGGTGTAGAAGTTCGAAAAGTGCTTTCCGAGGATCTCTTCTTCTGCGTAGCCTTTGATCCGCTCGGCCCCGTCGTTCCAGCTCTGGATGTAGCCTTCCGTGTCGAGCATAAAAATCGCGTACTCCTTGACGGCCTGGACCAGAAGCCCGAACCGGCCCTCGCTTCGGCCGAGCTCTTTGCGAAGGCGATCCTCTTCGGAGGCCGATTCGGAGCCGACTCCGGACGTTCCCGAGCTACGCTTGCTTGCATTCTCACTGTCGTTCGAATCCGACTCTGAGTTAGACATTTGAGTTGGCCTCGGGAAAAAGAATAAATCTTGTGCGGCTGTTTTGGGCACAACTCTCTCAAGATAAATCTTTGACGGTACCGTCCTTGTGCCTCAAAGAGCACCGATAGGTCTCTATTGCAGCCGTCAATATGAACTGAGTGGGGGGAGTGTGTTTCCTTCTTTTCATAAATCCCATAAATAGCGCTTGAAGCGGAAGGCTTATCAGGGACTGTATTCCATCCTATCAAACCCCGAACGGTGTTTGAGTTCACCCGCCGTGGGTCCTCCGCCGATCGGCACTACACGTCCAGCTGACTCAGGGCCTGGTAGCTCGTCTCGATGCTTTGCATCGGGGCCTCGGGATTGTCGTGCTCGACGAAGTAGTGCTCGAAGTCGGCTTCCCGGAAGAGAGCGGCAAAGTCGAGGGCCCCCTCCCCGACGGCGACCATTTCGCCGTCAGCACTCCTGTCCTTGACGTGGCACAGAGGATAGCGGCCGGGGTCCCGCTGGATGTAGTCGAGCGGATCGTGGTCCGCGGCATGGACCCAGAAGAGGTCGAGCTCCATCTGGACGTGCTCCGGATCCGTTTCCTCAAGCAGCACCTCGTAGGGCACCGTGCCGTCCATCGGCTCGAATTCGAAGTCGTGGTTGTGGTAGGCAAACTGGAGCCCGGCCTCGCTACAGCGTTCCCCGAAGCGCGTGAACTGCTCGGCGTGCCGGCGATAGTCGTCGAGGGAGCCTCGCTCCTCTTCGCTGAGATACGGGCACACGATGTAGTCGTGGCCGATGGCCTGGGCGGTATGGATGAGCTCGTCCGGCGCCTCACGGATTTGTCCCAGTGGCACGTGGGTGGCTGGGGCCTCGAGGCCGAACTCGTTGAGCAGGGCTCCGATCTCGTCGGGCGACCGGTCGTAGTAGCCCGCAAATTCGACCTCATCGTAGCCCAGTTTGGCCACCTGCTCCATCGTGGCACGGAAATCGTCCTCCAGCACCGTCCGGATCGTGTACAGTTGAAGGCCAATGGCGGAAAGGGAGCCACCTACACGGGACATGTCCGGGTCGGAAGATTCGGAGGTGCAAGCAGAGAGAGCAAGCCCGGTGCTAGCGAGCGCTCCTGCAGCGAGGGCAGACGTGTGAAGAAACCTGCGTCGGTCCATGAGGGAGAGGTGGTGAGTTGAGGGAAATGTGCGTAGAGGGAATCCTCATGTCGGGGGGCAGGGGGGCGAGAGGTGCAAACGGACTACTGCTGCGCTGCCCACTGGATGCCGCCCAGCAGGTGCTGGCGGAAGAGGTCCTCGTCAAAGGAGGCCTCTGTGTGGCCAGCTCCGGTATACCAGGCCCGTCCTCCTTGGAAGGAGTGATACCACGCAATGGGATGATCGTCGCCCATCGTGCCTCCGTCGTAGGTAGATTCGTCCAGGGTGAGAAGGACTTCGACGTCGTCGCGAGGATTGGAGCGAAAGTTATACCACTCGTCGGTCCGAGTCCACGCCTCGGGGAGCATCTGGGTGGAGGGATGGTCTGCCGTCTCGACGCGGACCGTGGCCTCCTGCACGGACGGGTGGTCGTCGAAGTAGGCCCCGACGAGCCGGCCGTACCAGGACCAGTCGTACTCGGTGGTGGAGGCTGCGTGGACGCCGACGAACCCGCCGCCGTTCTCAATGAAGGAGCGGAAGGCGTCTTCGCCGGTCGGGCCGAGCACGTCCCCGGAGGTGCTCAGAAACACGACGACCTCCACCTCGGCCAGTCGATCGGACCGAAATGCTGTGCTGTCCTCTGTGGCCTCGACCTCAAAGCCGTGCTCGGTCCCCAGCTCCCGTACGGCCTCGATCCCTGCCGGAATAGAGGCGTGACGGTAGCCGTTTGTCTTTGAGTAGACGAGGACCGAGAACTCGTCGGTTTCTTGCCCCGAGGTCGCACAGGATAGGAGCGAGGTGCTCAGCAGGAGCAGACCGAGACCAGTGGCAAGCCGGGCAATCATGGGGGGTGGGTTGATGTTCTAAGGGTGCGAAAAATCTCTCAACGGGTGGGAGGGACGCCTCCACTCGTGACTCGTCCGCTCGTGGTTGGGCACAGGCGAAAGAACAGGGAGGCATCGGAAAAGTCAACAAGCAAGCGCGCTACACTGACCCAGGCTCGGTGCGTAATCCAGCGTGAATGAGTGCTCCTGCGCAAGAGGGGGGAGCACGGAAGCGGAGGCGAACCTCGGGAGCGACGTGGCGAAGGCTCCGCCTGCGGCAATGCTCGATTGCAAGAAGCGACGTCGGTCCATCTTTTTGGAACGCGGAGTGAGAAGGCGGAGAAAAACAGGGGAGGTAGACGTAGCTCGCGTCTACGTTCCCTCCTTGCTTGAAGCCAAGATACGTCGTCGGTTTTCCACGTTCGACCGAGAGAGCGGAGGCTCGGACGTTGGGGAGGACCCTGAACGCTCTCCCGCCCATTGAGGCGCGGCTCGTCAACCCCTGACTCGGACCTACAGCAGGGGCAGGGGTGGGCGCACTGGGGGCCTCAACCCTCCTCGGTCGTGACGGGGCGAGGCTGTTAGGTTACAAGTTGCCGCGTTTCATCTCTTGTACGGCGTAGTCGACCGCCCGGGCGGTAAGGGCCATGTAGGTGAGGGACGGATTCTGACAGGCTGAAGACGTCATGCAGGCCCCGTCGGTGACGAACAGATTCGGCACGTCGTGGGCCTGGTTCCACCGATTGAGCACGGAGGTGTCTGGATCCCGTCCCATGCGGGCCCCTCCCATTTCGTGGATTCCTTCCCCGGGCCAGTAGCGCTGTTCGTAGGTGCCGACCTCGATGCCGCCGGCCGCTTCGAGCATCTCTGCCCCGGCCGTCTTCATGTCCTCGCGCATCGCCTCTTCGTTTTCTCCGATCGACACGTGGGGGCGGAGGACCGGAATGTCCCACGGGTCGGTTTCCTCGTCGTCCAGTTCGACGTAATTGTTCTCGTCGGGCAGCATCTCTCCGAATGCGGTGATATACATCCGCCACTGGCCCGGGTCTCGCAGCTGCTGTTTGAGGTCGGCCCCGAAGCCGGCCTCGCCGATCGCTCGCTCCCAGCCCTCTCGGAAGGCCCCTCCCTGGTAGCCGTAGCCCCGCAAGAAGTCTACGTCGCGGCGCTGGCCGGGTAGATTACGGAAGCGGGGAATGTAGACGCCGTTCGGGCGGTTGCCGTAGGTGTAGGTGTCCTCAAAGCCGGGAAAGGTGGCCGAGGCCCCGACCTTGAAATGGTGATCCATGATGTAGTGGCCCAGTGTGCCGCTGGAGTTGGCCAGTCCATTGGGAAATCGAGAGCTCGTCGAGTTCATCAGAATCTTGACGCTTCCGAGGGCCGAGGCACACAGGAACACGGTTCGGCCCTTTACCTCCCGCATTTCCTTCGACTCCCGATCGATGACGCGCACGCCGGAGGCCCGGCCGGTCTCCGGGTCGAAAATGACGCTGTGGACGATGCTGTTGCATTCGATCGTCAAGTTGCCGGTGGCCTGGGCCGCCGGAAGGGTCGAGCTGAGGCTCGAGAAGTAAGATCCGGTCGAGCAGCCGCGCGAGCAGGGGCCACAGTAGTGACAGGCGGAGCGGCCCTTGTGCTTTTGCGTGAGGATGGCGGCCCGCCCAATCGTCATTTCTCGGTTCGGAAAGGCCTCCTCGATGCCTTCTTCGACGTGCGCCTCGACGGCGTTCATCTCCATCGGGGGGAGGAACTGGCTGTCGGGAAGGTGGGGCAGTTCCTCCTCCCGCCCCGAGATGCCGACGTGTTCTTCAACGTAATCGTACCAGGGGGCGAGGTCCTCGTACCCAATGGGCCAATCGATGGCAATTCCGTCTCGCTTGTTGGCCCGGAAGTCCATCTCGCTCCAGCGATAGGATTGGCGCCCCCAGGTCAACGAACGCCCTCCGAGCTGGTAGCCTCGAACCCAGAGGAACGGCTCGTCGTCGTCAAACGCGTAGGGATGCTCACTGTCCTTGACGAAGAAGTGTTTGTTGTAGGCGTTAAACGGACCCGCCATGGACTGCAAGGGGTAGTGCTCCTCGAACTCCTGTTGGCTGCCGCGGCCGCGGAAGTCCATCTCCCAGGGCGGTGTATGCTCGGTGACGTAGTCCTCCCCGTGCTCTACGTGCCGGCCCCGTTCGAGCACAACGGTGTTCAAACCGTTCTCAGTGAGCTCCTTGGCGGCCCAGCCGCCAGTAATTCCTGATCCGACGACGATCGCGTCGTATTCATCCTGCTGAGGGGCAATATAGGGCGTGTTCGACATAACACTATTTTGACACCTCTGTGAGTGCGAAAAAGGAAGGGACCGATGACCGGGAGCGGCGGGTCCCGGGGGGAAGGGTCAGCGACGGGAGGTTAGGCCCAGGCCCGGCCAATCTCTTCATAGGGGACGTCGCCGTCGTAATATCCGGGAACCAAGTTGGTCTTGAGCTCCTGAGTGGCGCCCACTTCGGAGGTATAGTAGCCCACGATGACCAGCTCCTTCATCATGCGAAAGAAGGGAGGCGTTTCTCGGTCGATGTCGGGACGTTCGGCGCCAAACGCTTCTTCGTCGAGCTTCGCGACGAGGTCGTGCTGTTCCTCGCTTGCGCAGTCTACGAACGGGGCCTCATAGGCCTCCTCACAGCGGGCGTTCACCTCGTCCAGTCCCGACAAGAACCGCTCACGATCTTCAGCTCGAAAGCTGCCTCCGAGCAGGGCGTCGATGAAGCGATGCACGTGTGCCGCTCTTGCGCCGGGAGTGTCTGTAGCGGGGATAATAATTTCACCGATGGTGGCCACCATCTCGGCCTGCTCGTCACTCAGGACGGTAGGGGACCAGTCGGGGCCGGTTTCTCGCTGGCAGCCGCTCAGGACACCGGCCACGGTCGGAGCCGATACGATGCCGCCGAGCAACGCCCCGACCCGACGAAGGGCCTGGCGCCGGTCAATGCCGTTGGAGGGAGGCATGGGACTAGAGGGGTCGTGAAGAAGCGTTCGCAGAAAATGGAGGGTGAAGCCTACGCCCCGGACTGTGAGTGAGCCTACGACTCGACCTGCAGCGGGCGAAGCTTGATGTCCCGAAACCAGACCGGATCGCCGTGGTCCTGCAGGGCGATGAACCCCGTCTCAGAGTTCGCAAACTGTGGGTAATCAGCGAATTTGGTCTCCGAGACACGTTGACTCCAGCGGTCACTGTCTATTTCCGCTTCGATCAGCTTCGTCCCGTTCATCCAGTGCTCGACGTGGGAGCCCCGCACGACGATTCGGGTTTCGTTGAACTGACCCACTGGATTCGTTGCGTCCGTCTGCACGGGGTACAACCCATACAACGCGCCGGCCTGATGGAGCGGATCGTCCGCCCTCGCATTGTCGAGGACTTGAAACTCGGGCCCCGACTTGTACGCATCGTCGTCCTCTTCTGTGACCCGGTACAAAATCCCACTGTTGCCCTCGGGGGAGATCTTCCACTCCAGACGAAGCTCGAAGTGGTCGTACGTATCGTCCGTCAGGAGGGTACCTCCGTCACTGTCTTCTCCGGCAAAGTGCACGGCTCCGTCCTCAACGGCCCATCCGTCCGGCACCTCCTCTTGCTGGTAGCCCCTCCACCCGTCCAGTGAGGAGCCGTCAAAGAGCAGCCTCCACCCCGCCTCGCGTTCCGCGTCCGTGAGGACGTTTACCGTGTCGGGCACAGACGACGCGGAAGCAGGAGGAGAGGAGGTGTCCTCCGCCTCCGACGAAAGACCGAGGTAGAAGAGGAGCGCTCCCAAAGCAAACATTAAAGCAATGAGGAACGCGGTGCCGACGAAGGAAGAAGAGTCGTCAGACATGTCGGGATCGCAACCGGGCGTGAGTGTGACGCTGTAGGATTCACAACTAACAAAAGCTTTACTATTATTGCACACACCTTACACCTTTCCGCCGGCCTCGACTCCTGTAGATCTGTCCTGTGTGGAGCCTTTCCTTCCTTCTGTGCCTGCAAGAGAAGCAGCAGGAGAAGGGGTATGCAAAGGGCGACTCTTTCTCTTCGCAGCGGTGAGCCCCCGCAGGCCCCTTGCGTTGCCGTACGACCTCCATGCCCCCCGGTCTATGCCCGGAATCGGGACTCAATTGCGTTCGTGAAGTGGACGGCGGCGTCGCTGTAGATGTTGACCTTGTACGCCCGAAAGACGTCGCTGGCGAGGATTTGAGAGGCCTCTCCCCAGCTTTCTGCAGAGTGCAGCCGTCCCAGCACGTGCCGGTAGGCAGCTTCGTCTCCGTTAAAGAGCTGACGGATGTAGACGGCACGGTGTGGAGGATTGCTCGTGCCCAGGACCTCCCGTTCGAGCGTGGGCAGTTCGACGTCGGGAGAGGAAGGGGCGGATTGACGCTCGGAGGGGGAGGAGGGGGGCGTCGAGGAAGGGGACTGCTTCGATTCGTTGGAAGAAGCTACGTCTCGTTGCGTAGGGATCGTCGACTGGCCCTGACGGAATCGGGCCCACAGAGGTTGCTGGTTGGTGTCGGTCTGAGGGGTGGGGCTGGAGTCGTTGTTCCCTGCGGTCTGCCCCTGCTGGAACTGTTGCCACAATGGGGCATCTCCGCCCGTTGCGTCTTCGGGCGAGGCAGACGAGCCGACTTCGGAACTCATCGGTCGGGCCGATCCGGCCACGCCCCAGATGTCGTCGTCCGAAGGGGCTTCGGGGTACGGCTCGGGGGAGGGCTCCGACGGGGAGCGGGAGTCGGAGCGGTCCGGGGCGGAGCGAGGCTCGGGCGTAGAAGGGGACCGAGCCGAGGGGACGTTCGTGTCGCGGTCGGAGGAGGAAGCCGCTGCCTCCTCAATGAGGCGGTATAGGTCCTGCGGGCCAAGGAGGTCGTGTCCGTCCCGTTCGTAGGTGGCCAGGTGCTGCTCAATGTGGGACGCTTCTTTTTCGGCGAAGAAGGTGCGCAGGAGACGCGTCTCGACCTGCTCCCGGCCGGTTGCTCGGCGGGCCGTTAGGAACAGGGCATCGAGCAGCTGAAGCCACCGATCGGCGTCAAAGTCAGCTGTAATGCGCTCGTCCACCCGTCGCAACACCCGCTCGAATTGCTTCGGCGTGAGGGCGTCGAGGTCCTGCTTTTTTGCAAAGGCACGGATGGCGTCTCGGTGGTACGCAAACGGGCCGAAGAACTTCATCCGCCACAAGAGCTGTTGCAGACGAAGCGGCTCGGTTCGCTTGCCGAAGACGAACTCTGTAAGGACGTCCACGGGTCGAATGAGATGCGCCGTCGTTTGGTGGGTGGCCTCGTGTAAAGTGTTCTTCCAGTGATCGCGAGGGATCTGGGTGTGATCCTCCACCGCGGAAAAGAAGGTGCGCACGGCTCGCTCCATTTCCGGATGGTCGTAGTCGACCCATTCCGTTCGGGCACGTCGCAGACGCCGTGCTTCTCGGTTTTTATGATGCTGGAGCAACTGGGCGAGAAAGTGGCGGACGGGCGCCGGCATGACATCTTCCTCCCAGTCTGCCTCCGAGTAGGCCTGGTTGGCCGGAAAGGAGCGAAGCAGGCGCTCGTAAAGCGAATTGGCGAGTGAACGCGACATAGGGGTGGTGCGGCAGTCAGAAGGATGAAACGCATCAGGACATGTACACGCACGCCGGTTTACAGTTTTCCTTGTCCTTTTCGGGGACGACGCAAGTCCTCGTATGCCTGACTGGGCGCCGGCTGCGTTCTAACGTATGAGCGCTCACCGCACTGCCCAAAGGAGAGCCGTCCGTCACTCGTTTGGTCTGATCTTCCTGCGTTCTCGTGGATTTCGGGGTGGGGCGATCGTATATTTGTACGCCTCGGGAGGAAGGAGCCCTCTTGCTCTTTCGTCGGCCCTGCCCGGAAAGCAGCTCAAATGGAGAGCTGGGACGTCGGTGGATTCGTTCCAAGAGGCGTCCGCTGTTCAGTCGGCTGTAGGAAGGACTGTTGAGGGCTCCGCGGGGCCTTCTCTGTTCTCGCCACTCCCTCCCGTAGGCCTCCTCTTTGAGTCCTAAGTAGACCAGCACAAATACGCTAGCCGAAGTCAT
>CAYXAD010000141.1:0-4020 GCA_964462965.1 uncultured Salinivenus sp.
GGAAGGGGAGAGTCCCTTCAGGCAGCGCGTGCTGAGCCTGCCAGCACGTAGAAAAGACCTGCACACCGCGTTACTTAGAAGGTTACGATTGTCGTTCTCCTCGTACCTGCTCGATATGAGTCAGCGTGACAAGGCCGAGGCCCCCGACGAAATTTCCCGCCGTCACAATGACCAGGGTCTCGGCCAACGCCCCTCCTCCAACCTCTCCGCCGAGAAAGAGACCGAAGAAGAGATGTAGGCCCGTGACGATGACGTGATCAAACGGCCCTAGGGCGAGCAGGAATCCCACCAGGAAGGCCAGCGTAATCCTGCTGCCGGCTGTGCCAACGGCTTGCAAGAGAAAGGAGAGAAGGGCGACGAGTGCTCCTCCCATCACGGACTTAAAGAAGCTGGTCATGAAGCCTCGTGATACGATTTCCTCGGCAATGATATTCAGCACCCCCGGCGTGGCATCCGGCAAGACCCCCTCGACGGACATCATTCCTGTAAGAAGGACCCCGCCGAGAAAGTTGAAAACAAAGGTGACCCCCCACAGGCGAGCGAGCCGACGGAAGTCCCCTCGCCTGTTCCGTTCTACCACCGCCGCGACTGGATCGAAAAAGTTCTCGGTAAAGAGCTCCGTGCGTCCCACAATCAAAAACACGAGACCAATGCCAAAGGCAGCGGCCCCCACGATTCGGGCGATGCTCTCGGAAGCGGGTTCGACGGCCGCCTGGACAATGCCGAGAACTACGATTCCAAAAACAATCGTAAATCCGGCAATGAAGCCGTTGGAGACAAGCTCAAGGCGGGACTGGTCCAGGCGGCGCTCTCCTTCCTGTACCGCACCTTCGAACACTTGAGAGGGAGTAGGGGCAGCGGGCATAAAGCAACTATACAGTTCAACGCTAGAATCAAACTCGAAAAGATCACTTGCAAAGCTACTGTTGCAGAGCCACTGGACCCGTTTATAAGGGCTCGGAGACACACCTTTGGAGCCGCCCGTCATCTCTTTCCGCAATTCCCGGCCCTCCGGCGCCGGACCCTTCAGCACTTCGTGTCCTTGCCGCTGACTCCCGAGATGCCCACAGACGATGGGGCGAGAGGATTTCTCGAGGACCACCGCCGTCATCGGCTGAGCACCCTCTTTCTGCTGGTGTTTATGACCTCGGCTCCTTACCCACAAAAGCCATGTGCTCGAAACGTGGATTGGGGGCGGTCCCACCCTGCAGGTTAAGGGGGAGTTTCTGGCCGATAACATGAACGGCGTGCGCGTCTCGAGCCGCGAGGTCTACGCAGAGAGGCACCGAGCGTGCCTCTCGAAGATCGACCAGGTCAAGCGGGCCGTCTTCGAGACCGACGGCAAGATCAGCTTTATCCCCTACGAGCGCAGCGAGGCCCACGTGCAGCCCTTGAGGGATTTGCCAGACAGAGCCTAGGACGGACTTCTTCGCAACCGATTTGCGTGTCATCTCAGGGACCTACCCGGAACGTGCTCCCCCTCCCCAAGAGCTTCCTCCCAGGTCCGTAACGGCTTGGACAATTTTCTTTCGTCAAAAGGGGAGTTCGTCGTCCGGCTCAAATTCGCCCGCCTCGTTGGATGTCTGCGGCGGCTGTTTGCTGCCTTCCTCTCCACTGCCTTGACGGTTGCGGTCGAGAAATTTCATCTCTCGAGCATTCACCTCTCGGGTGTACCGCGTCTTTCCGTCCTGGTCTTCCCAGGAGCGAGTCCGGAGGGAGCCCTCGAAATAGACTTGGGAGCCCTTCCGGAGGTACTCGTCGCACACCTCAGCCAACCGGCCCCACGCAACGACGTCATGCCATTCGGTCCGGTCGACCTGGTTGCCCTCCTGATCCGTGTACGATTCATTCGTGGCCAGTCGCATGTTACAAACCGCCGTGTCGGACCGAGTGTATTTCAGCTCGGGCTCTTCTCCGAGGTGGCCAATGAGAATAACTTTATTGACTCCTTGGGCCATGAGACTCAGCATTCATGAGATTGAAAATAGCGCCGATGAACGGCCCACCACTAGGGGGCCCACTTCAAACCTCTTTTCCGAAGGAGGAAGCGAAGTATACTGGGAAACGTGCATCGGCGACGTCCGATAATGCACTATACGAGCATATTCTAATGGACTAGATATCAGTCCTCCTGTCGACGTGCGGGACGTTTCTCTCATCAGAGGACTGACGTGGACCTTAGAGAGGTTCGAGACGGAGTCAACCGTCGGCCTCCAGGTACCTCCTACAAGTATCTCTTCCTGCCGAACGAGCTGGGCAGGAAATACGGGCGGTGCGACCGGTATTCGACACAACAAAGGAACGGCAGGTGCCCGGTCGCCGAGCGGGCACCGAAGACGGGTACTTTCCGGCCGAAAACCGAGGCGTGTTCGGGATGGACCTCCATTTACTGGTTAGCGATCTAGGCTCTGTCTGACAATTATTGCTTCAGATACTCGCCAATGAAGGCCCACTGGAGCATCGCCTTGTAGTGGCTGGCTTTTTTCTCATAGCGAGTTGCAATCCGTCTGCACTCTTTCAGGCGGCCTACACAGCGCTCGACGACGTTTCGTTGCTCGTATTTCTCTTCGTCACAAGTCGGCAGTCTTCCTGGCCCGGTGTGCATCCCGTTTCGGGCCGGAATCACCGACTCGATGTTTCGCGTCCAGCACCACTTTCGGTTTTCTTTCGAGTCGTAGGCTCGGTCTCCAGCGACCGCCTCAGGCCGCTTTTTGGGCCGTCCGGTAGGCCGAGGCACCCGAACTTGGTCCATCACATCGGCGAAAAAGGCCGATTCGTGGCGCTGTCCCGCCGTAAGAAGAGCCGCCATCGGAAGTCCATTGCCGTCGGTCACCAGATGAATTTTGGTGGAGAAGCCTCCCCGGCCGTATCCGAGAGCAGGACTTATTCCCTCGTCTTCTCGGGCGATTCGGTCCCCTTTTTATCGTCGGTCGGTCCTCCAGCCGCTGAGCGGCTGGCCGGAACCGTCGTTCCATCGACATTGAACTGCTCCCAATCGATACGGCCCTCAGCGTCAAGCTCTCCCTGAAGCTTCTCGACAATCGACTGCAAAGTGCCATCTTCGGCCCATCGTCGGAATCGGTCGTAGACCGTTTTCCACGAGCCGTACCGCTCCGGTAGGTCTCGCCAGGGAGCGCCGGAGCGAAGCACCCAGAAAATGCCATTTACAACCTTCCGGTGATCCTCGTAGGGCCGACCTCTCCCGTCGACTTCAGGAAGAGCCTCCTCAATGTGCTCAAATTGCTCATCTGTCAGTTCGTAGCGGCGACGTCGGGCCATGGGAAAATGTCAGAACAGCTCCACTTGCGACTCGGTTGCTTGATACCAGCTTTTTCTCAGACAGTGCCTAGGTCTATCCCGGTCGGATGGCACACGAACTCGTGTGTTCGTTCAGCCGTGACCGTTTCAAGAGGCGCGCAGTTCGTCCACAGGATTGCCTCGCCCCCCCGATTCGCCCATCCTCAATCGACTGTATCGAGTGATGCTGCGACCGTAGAGAAGGAGTACTGCGCGGAAGCAGGAAGAGCGGTTTGCCGTTCACACACGCTCAGTCCCTATTAATCATCACTCAGCGCCTCCTCCGCCTGCTCTTGCAGCTCGGAGAGCCGCTCCTCGTACGTGGTAATCCGCTCGCGGAGGTATTCCAGTCGAGCATAGGCGTCTTCTCCCGGTTTCTGGTCGGCACCGGTCGTCATCCCATAGAGGTAGCTGAGCTGGTCAAGGAGCATTGGCTCCGGATAGGAGACCGGCTCACGCCTCGTGAAGAGGGAGTCGTGAAGGGCGGCAACGCCGTGCCTCAGGGCCTCGTGCCCCGTGCCGATGTTCTGCGTGCGGTTCCGCATGCGCACTACATCGGCAGCCAGCCGATGGGCTCGACTGAGGGCGTCCCGAATTTCCAGGTTGAGGTCAAGCTGCTCCTGCAGGTCGGCCACCGTATTGCCATCTGCCTGCACACGGGGATCGATCAGGAGGTCAAAGGAGCGGGTTCCGACCGTATCCTCGCCGACCACGAGTCGCGCC
>CAYXAD010000141.1:4120-8791 GCA_964462965.1 uncultured Salinivenus sp.
TCGTGCGGCTCGCCCCCACCGTAGCGGCCGGGCCGGGAATAGCGCAGCCGGTGCTGATCCGGCACGTCAAAGAGGTAAACCTCGGCACTGGCCACCTCTTCATCGAGCTGTCGGACCGGAGCGAGGTTGTCCATGATCCAGAAGCCCCGGCCCATCGTGGAAAGGACCAGGTCTCCTCGATGGAGCTCGATGTCCGTGACTGGAGTGGTGGGCAGGTTCTGCTGAAACGGCTGCCAGTGGGCCCCATCGTCGAAGGAGACATACATCCCGAATTCGGTGCCGGCGTACAGGAGGCCGGGCCGCTCTGGGTCTTCCCGAACCACCCGCACGGGATGGTCGGCGGGAATGCCATTGTCACCAGGGGTGATCCGGGTCCACGTGTCTCCGTAGTCGGTCGTCTTGTAGACGTAGGGCTCCCAGTCGTCAAGCTGGAAGCGATAGACGGACACATATGCTTTTCCGGGCTGATGCGGAGAAATGTCGATGGCGTTCACCCGTCCCCACTTGGGAAGGCTCTCCGGGGTGACATCCGACCACTGGTTGCCTCCATCTCGGGTGACGTGAATCAGGCCGTCGAAGGAGCCCGTCCAGAGGACTTCCCCATCGTGGGGCGACTCCTCGATGACGTAGGTCGTGCTGAAGTACTCCTCGCCGGTGATGTCCCACGTAATGGGCTCGCCCGGCCGACGATGACCGACCTCCGGATTCGCCGTCAAATCAGGACTGATCCGTTCCCAGCTTTCTCCTTCGTCGGTACTCCGATGAACGTACTGGGACCCATTGTAGAGGACATCCGGATCATTCGGGGAGACCTCGACGGGGACCGTCCGCTGGAACCGATGCTGGAGGTCCGAAGGGTTATGGCCGTAGATGAACTCTCCCCCAACCTCGTAATTCTCCTCCTGGCCGTCGACGCGGCTGTACCTTCCAAATGTGCCCTTGCAGTTCGCATAGATCACATTCGCGTCGTCGGGATGGGGAACTACAGGACCCGTCTCGCAACCGCCTACCGACTCCCACTGCGCCTCGGGACCGGCCGGCGTGCCGCGAGTGGCGGGGAGACTCGGCAAAGAGATCGTCGAGTTGTCCTGCTGACCCGCGTATACCCGGTAAGGAAACTGGTTGTCCACGTCCACCTGGTAGAGCTCGGCGGTGGGCTGATTCTGCTGGGTGGACCACGTCTTTCCCCCATCCAGCGAGACATTCGCCCCGCCATCATTGGATTGGATCAGGAGGTCCGTGTTGTCGGGGTTGATCCACATGTCGTGATTGTCGCCGTGCGGCGTCGGAATCCGGTCGAAGTTGGCCCCGGCATCTGTGGACTTGTAGAAGCCCTGCTCGGCGTTCACATAGACCACGTCGCCCTCCTTCGGATCCCCGGTCACATTGGTGTAATAGAAGGGACGCTCCATCAGATCGTACCGGTCATTCACCAGCTCCCAGGACTCCCCCTGGTCATCCGACCGGTAGAGCCCCTCCTTCGGCGGCTTGGTCTCCACCAGCGCCCAGACGCGATCGGGGTTGGCCGCAGAGACGCCGAGGTCGATCTTTCCGATCAAGCCCTCCGGCATATGTTCACCGGTAAGAACTCGAGTCCAGTGTTCTCCCCCATCGGTGCTCTTCCAGATGCCGTCGCCGCAGGGATGAGCGCAGCCACTGATGATGGTCCAGGGCTTCCGCTCTCCCCGCCACGCTCCGGCATAGAGAATGTCCGGGTCCTCCGGATGCATTTCGATGTCAATGACGCCGACGCTGTCGGAAGGAAAGAGCTGTTTCGTCCACGTTTCGCCTCCATCCGTGGTCTTGAAAACCCCTCGCTGTTCGTTTTTGCCAAAGGGATGGCCCAGGGCGGCGACGTAGGCGACGTCCGGGTTCTCCGGATGAATCTCGATGGCCCCGATCTGACCACTCTCCTCGAGGCCCATCAACTCCCAGCTCTCTCCCCCGTCTGTCGACTGGAAGACCCCACGCCCGGTAATGATGTTGCTCCGGATGCCGTCCGAGCCGGTGCCGGCGTAGATGACACTGGTATCGGACGGCGCCACCTGAATGGCCCCCATAGAGCCGGTGGTGAGGGGCGTTCCGTCCGAGACGTTCTTCCACGTGTTGCCGTAGTTGGTCGTCTTCCAGATCCCCCCACCGACGCTCCCCATGTAGAAGGTGAAGGGATGGTCGGGGTGACCGGCAACCGTCGTCACGCGCCCTCCCCGAGAGGGGCCGATCATCCGGTATTCCATTGCCTCATAGAGGGTGGAATCGTAGGCGCCATATTCCTCACTGCCCGGTGCCGCCCCAGGATCTTGGGCCCCTGCAGACGAGATTACACCCGTGAGAAGGAAGGCAAACAAAGAGAAAAGAAGGCGGGACTGAAGCATGTGCCTGCGTCTGAAAAGAAAAACAAACAACTCGAAAGTCAGCCGTCGTCGCTACAACAAAAATGGGGCACCTCACATCCCGGCGCCCCATTTTGCTTTTAAAATAGCGGACTCCTGCACCGAACGAGGTCCTCTTACTCTTCCTCCGTGGCGGACTCGAAGGGATCGGGAGAGACTTGACCGGTGTCGGGCAGTCCCTCCGTCGTCGCCCCGTGAATGGCATTGAACACCAGCTTGTAGGTCGCCCGCGGCTGACCGCGGAACTGGGGCCGAAAGCCAAAGAGCACGACCGACCCGTCGCCGTGATCGACCTCAGCCAGGGCGATCTTGCCGCCGATGTGCTTCTTCTCGCCCAAGGCCCATCCGCTCATCAGGAGATCCTCCTCGGCGTAACGGGCCACCACCTCCACCGGCGGAGCCGGGGCGCGCTTGATGTCTTCGCGCCCGCCTTCCCCCTCGTAGTCCTGACGAACCGGCTCGAAGGCCCGGCTGCGCTGAAACGAAGCAGCCACCTCCTCCTGCATGCCGTAGGCCAGAGGATGCTCGGTGTTTACGTCTGTGCGAATCAGAGAGCCTGGAATAAAGAATTCCGTATCCGAGAGGCCTTTGGTGGCATTCTCGACCGGCAGGCCGAGCTGCTGAATGGCGTACTCGCTGGCGCCGTCGAAGGCGATCAGGGTTCCCCCCTCCTGGACGTACTCGTCCAGAGCAAGCGTGCCCTCCGGCCCCAGGCCGCCGACGTACTCCTCGGGCATCGTCCCCGGGTCGTGCCCGTGCATAATCTCGTCGGCCGACTGGTGCGGTAGAACGATCGCCGTGTATTGTGACAGGTCCCCGTTTTGTACGTCCGCGTTGTGGAGCGTGTCGTGAGGAACGTCGTAGTTTTCAAAGAGCCAGCGCGTCCAGCCCTCGTCCATGCTGGCGTCCCATGACTTATACAGGCCCACCTTCGAGCTCCCGAGGGGATGGAGCTGCGCGGAGGGCTCCTCATCGAGCCCGTTGAAGTCGAGGCCGAGCTCGTCGGACAGAGCCTCGACCTGGTCGGCGGTGCCTTCCCCCTGCTCGATCACGATGGTGCCGGCAGGATGGTCCTGCCCCCCTGCGGTGAAGGCCTCACTGGCCCAGGACACGCCGGCCCCCTCTTCAAGAAGGCGGTTCACGGCTTTTACGCTCCCGTTGGGCTTGTGGGAGAGCGCATACCCGAAATCCGCGTCCTCCGCAACCGTGCCGGGGGCCGGCGCCACGGAATCGGTGACTGCCTCGAGGGAGGCATCAAAGGACTCGTCGATGCGGTCGACCGAAACGCCCATCTGCATCGGCAGCGTCCAGCCCGCCAAGTCGTAGGGCGGATCCGGCGGGCCGCCCGGATACTGATAGCGATCCGGATACTCCTGGGGCTCCAGGAGATCCATCACGTACGGACGGAAGGCCTGGCTCGTCTCGATGACGAAGGAACCGGCCGGGTAGGTGGAGCCTCCCGCCTCGAACGAGGAGGTGGCCCGATCGATCTCGATACCTCCCTGACGAAGAATGTTGACCAGATTGTGCGCCTCTCCGTCGTGCCACTGCTCAGGAGGAATGACGTAGGCGTAGGGATCTCCGCTCTCCCCGTCCTCGATGGCGTCGCGGCCCATGCTGTAGATGTTGTAGAGATACTGCTGTCGCCGGTCCGCCGCAACGTCGAGTACGCCCATCGAAGCAGTGATCGCATATTCGATCGGCTCCCGAAAATGCGACTCGCCGCCCTTCCACGGGTACGGATAAAACAGTGAGGTGCCGTCAGTGGCCTTCCTGTTCCCGATAAAATCCGGAAGCGAGTCCGGCTCGTAGTAGCGGGGGGTTGGTGTGGCGTGGGACACCTCCGTGAGAAGCCCGATCTGGTTGTGGAAATAGGGCGCCGTCCGCATGCCCCCGTTCCAGAACATCGTGTAGGTGTTGTGGGCCACAGCCCCCGGCATGTCCTTCATGGCAAACCGCTGGCTCATGGCCGTCCCTGCCTGATTGACGCCGGTGACCACGCCGGGATGAATGTCTGGATTCACGGGGTCAGAAAACGGCGGTACGAAGATTCGGGACCAGGCAGGCCCCGTCTGGTGGTGATTCAGGACAATCTGTGGATACCACTCGTGGTATAGAACGTCGGTGACGGCCCTCGTCTCCGGCATGTTGTTCATGAACCAGTCCCGGTTGTTGTCGTGCCCTACATACTTCTGGTAGAGCCACGGAGGACCGGTCGTCTCGTAGGGGGTGCCGAGGACTCGGTCATACCAGTTCTCGACGATGTCGAGCCCATCCG
>CAYXAD010000142.1:0-8789 GCA_964462965.1 uncultured Salinivenus sp.
CTGTACGTCACGCTGGAACCCTGTCCGATGTGTGCCGGGGCCATCGTCCTGGCCCAACTGGACCGGCTCGTCTTTGGGGCCTTCGACGAGAAGGCGGGCGCCGCCTCCACCCTCTATGCCATTCCCCGAGACGAGCGGCTGAATCATCAGGTCCGCATTCTCTCAGGTGTGGAGGCCGACCGGGCTTCAACGCTCTTACAGGACTTTTCTGAGACTCGTCGGAAAAGCTGATCTCCGTCGAGAAATCTTCGCTCAGGATTCCCCCTTCCTCCCCCCTGCCGCCTCGACTGCTCGAAACTGCTTCGCTGGCATGCGGGTTCAGAAGGATGCGTCGTCTCAAACTTTCTACAGGTGCTTATGCGTGACGTCATCGTCATTGGAGCTGGACCGGTCGGCCTCGCTTCTGGCATCGAGGCGCAGCGTCGCGGGCTCGATGTCCTGCTCATCGACAAGGGAGCCCTCTGCAACTCCTTCATCGGGTATCCCACTCGGATGGAGTTTTTCTCCACCCCCGAGCTGCTCGAGATTGGGGGCTATCCGTTTCCGACGCGTGGCTACAAGCCGCGGCGCGAAGAGGCCCTGGATTACTATCGAGGTGTAGCCACGGCCGAGGACCTCGCCCTTCGACTCTACGAGCCCGTCCTCGACCTGAAAGGCGCAGACGGCACCTTCACCGTCGTGACGGACAAGAAGGAGTACCGTGCTCGGAAGGTGATCGTCGCCACCGGCTTCTACGACGTTCCCAACCGAATGGACGTCCCCGGCGAGGACCTCGACAAGGTCACCCACTACTTTAAAGAGCCCTATCCCTACGCCCTCACGGACGTGGCCGTGATTGGTGGGGCCAACTCGGCCGCCAAGGCCGCCCTCGCGTGTTATCGCCACGACGCCAACGTCACGCTCGTCGTGCGCGACGCAGAACTCGATGAGGGGGTCAAATACTGGATTAAACCCGACCTCGAAAACCGGATCGAGGAGGGCTCTATCACCGCCTATTTTAACACGACCGTGGAGGCCATCGAAGAAGAGGAGCTTCACCTCAACACTCCCGAAGGGTCCACGGCCATCGAGAATGACTTCGTGCTGGCGATGACGGGCTACCGCCCCGACTACGATTTTCTCGAGCAGCTCGGCATCGCCATTCGGGACGACGAGGCACGAACTCCGGTCCACGACGAGGCCGGAGAAACCTTCGAAACCAATCGGTCGGGCCTGTATCTTGCCGGCACCATCTGTGGGGGATGCGACACGAGCCGCTGGTTCATCGAGAACGGTCGCTTCCACGCCGAGAAGATCATGGATCACATCGTAGAGACCCTCGACGCCAAACCCGTAGCGGCGTAAGGGAGGGGGAAGGGGAGCCTTTTGCCTCCCACCCCTCTGCTCCCAAATCCGGCACCCGGATTGGGGCTTACACCGAAACCTCAACTTTGAAGTGTCGGAGGGCTCGGATGGCCTGAGGGTCCTCGGACAACGAGGCGGCGGACTCGATAATGCCCTCGAGCTGCTCTTGGCTCAGGGGCTGATCGATCGCGTTGACGTCGTAGGCGATGCCCAGCTCCGGGAAGTCCCGGTGGTTCGACTGGAGGTTGCTGGCCCCCGCCTCGTAGATGCTGTCGTCGATCGCCTTTTTCGTTCCGCGCACGTCGCTGTGAACCACAGCAAGAATCCAGTACGGGGGCTCGGCGTTGACCCCGATCGTGTGCCCCTGCCCAAAGACCGTATCGCGCACGGTGCCCTGTTCGTTCAGGAGCCGAGTCGAGGTCGCCATCCGCGAGGCAATCCGGGGCTGGGCTTCCTGGGTGGCCGCCCCGATGTGGGGCGTCGTGAGAACCCGGTCCATGTCGGCGTAGGGATTGACCCAGTCGTCGTCGGCACTCCCCGGCTCTTCCGGATACACGTCGACGGCTGCGGCAAGCACGTGGTTCTCCTCGATGGCCCGCTTCAGGTCCTCCGGATCGTACAGAAAGCCGCGGGCGGCGTTAATGAAGGCTCGTGGACTGTTGTCCGGTCGGTCGGCCCCGAGCTGACGGAAGTGGTCGTAGGTCAGCAGCCCCTCGTTCGAACGGCCCTTCGGATCCTCCGCCGAAACGTGAACCGTCACAAAGTCTCCCTTACGGAACGCCTCGCGGAGGCTCGAGCAGGAGGTCCAGCCCAGCGTCGTCCCCACTTCTCGAGCCACCTCCGACTCGTCGTAAAAGCAAATCTCCATTCCGAGCGTATCGGCCACCCGGGCCAACTCCTTGCCGATATTCCCCAGGCCAACGACGGACAGGGTCTTGTTCATGAGCTCATACCGACGCGTGTTGTCTTTGGACCACTGGTGCCGATGTCCTAACTCGTTGGCCGTAAAGAGGCGACGCGCCAGCACGACCATCTTCCCCAAGACCATCTCGACGACCGACCGCCCATTGCTGATGGGATCATTGAGGACCAACACGCCCTCCCGGGCGCAGGCCGCCTTGTCGACGGTGTCGTCTCCAATACAACACAACATGACCGCAGCGAGATTGTCCGACGCCTGGACGATGGGCTCGTCGACGACGAATTTGCTGCGCTTATACAGTAGGTCGTGTTGCCCGTCCCGGAGGCGCTCCGCCATGGCCTCCTGATCATAACACTCTGGCTTGGGAACCCGATCGGGCTCGATGCCCTGCTCACGCAGGTAGTCATCGAGACTGGGATCGGGCTCCTCCAAAATCAGTGCCTTCTGGAAGTCCTCGTTGAGGAACCGCGTCTGCGAATGCTCCATGTGTCTGGTCCACCTAGTTCTACAAATGTTCGTACCGAAACAGCGTCCCGCTTTGTCTGAACGCCTCCGCCCTAGTGCAGCGTCAACTAATCTGTTTGGAGAATGGCATCCCGCCACAGACCCACAACCCAGAGCTCGGAGGGACGACCGGCCAGTCGCCCAGACAGTACCCCAAACGGTTGTATTGAAGCGGCACTCGGGACATTCGACTTCCATTCATTACAGACTTGTGCTAGAGTACTCTACACTGAGTGGCATGCTCGCACGGACACGAGTCCCTCTCCTGCAGGAGAGGCGAGACCGGACGGGTAGAGCCCAAAAGCCATTCCTAGATGCTCCTGCCCGTAGATAAAATCGAGCCACGAGAAAGAGCTCCACCACGAGTAGAAGTCAAAAAGATGGTAAGCGCTGCAACAAGCACTTCAATTAAGGTGACGACCCTCGTGGATTGCACGGTCCCCAGATAAAAAACCCGCCAAGTTTTAGGGGACCTCAGAAGAGAACGGACATCGAGGGACGCAACGAAGTCGAAGAGAAGAGTTTCACCCCCACTCCTCTCTGCTCCTCGTCTCCTCCCCTCTCACTGCCCTTCCAGAACAGAGCCGATCCACTTTCGAAGCTCTCCCATTCCACGCCCACTCACCGCCGACGTCAAAATCACCGGGCGCTCTATATTCATCGTCGTGAGACATTCTTCGGCCTGCTGCTGGGCTTGAAATCGTCCGTTTCCAGACAGCTTGTCCGCTTTGGTCAATGCCAGCAGGTGAGACACGTCCGTCGCAGCGAGACGCTCGATCAATTCTTCGTCGCTGTCCATGGGCGGATGTCGACCGTCGATAAGCTGTACGACCCCTCGAAGCGGTTGACGCTCCGCCAAGTAGCGCTCCTGCAGCTGCGCCCACCGGTCCCGCTCCGACCGAGGGGCCTTGGCGTATCCATAGCCGGGGAGATCGACGAGATAAAATTGATTGTCGATGAGAAAATAGTTGAGCTGCTGCGTCTTTCCCGGCGTCTTGCTCGTGTACGCAAGCTTTTTGCGACTCAGGAGGGCATTGAGAAGTGAACTTTTACCCACGTTCGATCGCCCCACGAAGGCAACCTCCGGGCGATCATCGTCCGGCAACTGATCCCATCGAGCAACCCCTGTTACAAATGTCGCTTCGTCAAACATGGCACTGTCTTGAACCTTTTCGACCGATGTGGGCTGATTCGTTCCGAGGAGTCCCAAACGATCCTCGAGACACGAGTCATGAGTAGCGAGTTATGTGTAATGAGGATTTCCTCCGAACGTGGGTCACTTGTATCACTTTTAAAATGGATCAATTGTTGGTCCCCCTTCAAAGTCATAAAGACTGTCTCTACGTTAGAAGGAGAATCCTCGTAACTCGTTACTCGTCCACTCACCTGGGGACGCCCGCTTCCACCGGTCACAATGACCAAAGGCCGCACCACCGCTGGGGCAGTGCGGCCTCGATCAAACCGCAGTACTGGGGGATTCCGTCTCGCTGAATCAGCGCCGATTTCTTAGCCCATCACGTCCCGAACCGTCTCGCCAATCAGGGCGGGATTCTTGACCACCGTCGCTCCGGCGGCGTCCAAGGCCTCGAACTTGGCTTCGGCCGTGCCCGACCCTCCGGACACGATGGCCCCGGCGTGGCCCATGCGGCGTCCCGGCGGGGCCGTCCGGCCCGCGATAAAGCCGAAGACGGGCTTGCTCATGTGCGCCTGAATGTACCGGGCGGCCTCCTGCTCCGCCGAGCCGCCAATCTCGCCAATCAGGACGACCCCTTCGGTCTGGGGATCCGCTTCAAACAGCTCGAGCGCGTCTACGAAGCTCGTCCCGATCACAGGGTCGCCACCAATTCCAACCGCCGTGCTCTGCCCGTACCCGGCGCGCGTGAGCTGGTCGACGGTTTCGTAGGTGAGCGTGCCCGAGCGGGAAATGACCCCAATCGGGCCCGGTTCAAAGATCATGGCGGGCATAATGCCGACCTTGCACTCGCCGGGCGTAATGGCTCCGGGACAATTCGGGCCGATGAGGTGAGCCCCCTTTTTCTTCACGAAGTGATAGGTGGGCTTCATGTCGGCCACCGGAATGCCCTCGGTGATGCAAATGATGACCTCAATGCCCGCATCGGCGGCCTCTTGGATGGCATCGGCTGCAAACGGGGGGGGCACGAAAATGATCGACGTGTTGGCCCCTTCTTTCTCGACGGCCTCGGCCACGGTGTTGAACACCGGGCGATCGAGGTGCGTCTGCCCCCCTTTGCCGGGTGTGACCCCGGCAACCACGTTGGTGCCGTAGTCGATCATCTGTTCGGCGTGAAAGGAGCCCTCAGACCCCGTAAAGCCCTGCACTACCAGTCGCGTATCGCGATCTACGAGAATACTCATGCGGTCGAAGCGTTGATCAAACTCGTTGTGGAACGGTCATGCATTGTGCGAAGCACGTCGGGGCCCTCCCGAGCAGAAGGTCCCGGCACTACTGAACACCGACGGGCCGATGACGATGGTATGGTCCAGCGTTCTGAAGCGCAAGATCTTTGCTCATTCCTCGTTCAGTCGCATCAGAGCATCTCCCACCTGCAGGAGCAGCGCCTCGTCGAAGTGGGGCCCGAGGAGTTGAAGTCCCACGGGAAGGTGAGGCTCGTCGGGATGCGCTCCAATGGGGACCGTGAGGCCGGGCACTCCTGCGAGGTTGGCCGTAACGGTGTATACGTCGTTGAGATACATTTCTAGCGGGTCGTCCGTTTTCTCCCCAAGCTGAAACGGAGGCGTCGGGGTGGTCGGTGTCACGAGCACGTCCACGTCTTCAAAGGCCTGTTCGAAGTCGTGGCGGATGAGGGTCCGGACGCGCTGTGCCTTCTCGTAGTACTTGTCGTAGTACCCGGCGGACAGCGCATAGGTGCCAAGCATGATGCGCCGCTTCACCTCTTCGCCAAAGCCCTCCGTACGGGTGCGCGTGTAGAGGGCCTCCAGGGCACTTTGCTCATTCTCGAGGGTCGCCTCGAGTTCCTCCACGCGCGCCTCATCGCCCTGGGTACGCGCCGTCGACAAGGCCTGCTTTAGCTCCTGCCGTCGCTCGCGCAGCTCCTGTTTCGTCTCCTTCAGGTCGGCGCGATAGCCGTACCGAATGCCGTCGTATCGAGCGAGGTTGCTGGACGCCTCCGCCGTGGCGATCAAGTAGTAGGTGGCAACGCCGTACTCCGTGTGCGGCAACGACACCTCCGTCACAGTGGCCCCCTCCGCTTCGAGGCGTTCGACCTGCTCGTGCACCATCCGCCGAATGTCCTTGTCGAGCCCTTCGGCAAAGTATTCGCTCGGAAGGCCAATGCGGAGCCCCTCTACGCTTCCGGTGAGCGCCTGGGTATAGTCGGGTACCTGAACCGACGCACTGGTGGAGTCACTGTCGTCCTCACCGGCAATGACGTTAAGGAGCGTCGCGACATCTTCGATGCTGCGCCCCATCGGGCCAATCACGTCGAGCGACGACGCAAACGCCACGAGGCCGGAGCGACTGACGCGCCCGTAGGTGGGCTTCAGCCCGACGATTCCACAGAAGGCAGACGGCTGGCGCACCGACCCGCCCGTATCGCTTCCCAGGGCGGCGTGGCACATCCCCGCCGCCACGGCGGCCGCCGATCCTCCGGAGGACCCCCCCGGAACGTACTCCGGATTGGCCGGATTGCGCACCGGGCCGAAGTGAGAGGTCTCGTTCGACGAGCCCATGGCAAACTCGTCGCAGTTGGTCTTGCCAATAAAGATGGCCCCGGCCTCCCGAAGTCGTTCGATGACCGTGGCGTCGTAGAGCGACGAAAAGTCTTCGAGCATGCGAGAGCCACAGGTCACCTGATACCCTCGGATGCAGATGTTGTCCTTTACGGCGAGCACCAGCCCCGAAAGGGGCCGAGGATTCCCACGCTCCCGCTGGCTATCGAGGTAGCGGGCATGGTTCAGGGCACCGTCGTGATCAACCGTCGTGAAGGCGTTGATCTCGTCGTCGCGCTCGTCGATGCGATCCAAAAAGGAAGAGACCAGCGCTTCGCAACTGGTTTCTCCGTCCTCAATGGCGCGATGAGCATCAGCGAATGTCGCGTGGTTCATGCGTGGGGGGCCGTTCTACGCAGAAGTGGTAGGTGTGGTGACGGGCCCCGGCCGCAAAGACAAGCGACCGGGCAGAAGCACCTCCCCCCAGGCTCGCAAAGTAGAACACCGACTAGGACGCCTCCTGCTTCGCGTCTTGGGCCTCCGTCTCAGGGGCCTGCTGGGAGGCATCGCCCTCGTCGGCGGGTGCAGGCTCGGGCGGAGCCTGCTGCTGCCGTTGACGCGCCTGTGGCGCTCCCTGCTGTGGAGCACGGGGCTGATTGATCTGGCGCCGTTGGCTTTCCGATTCCAGCTCGCGGGAAATCTCACTGGTGGCATCCTTAAACTCTCGGATGCCCTTTCCAATGCCGCGGGCAATCTCTGGAATCCGCTTGGCCCCAAACAGAAGGAGCACGACCGCAAAGATAATAATAAGTTCGAGGGGACCGGGAGTACCCATGGTCGTCGTGAGAGCAATTGGGAATGAATCGTAAAGCGTCCCTTCGGCTTCTCAGGCACCTGAACGGAAGAATTTCCTTTCTTCCGTCGAAGAGCGTGCACGAGGGCCGCTGATCGTGGTTTCAGCCAAACGATACGGGGACCCGCCGGTTCCGTTCTGGACCTCATCGAACCGGGAGAGAATGTGAAACAGCCGACCGGGTGGCAGTGTTGGGATGGAAAACTTTTTCGGGCGCAAGCCACTCTCCCCCCAGCCGCCCGTGTTTCTCACACGCTAATTCATCATCCCCGTGTCCCCAAATGCCCCCTAAGACGGACACTGAGTCCCCGCCGCTGACCCGAGACGACATCCGGAGCTGGCCGAAGGCTGAGCTTCACTGCCACCTTGACGGCTCCTTGCGTCTGGACACGATGCTCGACCTTGCGAAGGCGCAGGGAAAACGAAGCGCCCTTCCGGCGGACAGCCTGGAAGGCCTTCGTGCAGAACTGCGGGCGGTGGAAACGTCCGACACGCTGGAAGCCTATCTCGCCTGGTTCCGGTACACACTTCCCCTGCTTCAAACGAGGGAGGCCCTCCGTCGTGCGGCGTACGAACTGGCCGCCGACAATGCCGCCGAGAACGTGTGGTATCTGGAAGTCCGCTATGCGCCAATCTTACACGTCGAAGAAGGATTGACCTTGGAAGAGGTGAACGATGCAGTGCTCGAGGGCCTCGACCAAGCAGAAGCGGACTACGACATCAAAACGTCTCTCATCATCTGCGGCCTGCGCGACCGATACGAGAGCGCCTCGATGCGTCAGGCCGAGCTTGCGGTGGAGTACAAGCATCGCGGCATCGTGGCCTTTGACCTCGCGGGCGGAGAGGCAGGCAATCCCCCCAAGGGACACCTACACGCGTTCTACCACGCTCGCAACAACCTGCTCAACCTCACCATCCACGCCGGTGAGGCATGGGGGCCCGACTCGATTCGTCAGGCGCTTTTCTACTGCGGAGCCCATCGCATTGGCCACGGCATTTCGTTGCGAAAGGACCCGGAGCTCATGCAGTACTTTGCCGACCACCGTATCCCTCTCGAAATCTGTCCGTCCAGCAATGTCCACACACAGGCGGTGCCGAGTCTGGAAGCTCATCCCATCGAAACGTACGTCAAATCCAACATTCCCGTCACCGTCAATACAGACAATCGACTCTTCAGTCGCACCACGCTGACAGACGAACTGTGGCTCGTCCACAAGCACTGCAACCTCGAGGTGTCCCACTTGCGCGAGATCGTCCTCAACGGATTTCGGTATGCCTTTCTCCCCTACAAAGAGAAGCAGTCGCTCCTTCATGCGGTGAATGATGCGTTTCCGGTTCGTCCCACGCTCGAGACGCCGCTCTGGTAGGTATTTCGATCTGTGGGGAGAGGACCACTCGGTGGGCCCGCTTCACATTGGAATTGGATCACTAAGAGGGGCACTCGTCACGAAGCCCCCACCGGTTATCCGCACCCAA
>CAYXAD010000143.1:0-8783 GCA_964462965.1 uncultured Salinivenus sp.
CGAACGAGGGGGAGCGCCCGGTAGGCACGTCGAGCAGCCGGGGTGGAAAACGGCATAGAAAGCAGCAAATCATTAATGGCAGGGAACAGCGGAAAACTCGGGCGCTGTGTGCGGGCTGTTCGTTCCCGAGGGAGCCGAGAGGTACTGAGTGCTACGCCTTGGAACGGAGAGGGTCCGGAAGAATCTCCACGAGCTTGTGCGAACCGACGAGGAGCAATCCATCCTCCGGGGAGGCCGTTTGCTGAAACTCCCTGATGGCCTCCTCCACAGGTTGGGAAGGGCGAGTGATCACCCCGTGCGCCCGGAGGGTCTCCCGCATCTCTTCGGGAGACAGGGCGCGACGGGTGTCGATCGGGATCGGAGTGACGCGGGCCATGCGATCGGCCAGTAACTCCGCCACCTCGGCAATCCCTTTGTCCCGGGGCATGTTGAGAAGCACGTACAGGGTTCCTCCCCGCTTGGTTACGATGGGGGAGACCGTCTCGAGGCTCGCCGCGATGGCCGGCGGATTGTGGCCCACGTCCACCACGATGAGGGGGCGCGATTGGAGGACGTCGAGGCGCCCCCGAAATCCCGTTCGTTTTTGGATGTCGGACAGTCCCGCGTAGACGGGTTCAGGGGTGGCCTGAACCGAGGGAAACGCCAGCTCGGCGGCTCGCACTGCCAGCGCCGCATTGGCCTGCTGATGCGCCCCCGGCAGGGAGAGGCGGAGCCGGTCGTAGGGACGGACGGGCGTCTCGAGATCGAGCACACTGCCTGAGAGGTCCGCGTGAGGGGCGCGCCATTGGGTCTCGTCCTGTACGACGTGTAGAGGAACGCTCTGCTCCGCAGCGATCTCGGCAATGGCCTCGCGGGCTTCGTCCTGGGTCACCCCCGTGATGACGGGCGCTTGGGGCTTGATGATTCCGGCCTTTTCACGGGCCACAGCCTCAATCGTGTCGCCGAGGAGCTCGGTGTGGTCCAGGTCGATGCTGGTGATGAGAGAGAGGGCCGGGCGAAGCACATTCGTAGCATCGAGCCGACCGCCCAAACCCACCTCTATGACAGCGAGGTCTACGTCCTTTTCTGCAAAGTAAAGGAAGGTCAGGGCGACCGTGGCTTCGAAAAAGCTTGCCTCGACGCGCTCGAAGAGCGGCTGATAGCGGTGGACGGCCTCCTCGAGCCACTCGCGAGGCGCCGGGGTGCCGTCGATCCGCATTCGTTGCGTGAGGTGCGTAAGGTGAGGCGAGGTGTGGAGGCCCGTGCGCAGCCCCGCCGCCGTGGCAATGGCCGCCACCATCGAGGCGACCGACCCTTTGCCGTTCGTGCCGGCGATGTGGATCGCACGAAGAGAATCGTGAGGGCGGCCCATTGCCTCCATCAGGGTTTGCATCCGCTCCAGACCCGGTTCGTAGGCCTCGTCGGCGACGTTGGCAAACTGGGGGAGGTTGTGAAGGTACTCGACAGCGTCGGTAGAGGACATGAGGCGGAACGAGGGGCGACGGCGGCACTGGAGACGTGAGAGGACAACGGGTCTCCCCTCACTGCAAGTTTCCTGACTCGGGGTCGGTGGACGGCGAGGCAGGGGTGTGATTGAGGCGGGCAATGCGCCGCTGGGAGGGGGCGACGTGGGTAAGGCGCAGATGCAGGGCCTCGGGAGGCACGATGCTCTGCACACGATCGGCCCACTCAATGCAGGTAACACCGTCGCCGTAGACGTATTCCTGGGCGCCCAGTTCCACGAATTCGTCGGGGTCTTGCACCCGGTATGCATCGAAGTGGTAGAGGGGGAAGCGGCCTTCGTCGTAGGTGCTCAGAAGGGTAAACGTCGGGCTGCGCACGGTGGTGGGAGGAATGCCGAGGCCACGGGCAAGGCCCTTCACGAGATGAGTTTTGCCCGTTCCCAGGTCTCCGTAGAGGGCCAGGACTGCGCCGGGGGCACACCGAGCCGCCAGGGTCTCACCGAGCGCCATCGTCTCCTCGACCGACGAGGTGGTAGCCGGAAGAAGATCCTCGACCTCTATGGGGGGCGACGGGTTCATGAGAGGACCGTGAAGGGTGATACGTGATGCGTGACTGGTTCGTGCTTTCGGAAGTCCCGTATTTTCTCTCTTCCCCCATGCTCCTTACCCACTCCTACCCTTTCGGCGTTAGAGTCGACACCGGGAGAATCATCTCCTCCATGGAGGCACCGCCGTGCTGCAGGGTGTCACGGTATAGGTTTTCGTAGTGGTGGAAGTTGGTCGGATATACGAAGTAGTAGTCCTCCTTTGCAATGATGTAGTTCGTGTTCATGCCGTAGCGCGGGAGGCCGAAGTCCTCGGGGTCCTGTACGAAAATTGCGTCGTCCTCGTCGCATTGCAGGTTGCGGCCATACTTGTACCGAAGAGCCGTGGAGGTTTCCCGGTCCCCGATGACCTTGGTCGAGCGGAGACTCCGGATGGCGCCGTGGTCGGTCGTGACGACCACCGTACAGTCGGTGTTGGCAAGCGATCGCAGCATGTCGTACAGCCACGAGTGTTCGAACCACGTCTGCGTGAGGGCCCGATAGGCCTCTTCGTCGGGGGCCAGTTCCTTGAGGACGTCCGACTCCGACCGGCTGTGGGCCAGGATGTCGATGAAGTTGACCACGACGGCGCTCAGGTCGTGCTGGGTCAGGTTGGTGGCGTCTTGCGCGAGCGCCTGCCCATCCTCGGCCGTGATGAGCTTGTCGTAGCGGACGTTTAGGTCGCCTCGATGAAGCTGGTCGAGCTGATGGTGGAGGAATTCTTCCTCGTACTGGTTGCGGCTGTGCTCACTTTCCTCTCCCGTTTCCCACGCCTTGGGAAAGCGATCCACGAGGTCGTCCAGCAGCATGCCGCTGAAGATGGCATTCCGGGAGTACGGGGTGGCCGTCGGGAGCAGGCTGTAGTAGAAGTCGGTATCGATGGCGTAGTGGGGGCGCAGGAGATCGGCGACTTCCAGCCACTGGTCGTATCGCAGGCAGTCGATGACGAAGAACACCACCGGGGGATCGTCCACCTGAGGAAGGACGAACTCCGGGATCACTTCGTGGGAAAGGACGGGGCGGTCGTCGTCCGGGCCCTCGTCGACGCGGGCAATCCAATCCGAATAGTTGGCCTCGATGAAGTCTCCGAACGAGCGATTGGCCTCTTCGAACTGGTCCTGAAAGATCTGCCGAGCCCCTTCGTCCTCCGTCAGTTCCAGGTCATAGTGCACGAGCTGTTGATAGATGTCGACCCATTCGTTGGGAGACAGGGGCCCTCGGAGGGCCTGCGAGATTTCGTTGAACGACTGCAAATAGCGCTGGGAGAGCGTCTCCTGCCGCAGCCGCGAGCGTTCCAACAGTCGCTTGCAAGTGAGGAGGATCTGGCTCGGATTGACGGGCTTGGTTAGATAGTCACTGATCTGGTTGCCGAGGGCAGCCTCCATGAGGTCCTCTTCTTCACTCTTCGTGACCAGGACCACCGGCACGTCGGGCCGAGCATCCTTGAGGGCATCCAGGGTTTCGAGTCCCTCCATGCCGGGCATCTGTTCATCGAGTAGCACGACGTCGAAGGGACGGTCACGTGCAATGTCAATCGCATCGGCACCGTTTGCGACGGTGCGGACCTCGTACCCCTTTTCTTCCAAAAACATGACGTGAGAGCGGAGAAGATCGATCTCGTCGTCCACCCAAAGAATGTGTGGCGTGTGGGCCATAAGGCTCGTGGGGCTCGGAAAGAGAGAGCGAAAGGTGTAAGATAGACGACGCCAGACCTACAACGAAATCCATTGGACCATTATTCCGTGCTCCATACCCCACAGGGGCGGTTCGCCTATCGGCGGATGAGCAGTTCTTCACCGAGGCACGGCCAATGGTGACGCGGAGTGGAACCTTTGTCGTCACTCCTGGGGAAGCCTCCTCTCTCATCCGTACCCACCGGGCCGCCAAACGTTCATCGCTTTCTCCGGGAAAACATCGAAGGGGTAGAACGTTTTCGTCCTGTGCCTTTCACGTCATCGCGTACTCCCATCACACCCGCTGTTCGATCATGTCAAGCAAATCCATTGGCCTCTCCGACGAGCTGCACGAGTACCTGCTTTCGATATCGCTTCGGGAGTCGAAGGGGATGCAGCGTCTCCGTGAGGAAACTGCCGAGCATCCGAAGTCGGAAATGCAAATTGCTCCGGAGCAGGCCCAGTTTTTCAAGCTGCTCGTGAACCTGATCGGGGCGCGGCGGACCCTCGAAGTCGGCGTATTCACTGGGTACAGCGCCCTTGCGGTGGCTGAGGCACTTCCGTCGAGCGGGGAGGTCGTGGCCTGTGACATTAGCGAGGAGTACACGCAGGTCGCTCGTCGCTACTGGCAAGAAGCCGGGGTGGCCGACACGATTGACCTTCGCATTGCCCCGGCCGACGAGACGCTCGACGCGCTCTTGGAGGACGGGCAGGATGGGACCTTCGATTTTGCCTTCATTGATGCCGACAAGGAGCAGTACGACACCTACTACGAGCAATCTCTGAAGCTTCTGCGGCCCGGGGGCGTCATTGCGCTGGACAACATGTTTCGGGGTGGAAAGGTCACGGATCCCGAGCCCGACGACGAGAGCATCGTAGCCACCCAGCGCCTCAACGAAAAACTTCACGGCGACGAGCGGGTGGAGCTCAGCGTGCTCCCGTTGGCCGACGGGGTGACCCTCGCGATGAAGCGGTAGCTGGTCCTTTTGCCACGTGTGTTCGAGGAGGGTTTATTGGTGCCGACGAGTCCCGTTCGCTCGCTTCTGCCGAGGTAACGAGTTGACGAGTAATGAGTTGATGAGGGCTCTCTCCCGGGCGTCGAGGCATTTTTCAAAGTGTTGTTGGATCCGGAAGCAACTGGTCGTCTTCTTTACTCGTGACTCGTCGGCTCATGACTCGTAATTGAGCAGAGCGAATCAATGGGCATCCGCGCTGCGGATTTGCCCCTAGCGGCCGAACGTGGGAAAAGGACTACGAAGACGCGGCCGGCTGCGTGTCGCGAATCCGGACGGCTCCCCGTTCCGGGAGGATGGCTTTTCCGTGCCGGCGGGCCCAGATCTGCGTAAACTCGGCCCCCATGAGTAGGATGAGCGACGAGTAGTACACCCACACCAACAGCACAGCCAGTGCCGCTGCGGCCCCATAGGTCTCGCCGAGATTGCTCTGCCCAATATAAAAGCTAATCAGAAACTTGCCGACGACGAACAAGAGCGCCGTGATGAAGGCCCCGAACTGTACGTCGCGCCACGAAATTTTTGCGTCGGGCAGGACCTTGAAGATGGCAGCAAACAGTTGCGTGATGATCAGAAGGGAGATCACTGTGTCGAAGAGCCACACGAATTCTTCCGACACGAGCCCAAGTCCCACGGTACCGAGAAGTTCGCCAATCTGGGATTGGAGAGCGGAGATCATGGAACTAAGGACGAGTGCCACCAGCAGGATAAAGGCAATGACCAGAATCATCCCCAGGGAGAGGATTCGTTTGATCACGTAGCTCCAGATGGCTCCCTGATCGGGATCCGCTTTAATTTCCCAGACGGTATTCAGAGCGTACTGGAGCTCTCCAAACGCCGCGGTTGCGCCGACCAGTACACCGCCGATGGAGAGGATGAGCCCCATCGAGAATCCGCCCTGGACCCGCTCGCTCGCGCTCTCGATCATGGCCTGAATCTGTCGGGCTCCGCCGGCACCGATCAGTTCTTGGACCTGTCCCTGAATCCACCCCTCCACCTGTTGGGGATCGAGAGCGAGGCCGGAGACGGTGATAATAATGACCAGGAGGGGCGGAAGAGAGAAGATTGTATAGTAGGCCAGCGAGGCGGCCATACGCATGCAGTCGTCATTGATGAACTCGCTCAGGGTTTGCCAGGCGATGTTTGTCTCCTTCTCCTCGATTTCCATGAGTCCTTTGTTTCTGGTGACGGAGCTTCGTGTGTGATTGCTCAGTCCCCCGCAATACTCCTACAATAGAAGAGCCCGGCGATGCGATCACCGGGCTCTTCTCATCTCCAAATAGTTTCTCTGTCTTTGGGACAGGCGCATATGCTGCCTGTTACGAATTGGACTTCTTCTGTGACTGCTCCTTGGCCTGCTGTTTGGCTTCTTCCTTGACGTTTTCGCCCTCTTCTTTGGCCTTTTCAGTGACTCGCTGGGCTTCTTCTTTCGTGGTTTCCGCTACGTTTTGAGTAGCACTTTCTGCTTCTCCTGCCACGCTTTCAGCGGCCTCCTGGGCTCGGTGCATCGTCTCCTCTGTGGCTCGTTCCGCGCGGTGCATCACGTCGTCTCGGGTTTCTCCCATCCACTCGTCTTCCGTACGTGTGGAGGGGAACATGCCGCCGAGGAAGGCGCCGACGCCGACGGCCACGGCACCTGCCATCAGGGGGTTGCGGTTCACAAAGTTACGCACCTGTCCTTGGGCCTGCCTGGCCCTGCGTTCCACTCGATGTTGGGCGGTCCGGGCTTGACGTCCCGCTTCTTCGGCCCATTCGCTGGCTCGCTCTGTCATTTCCCGCGCCTGTTGAGTCGCTCGCTCCTTCACTTCGCCGGCCTGTTCCCTTGCGCGCTCCTTGGTTTCCTCTGCCTTTTCCGCAGCCTGCTCGGCGGTAGAGCGGGCCTGTTTCCGGCCGCTTGACTCGTGGTCTCCTCGACGGGTTTCTCGCGGATAGTCTCCCCTTGGGGGACGCGCGACGGATCGGCCTTGAGCTTCGCGGTAGTAGGCGCTGCCGGGATGATCGGCCCGCACCCGGGCCCGGCGGGCCGTCGGCCGATAGGTGAACTGCTCGTCGTGGGGGTACGACCGGCGGCGCGTCCGTTTCTCTCCCGACTTCATGAGGAGGTATCCGATGGAAAGACCGGCGATAAGGGACGGAACTGGGTGCTCACTGACTGTATTTTTCATATTAGTTCCTGCACGTCTTGCAATGCGTTGAGGATGAAATCGCTCTCGGACTTCGTCGACCGTCTCGTAGAAGAAGTCCTTTGCCTCGCGCTTCATGTGTTCGGGCGAGAGCCGATACTCAATTTCGTCAAGCGTGTCGCTCATGCGGGTGCGAGTCCGCCGAATATCCTTTTCGAGCTGTTCGGGATCTTCGGGGGACCGGGGCTCGGGGGGGTCGCGTCTCCGCTGTTCAGCCCTAGAACCGGTCTGCGGCTTGTCCCCGGAATCTCGAGGCTCTTCCCCCGGATGAGATCTATCATCCCGTTGGGACCTTCGCTGTTGAGATTCAGGGTCTACCGATCGCTTCCGAGATGAGACGGATCTCTCTTCACTTCCTCTGTCTCGTGTTGCATCCATTGCTTATCCTCCTGTAATGTCTGTGCAGTACGCTCGAGGGAAAAGTCGGTCTCCTGAATTCCTTTCTGTCCGCTTCGAAACATGGCATAGCCCACGATGAGAACGGCTAAACCCACTAGTGAGAAGCTCAGCCAGACAGGGATCACCTGTCCGAGCAACAGAGCGAGTCCTACGACGATCGACAAGAAGCCGGCATATGCGACAAAGCCCCCTGCCCCCGCCAGGGCAGCACTTTGCCCCAGTTGCGAAGCAATCTCGCTCATTTCCGTCTTCGCGAGCTGGATCTCTTGACGCACGAGTGTGCGCGTCTCCGTCGTCAGCTTGCGGAACAGATCGCCGAGCGAGCGTCCATCTCGCGGAGGAGATGGGACGGCCTCGTATCGGGCGGTTCGTGGGTCTCGTCTGGATCGTGGCTCACGCCGTTCTTTGCGTCGTTCCATTGCGCTCGGTGGGGGAAGGTTTGTGGGGTAGCGCTCCGCGATGGGGGAGGTCTTCGTTGCTTAATAGAACCTCGGCCTGCACTGAAGGGCAGGCGATAACAATCAAATCACGACGATTCGGACCCGGAGGACCCAGATCCGGATTTGGGCCCTGATCGGGATTTCTCAGTGGATCGTCGCTCCTCATGGGTCTCTGGTCGCCGCGTCTCGGTACGAGCGGGCTGGGGCCTCTCTGAGCGGATTCGTTCACTTCGAGGTGAACGCCGATGCCCTCGGCCGGATGTTTCACGGTACCTTCGGCCCGACTCCCGGTAACGTCGTTCCGACGTCGCCCGATACCGTCGACCCGATGTCTCAGGGGGAAGCTGCCTCCGTCTGTGGCTTCGGTGATCGGGACTTGAGCTCTTAAAGAACCGGGCTCCGATCAGGCCCAGGAGGGCGGCGCCTCCCAAGAACATCTCCGGCTCTCGCCGCGCCACCCGCTCGGCCTGAGAAAGCATGTCGTTCACAGAGTGGTTGCGTAAGTATCCCGAAAGACGCTCCACCTGGTGCGCTGCCCCTTCCATCACATTGGCAATGGAGTCTTTGTCTCTCTCGTGCAGCGTGTTTGAGGTCTCCCGGAGGGCCGATCCAATGTCTTCGAGCTGTTCGGAGGCCTGCTCTTTCTGTTGTTCGGCCTGCCCGGAAAGTTGATGTTTGGCTTTCTCAGACAGGCGGCTGGCCTTCTCCTTGGCTTGCTCAGCAGTCTTCGAGCCCTTGGAGCGGGCCCTCTCTGCTGTTTTCTTCGAACGTTTGTGGGCGGAGCCTTCGCGTTCCGTGTCCGTGCTTTCTGGTGGCGCCATAACTCGGTGTGGTTGCAGTGGGACTTGTAGCGAGGAGCGTGTCGCTCCGGAAACGGGACCGGTGTGGCTCTCTACTTCATGTCGCGCCCGGAGCGGCTCGGGAAGTCGCCTCTCCTTCCCTGGGATTGTAAAACACAAATGCACAGCTAAGAATTGTGTCCCTTTTGAGGTATTGATTTGCCACACAGTTACATCTATGACTAAATACCATTCTAAGTCTTTCTTTCG
>CAYXAD010000144.1:0-8763 GCA_964462965.1 uncultured Salinivenus sp.
GGCAGCGCGTGCTGAGCCTGCCAGCACGTAGAAAAAACCTGCACACCGCGTTAAGAAGTTAACGTGAAGGCGAGACACAGCCGTCCAGTACGGATCTGAAGGTCTCTGCGAGGGGCGTAGCAGCGCTGCTTCCCGAGCAGAGAACCCCGGAGACGCCTGAATCGGCCAAGTCGTAGCCCGTAGAAATCTCCCTAGACAGATTCTTCGGACAGCGTCTCCTCGCGGTCCTGTTGCCGCCCAGATCCAGTCCATTAATTCAGGCAGAGAATGCCGTACTTGGTCGCATGGATTGGCATAAAGGACGCCGGGGCCAGCACGGGATCGTCCTCTTCCTCCTCGCCCGGCGAGGGATCCGGGGGAAGTCCCTCTTCGGTCGGTGCAAAGATGCCCAGAGCTTCAGCCACGAGATCGCCGTTCTCACTCATCAAGACGGCGTGGACGTGGTAGCGAGGGGGCTCGGCAACCATTACCTCTGCAGAAGCAACGACCGTCCCTCGGTGCGCAGGGTCCTCGACACTGACGTTGAATTGTTCAGCCGTCAAGAGACGTTCTTTTTCCACGGAGCCCGCTGCCAGCGACGCTGCATCACTGAGAAGTTTCTGCTGGGGCATTCGATTTACAATTCCCTCTGGCTGTGCGTCCTCGATGACCCCATCGATTTCGGCGTGTCCGTAGGAAATCGCTACTTCTCCCGTGGAGGGGTCCGAGGGATTGGTGGTATAAATGTGCTTCAAGCGCTGATAATGCTGATTGCCAACCATGCTCTGTGTGTTGGAAAAATTGAACAGCAAAGGAAATCATCTCGAGGGCGCCGACCAGCACGTCAACGCCACTAAACCATCGTACCAAAAGGATGCCAGTCGAGAACCCTCTGCCCATCTGACAGGATTCCTCCTCTAATCCATTTGAGTTCTGGCGACGAGGCGACGGAGACCTCCTTGCCGTCCATTTTCCTGAAAGGCTGTCACGACAGAGCGGCGCTACTGACTGGTTGGAGAACACTCTCTTGAAGCTCTCCCACACAGAACCCCAGAGAAGGGCACCACGAGAACCCGTAAGGAACGCTCGGAACGGCACCAGGACACTTTTCCTCGGCGGGGCACGCCCCCATTCGAGTATAGCCCCAGAGCACCAGAGTGGGAATGCACCGCAGGCTCCTCTCCTCTCCTCGCAACCAAGGGGGGAGTCGACAATGTCACCTCTAAACGCGGCGCGCTCCCCCTACGATTCTCGCGAACGTCGGGGATGCACAAAAATGACGTCCCTACCGCGAAAAAGCCCAGCCGACGACGCTGGAAGAGGCCTCCCGGGCATCCATAGGGGTCTTCCTTATCGAATGCGCTGAATAAGGAGATACGTGTTTAACACTGTGGCAATGGTCCCGGCCACCTGAGCAATGTCTCGCCAGGTGAACCGGTTTTGAGCCTCAATTTCGAGGACTAAGACATCTCCTTCTTGGAGTTCGGGATAGCTGTTCCGGCCCGTAAAGAGCTCCTCAACCCGTGTCTCAAAGAAAGGCTCTCCCCGGCTCGGATTTGTGTCTCGGTATATAGAGAGAGTTTTCACGAGACGACGATCCGGATTACGGTCCCTCATCTGCAGGCGAGACACGACACTCAGAAACTCAAGCAGATCCGTTCCTTTTTCCACCCTCCATACCCCACTGTCCGCGTTCCCCCAAACGAACACCGTCATCTTGGGGACCCCTTCGGGACCATACTCTTTCACCTTCGGCTGTTGGCCTATGAGCTCTTGCGGTTGCTGATCCCCAAATTCTTGCCCCCGCACCACGGTGGGATCAGCAAAAAGCAGAAGGGCGACGCCAAGAAGCAAACTGAGGAGGACTGAACGGATCATAGTCGTCTGCTAGATTTGGAAAAAGAACTGGACGATCGACCTTCTGAGCGAAATCGGAAGACGAACCCGACCTGCCCAGAAGGTAAAAGAGGTCAAACTTCAGGGGCGTAGTCGTATCTGTAATCGTACCCATACCCGTAACTCTGCCCCTTTCCTTGCTTGGTGTCGTATCGATTAAAGACGACGCCGGAAATGGGAACCCCAACCGCCCCGAGCGTACTCCGGGCTTGGTCGAGGGCACGGAAGTCCGTCTTGTCCGCTGAAGCGACGACGAGCGTTGCATCGCATTGTGTACCGATAACGAGCGGATCGCTCGCTAGGAGAACCGGGGGGGTGTCGATGATGACGGCGTCGAACTTCTCGCGGCTCTTTTCGAGAAGCTTCCGGAGGTGCACCGAATCCAGCATCTCCGTCGGGGGCTTCTCGGGAGTACCCGCCGGCAGAAAGAACAGATCGTCGATCAATGTGCGCTGGATGGCAGACTCGGACGTACCGTTTGCTAGCATATTGGCGAGCCCGGGACTCTTGTCAATGCCCAGCAACTCGTGGGCGTTCGGCCGCCGCAAGTCTCCATCGATGAGAAGCACCTTCCGCCCACTGAGAGCAATTGTGATGGCTAGGTTCGCCGCAGTCGTCGTTTTGCCGTCCCCGGGCTCCGGGCTGGTGACCATCATCACGTTCGGGGCTTCTTCCGTTCCCCCCGAATACTGCAGATTGGCACGGACGAGGCGATAGTTCTCGGTGATGGGTGACCACGGGTTGAGGAGGGGGAGCAGATCCGTACTAAGCTCGTTGCCCTCTACCTTGACCATTTCGTCGCCCTTGAAGGATTTGCTGATCTCCCGATCCATGGACGGAATCACCCCAACGAGGCTGTAGCCCTGATCCTGAATGTCGTCCGGCTCATAGATTTGCCAGTTCATGGACTGTCGTACAAAGGCGCCCCCAATGCCCAATCCGAGTCCCAGAAGCAGACCAAGGAAGATATTCTGCCGAATGTCGGGACTCACCGGCACCATGGGGGCCGTCGCCGTTTGCATCACCTTTACGTACCCGAGTTCGGACTCTTCGGCGATGATTGTCCTCTGCAGCTCGTTGGCAACCTCTTTGTAGAACTCCTCTGCCTGTTCGAGGCGCCGCTCCAGCTGCTGACGTCGAACGGTCTGTTGAGGAATGTTATCGAGGCGGTTGTCGTATTCTGAAATTCGCTCATCGAGCGCCTGGATCTGCGACTCCAGCTGGCTGATCTTCATTCTCTGATCCTCAACCCGCTGCCGAAGGCTTCCCACCTGTCCGAGGGTTGAGGTTCCTTCCCCCACAGCAGTAGCCGACTCCGAGGCACTCGTCGCTGCCACCAGCGAATCTGTTAGCTCGTCTCTCCGGTTCTGGAAGCCTTCGATGCGCCGTTTGATTTCAGCCAACTCGGGCACCTGTTCTTCGTTGCCCCGCAGGTCGGGGTTGTTCACATAGTACTGCTCGGCCTGCGCCTTCAGATTGGCGATCTCCTGTTCGAGGGCTTGGATCTGGGTCCGGAGACTCTCAATTCTCTGTTCGCCGACCACTTGATTGCGGAGGTCCTCGGGTTCGGCCTGTTCTAACTTCGATTCCAGCATACGCAGCGTCTGCCTCTCCTGCTCGAGTTGAAATTGGAGGGCATCCCGCTTGCTCTGCAGCTCGACATATTCCTGTGCCACCCTCTGTCCGTCCTCGCCCTGGGTTGCTACTGCATTGTTTTCAGCAAATTGCCTCCACTGTGCCTCGATCTCCCGAATCTCCTGCTTTCGATTTTCGAGCTGCTTTTCTAGAAACTTCCGGGCGGCCACTACATTCTCCCGTGCCTTCTCCTGGCTAAAGGAGCGATACTCCTCTGCATAGACGTTGGCGACGAAGGCTGCCTCCTCGGGGCTCTTGCTCTGTGCCGTAATCTCAATGAGCCCTCGATCGGGCTGCCCCCTGAAGGTCACCATCTCTTGGAGGCGCTCGATTGACGTCTGGGTGTCCGGAGGGCCTTCCTCGCCGGGCTCGAAGAGGGTGAAGCGTACGCTCTCTGTCGTATCATTAATGTTTTGGAGCGTGTTAATCACACTGCGTGAGAGCTCCCCCGAATTTTCGAGAATTCCGAGCTCGGAATCTAACGTCTTGCCTCCCCCCATCGCAGCCTGGAGTGCCTGAGGGGCCCCACTTTGTTGTTCATCGGTGTCTTCGACGGAGACGATTGAGTTGGCTTCATAAATCTTCGGCAGGGTCCACGTGTATCCGGCCGCCGCGGCGGTAATGAGGATACAGGTGCCCAAGATCAGCCACTTGCTCCGCTTGATCGTATTCCATACAGAGACAAGGTCGATCGCCGCATCCTCATCGACCGGAGAGGACGGTGTGGACTCGAGGCCAATCTGTTCGACCTTCTTACGAGGACGATCGAGGGCTTGCTCAGAATTATCCATGGCAAAGACTGGACGATGAAAAAACAGCAGCAGATCAGACGGCGAAACACGACGTCAGGCAGCACCCTCTCCAGAAAACACGACCGGGATGGTACGCACCAGCAGATACAGATCGAGCCAGGGCGACCAGTTTTGGATGTAATGCACGTCGAGGTTCACCCGGCTGGCAAAACTCAGTTGATTTCGCCCCGATACCTGCCAGAGCCCCGTGATTCCCGGGGGACTCTGAAGAACCGCGCGCGCCAGACCGTTCATCTTTTTCAGTTCCCGCGGGAGATAGGCGCGTGGGCCGACTAAGCTCATTTCCCCTTTGAGAACATTGAAGAGCTGGGGCAACTCGTCGAGACTGTACTGCCGAAGGACTTCGCCGACATCAGTCACGCGAGGATCATTTTCAAGCTTGTGGTAGCGCTCATACTCCTTGCGCCGGGCAGGATCGTTGGCCAAAATTTCTTCCAGCCGCTCGTCCGCATCCTCATACATGGTGCGGAACTTTAGCACTGTAAAGATGCGCCCCTCCCGTCCCATGCGCTCTTGGCGATAAAAGACTCCACCTGAGGAGTCCATCCACAGTAAGACGGCGATTGTCGCCAGCAGCGGCGCCAACAACAGGAGGAGAAGGCTCGCCCCGACGAGATCTATGACCCGCTTTACGAGCCAGGCTCCCTTTCTCAGTGCTAGGTGCTGCACCCCGTATCCGAAGAGCCCGTCCCCCGAGCGGCCCGTCGTCCAGAGGGCAGGAGACCCTCCCGGATCGGTAATGACAAAGACGTGGTCGAAAAACTTGCTGTAGCGGGCAAGCAGGTTGGCCCGCCCCCTATGATCGAGGGACGGCATCACCAGAATGGCATATGGGATGTTGAAATGACGCGCCAGATACGGCGCTAGCTCGTATCCTCCCTTCACCGGCACGGAGGGTGCATCCGGGGCGGTTTCATTACTCAAAAATGCGACCGGCCGAATGCCAATCTCGGGCCATCGGTTGAGGGTAGACAAAATCCCCGAATCGGCAGATTCCGAACTCACGATGACGGCCGGGAATCCCCACCACGGGGCCCGAGCAAAAAGGATCCGGAAGAGACTTCGACAGACCGGGATGACGAGTCCTCCCACTACGCCCCCCGCCACAATGAGTGCTGCAGGGACGAATGACTCTGTGGTAACGTAGGTGGTCCCTCCGGCGATCACCCCTACGAGAAGGGTTACGCCTCCCATTCGTTGCATTTCTAATGCCGGGTGGGTAAACCGCCGCTGGTACAGGCCGATGAGCGCAAACACGCCGACAAGCGTGGGGAGGGCGATCCCCAACGACGTATAGACGTTGATGGCGTAGCCCGGGGCCAGCACACTCGTGAGCAGGTACACGCATCCCAGAACCGAGAGAAGCCCCACGAGATCACCGAGGACAAACGTTAACACCGTTCCCCACTGGGACGTAGGAATCTCCAAAGCCTCGACCGACGCCCGAACTTGAGAGGGGGCCGAAGACGGATGGGCCTGGGGACGAGCCGATTGTAAGTGCGTTGTAGACGAGGAGGAAAAGGAACTCACGAATGAATGCTCAGACTAGGTGACCGTTGTGCCGAAGACAGAGAAACCGGAGAAGACGCTTCCTCGTCCGAGTAGTCATCCACAAAATCCGAGTAGGCCGTGTGGACGAGCCGAGAGAAAGCCTCCCGAAACACGGGGGTCGCAAATCGTTCTGCCTGCGCTCGAATTTCCTCTGGGTCGAGCTTATGGCGGATCCGCTCGAACTGGTCGACGGCTCCCTTGAGGTGCTCGACGGTCTGCTCGGGGAAGAACACCCCAGTGGTGCCAGGAATGACGCTCTCCTGAACCCCCCCACGCCCATAGGCAATCACGGGCGTGCCACAGGCCTGCGCTTCCACGGGGACAATGCCGAAGTCTTCTTCCGCCGCAAACACGAAGGCCCGGGCATTCTCCATGTAGTAGGTCACTGCGTCATCCGGCTGATACCCTAACATCGTAACGTTCGGGCCTGCGGCCTCCCTGATCTGTTCGTACTCTGGGCCGTCCCCGATGACGACGAGTTCCTTGTCCGGCATTTCAGTAAAGGCTCGTACGATGAGCTCGACCCGCTTGTAGGGCACGAGTCGAGACATCGTCAGGTAATAGTTTTCCTTCTTCGGCTGAAGAGAAAAACGCTCAATGTCCACCGGTGGGTAAATGACGTGCGCTTTGCGCCGGTACGTCTTCCAGATTCGACGAGCGACATGCTTCGAGTTGGCTACGTAGACGTCAACCCGGGGGGCGGTGCTAATATCGTAGAGCCTCATGTAGTGGAGCACGATCCGCGCAAGGAGGCCGCGAATCCCGCTCATCTTTTCCTGCTCCATATAGTCGTGATAGAGGTCCCATGCATAGCGAATGGGACTATGCACGTAGCTGATGTGGAGCTGATCGGCCCGGGTGAGCACTCCTTTTCCCACGGCGTAGCTTGAAGAGACCACTACATCGTGATCCCGCAGGTCAAACTGCTCGATCGCAAGGGGGGCCAATGGCAGGTAATACCGGTAGTAGTTCTCAGCAAAGGGCAGACCCTGAATAAAGGACGTCTCTACGGAGTGCCCCTGTAGGAAGTCACGTTGTTCCTCCGGAACGAAGTCAATTAGGCTGTAGAGCTTCGATTCCGGGAAGACGTGAATCATCTGCTCGAGCACCCGCTCGGCACCGGCATAGACGGGAAGCCAGTCGTGGACCAACCCCACACGATCCGGTCGCAAGAGTGACGTCGCTCCGTCTCCTCCATCGGTCCAGGACGAGGAAAGATCAGTCATTCGATACTGCACACTGTTTGGAAGACGCGACATGTCGACGAGGAATCTACCGGAAGACAGCTACCGGGGGAGTTGGACACTCACAAGGCAAATACAGGATACGAAGTCCACGCCTCCGCGCGGTCCAACTGAAGCGCAGTCAGGACGGGCGGTTTGGCTCACGAAATGCTATTTCCACGCTCGATGGTTTACACCCTGCTGTGCCAAATCTTCCTCCCTCCCTGCGCCCTGCATTTACCCGTGATTTTTCTCTCGTCCCCCCTCTTCCGATCCGGCGGCCCCGCCCTCAGAATCCACCTCCGTGTCCTCCTCTTCCCAGGGGTCAGATTCTCGCCCATACGTCCACTGCACCGCGTATTGAAGCAGTTCATCGACGGTCTCGAACCCGAGCTTTTCCTTCGCCCGTCGACGATAGGTCTCGATGGTTTTCCGGCTAAGGTCGAGTTCATCGGCAATCTCGCGAACGCTTCGCCCTTCTCCGAGCCGTTGGAAGACCGTCATCTCCCGCTCGGTGAGCTGTTCGGTCGGTGACGTGAACGCGTAATCCTGCTGACGTATCACTTTGCTCAGAATGCGGGACGACATCCGGCGGCTCAGGTACACGTCTCCCTGGCTCACCGCCTGGATGGCAGCCACCACGTTTTGCGTGGGCTCACTCTTCATCACGTATCCCGAGGCCCCTGCTCGGATGGCTCGTTCCGCGTACACGCTCTCATCGTACATGGAAAAGACAATGACGCGCACGTCCGGAAACCGGGAACGGATCTCCTCAACGAGATCGAGACCATGCGCATCCTCCAAAGAGATGTCAACGACGGCTACGTCCGGTGCATGTCGCTCCAGACTTCGCAAGGCCTCAGTGGCCGTGCCACTTTCCCCGACGAGGCGCATGTCAATCTTGCTGTTTATGGCCGACGCAAGGGCCTCCCGGATTGCCGGGTGGTCGTCGACCACAAACACTTCAGTTCTTGAGTCACCATTGGCCTCGCTTTCCTCCGATGATTCCGATGACGATGGAAACGGTTGCTCCTCATTCATTCGACTTCATCTTGATGACGAGCGCGGCCCTGCCCACAGTCGCACACTTCTCGCTGCCTCAATGCCGTACCGCTGAACGAAAAAGCGACTTGGTATGAACGTTGTCGGAAACAGGGGCCGTCGACGATTCACATGATTCTCCCTAAAAACGCCTGTGTATGACGCCCTGAGGAAGAGCGATACAAAGCTAGCAGACAGTCTTTTCGACGCCCCTTGCTTCTCACCTGATGACGTCGGTAGATTGGGCGCAAGAGGCCGTCGCCCCGGAGCGGTCCCTCCCCTGACCATGAGACGGAAGGAACTGGATTTGCGACGTATCCCCCCTCGGTGAACTGGCCTGCCGGGCCCCCTCCCTACACGGGGACCGGACAATCGTGAAGACACAACTCGTGCGTGCTTTCAACCGTCAAGGGACCCTCCAAACCTAAGGCCCCCATCCCTGCTGGGAGACGAGCGAGAGCACACCAACGCCATTAATTCCCCCTGTTGCAACCGATGTTCTGCCCTCGTTGAGACGACGACCGGCGGGCTCCTCCCCCGAGAAACGCTGCCCGTTCGGGCGATCCGTCACGAGGTCCCGATGGAAATCGAGGACTCGACTGCGGTCGGTCCCCCCTCGAGATCTG
>CAYXAD010000145.1:0-8726 GCA_964462965.1 uncultured Salinivenus sp.
TCGAATTGTCATTCTAGTGCTCCCGGGTTTAGTCGGGAGCCTGTTTTACCGCAAGCTCCGCGGGGGGCGACAGCAGAAGGATTGGCGGGATTTGGCCGAGATAACTCTCTTTGCACTATCGAGCTACGCACTTTTTGGTGCTGCCTTAGAACTGTTTTCTGCCGCTGGGGGACCTGCTGCATTGGATGCCCTCTTCGACGAAAGCGTTCCGGTTCGGTGGACGGAAGTCGTAATTGCGTCTGGTATCAGCGTGATTCTTGCCATTCTCGTATCATGTGCGCATCAATTCAAGCTTATCAACCGATTTGGGCGTTTGATCGGAGCAACGCGGCGATATGGGGATGAGGATGTATGGGAGTATTTCCACAACAGTCCGGACATCGGATCTTGGGTCTTCGTGCGAGATCACAAACAGAATCTTGTGTACTTTGGATGGATTGAGTTATATTCGGAGTCTGGAGATGAGCGTGAACTCCTACTCAGTGAGGTTGAGGTGTATTCGAATGAAACCGATGAGCCCCTGTACACCGTACCACTGATGTACGTCTCGCGCGACGCCTACGATTTTACGATCGAAGTCCCTCCCAAAGATAGTCCCAACGAGGTGACTGCTTATGCCAGAGAATGAGAACAAAAGTACGAATTCGGCGAAGCGCCAGGAGGATCTGGGAATCAAGGGAAGTAAGAAGACCCGCATTCGCGAAGGTCGGCGTCGGAAGGGAGGAGTCAATGATGAGCCAAAAACTCCTCGGCCGAATGCCCGCCCCCAACCCCAGAAGCCCTCTTCTTCGGATAGTTCAGGTTCCTCTGAAACTTCGAACTCGGACAGCGACGAGTAGGCCTGCATTGCGTTCTGTATTGATTTTCCCCTCTTGATCCCTCTGGATCGAGAGGGGTTTTGTTTTTCTCTGGGTGAGAAGGCAGTTCATTTTAGCTACATCCCTTTGACGATCTTCCAAACAAATCGAGAACAACCACCCCCGCCCGAAGATAGACGCACCGGTCTTATTCCTTCCATCCATCCAACCCTCCACCCATCCATCCGGAGTTTATGATTCCAATCGTCACCCCCGACGACACCGACCGCCTCGACGCCATTCGGAGTCGAGAGGCCACGTTCAGCGACGAGGTGGATGCGACCGTCGACGACATCCTCGGACAGGTACGCGACCGGGGGGACGAGGCCGTGCTCGATCTCACCGAGCGATTCGATGGGGTGCGGCCGGAGCCGGTCGAGGTACCGCCCGCCCTGCTGGATGAAGCCTCCGCGGCGCTCGACGGCGACCTCCGGACGGCCATTGCCGGGGCGGCCGAGAACATCCGCCGCTTCCACGAGAAGCAGGCCCGGGCGTCGTGGTTTACCGATGACGGCGACGGGGTTCTCCTGGGGCAGCGGGTCGTGCCGATGGAGCGAGTCGGCCTCTACGTGCCGGGCGGGACGGCCTTTTATCCCTCCAGCCTGCTGATGAATGCAATCCCCGCCCAAGTGGCGGAGGTCGAGGAGATCCACCTGGTCTCGCCCCCACAGGAGGACGGGCGGCCGCATCCGCTCGTGCTCGCCACGGCGGCCTTTCTGGGGGTAGAGCACGTCTACGCCGTGGGTGGGGCCCAGGCCGTCGGCGCGCTCGCCTACGGCACCGACACAGTGCCGGCCGTCGACAAGATCGTGGGGCCGGGCAATGCCTACGTCGCCGCCGCCAAGAAGAAGGTCTTCGGCCAGGTGGGCATCGACGCGGTGGCCGGGCCGAGTGAGATCGGCGTGCTGGCCGACGCCACGGCCGACCCCGCGTTCGTGGCGGCCGACCTGCTTTCGCAGGCCGAGCACGACGAACGATCCTCTGCCATTCTCATCACGCCCCACCGCCCCCTGGCCGAGGCCGTCCGGGAGCAGGTGCAGGAGCGGGTGCCGGAACTGCCGCGGGCCGCCATCGTCCGGCAGGCCCTCGCCGACTACGGGGCGTGTGTGGTCACGGACACGATGGAGGCGGCCACGACGCTGATGAACGAGCTCGCCGTCGAGCACCTGGAGCTGCACGTCGAGGATCCGTGGCAGACCATGACCCGGATTCGCCACGCCGGGGCCCTTTTCCTCGGCGACTACTCGTCCGAGCCAGTCGGGGATTACTGGGCTGGCCCCAACCACGTGCTCCCGACCGGCGGGGCGGCGCGCTATGCCTCGGCCCTCGGCGTGGACGATTTCGTCCGTACTCAGTCGGTGATTTCCTACACGTCGGACCGCCTGGCGGAGACAGGCGCGAGCATCATGCAACTGGCCGAGGCGGAAGACCTCCAGGCCCACGCCGACGCCATTCGGGTCCGCCTCGACCGTGCCGACTGAGAACAGGGCCGTGGGGCGAGAGCACCACCGATCTCTTAGCAAAGATTCTCATGAGCGATCCCCCAGACCATTGTAGTGCCGGGCCAGCATCGTTACTTTACCCCAGCCCCCGAGGGTTTTCTCGAGCCGTGCCCGGGGCCCTGAAGTGTCCGACGGATTTGGGAGATGAGTTTGGGGAGAAGGGCTTCCGGGCCTCCCCCTTCGACACTCGCCACCTGCTTCACAGAGTACCCCTGTTCACAGGAGCGAATTCAGTTACACCAGCAGGTCAACCACTTCTTGCCCATGGCCGTTGAGACCCCTTCGACCTCGATCGACGATGTGCTCGATCTCATTCGTCCTGCCGTTCGGGAGGAAAGTGAGTACGTCGTTGATGCCCCGAGTGGCGACATCGACGTCAAGCTCAACCAGAACGAGAGCCCCTTCGATCTGCCGACCGAGCTGAAGGCCGAACTGCTGGAAATGTTCGAGGAGGTCGAGTTCAACCGGTATCCCACCGAGCAACCCGATCGGCTCCGCCACGCCCTGGCCGAGCACGACGACGTCGATCCCGACAGCATCATTGTCGGCAACGGGTCCAACGAGATCACGTACACCTTTGGCCTTTCCTTTCTGGAGCCGGGAACACCAGTGGTTCTTCCGCGCCCGATGTTTGCCCTCTATGGAAAGGTCGCACGCCTGGCAGGCGCTGACCTTACAAGCGTGTCCCCCCAGGACGATCTTCGCTTCGACACCGACGGCCTCGTGGAAGCGGTGCGGGAGACGGAGGCTGCCTTTACTGTCTTGGCCACCCCGAACAATCCAACGGGGCAGGCCATGACCCTCGACGAAATCCGGCGGGTGGCCTCGGCCAGTCCCGGCATTGTGGTGGTCGACGAAGCGTACGTGGAGTTTAATCCTGAAGGGACCGCTGCCGCGCTCCTCGATGACTATCCAAACCTTATCATCCTGCGCACCCTTTCCAAGGCCTTCGGATTGGCGGGGCTTCGTCTCGGGTATCTCATGGCCCATCCGGCGCTCGTCCGGGAACTCATGAAGGCCCGTCTGCCGTTCATGGTCGACCGCTTTGCGGAGCAAGCCGCGCTCGCCGTGTTGAAACGGTCGGATCTCCTTGAAGAGCGCGTGCGCCAGATCCAGGTCTCGATTGCCGAACTCACCGAGGCCCTGCAGACCATGGAGACGGTCGAGGTCGTGCCCTCGGATGCGAACTTCGTTATTTTTACGACAACGATGCCGGCCGACGTGCTTCAGGATCGACTGGCCGACCGGGGTGTGCTCGTACGAAATATGGGCGGATACCCCGAATTGGAGGGGTATTTACGGGTGAGTGCAGGGACGCGATCGGAGAACAAGGCGTTTCTGACTGCGTTGGAGAAGACGCTTCGAAAAGACACTTCGTAGCACGAAAACAGGGGGGAGAAACACTCTTTGTGACGGCCAGTCTGAGGGTAGTCGGGCCCTCGGGTGGTGGTGTCGGATGTTCTCTTCGAATACATTGTAATCGCGATGGATTTTACTCGGGTTGATATCATAGGCCTTTCTACCAGCCCGTCCAGCGGGGGAGCGTACGCCCTCGTTCTAGGGGAAGTGGAGGGCAATCGCCGCCTTCCAATCATTATCGGCGCCTTCGAGGCGCAGGCGATTGCCTTGGAGCTGGAAAAGATCCAGCCTCCCCGGCCCATGACGCACGACCTTCTCCGCGACACCTTCGGGGAGCTCGAGGTAGACGTCACGGAGGTCGTGATCGACGAGCTGCGCGAAGGGACGTTCTTCGCAAAAATTCGGTATCGACACAACGGAGATGAGCACCAGCTCGACTCTCGGCCCAGCGATGCCGTCGCCCTCGCCGTCCGTGTCGACGCGCCCATTTACGTCGCTCCCATGGTCCTCGATGAGGCCGGGATCGTTGCAGAAGACGAGTCCGACATTTCTTCGCTGACGCAGCAGGCTGAAGAACGACGGTCGAGTGAAGAGGAAGAGGGAGGAGGGAGTCAGCTCGAGCGCATGCAGAAGAAACTTGAGAAAGCCGTCGAGGAGGAGGACTACGAACGGGCCGCTGAGCTGCGAGACGAGATTAAGCGGCTCCAACAGGAGCAAGAGCAGAACAAGAATTAGTCTGACGGTACCCCGACGTTCGAGGAACCGCTTTCCGCACGTCCTGAATCTGGCGAAGCCTCGCGGACCTTCTGTCCCGGGCTTCGCCTTTTTTGTTGGGTGGGTCTCAGTTATCATTGAGAGGCCTCTGATGCCCCCCTACATTCGTTTCTACTACTCTTCGACGCGAACACCTTCTGCATGACGTCTTCTTCCCGTACTGCCGTTCGACGCTGTTCGTACGCCGATCTCGAGGCATTTCCGGATCTCTTCGTCGACTATTGCAGGGCGTACGATCGGGTGGCGGACTTTTATGCGGGCGATTGGCGAGAGCGAGCGGAGTGGCAGGCGGCGGCAGATCGGGCGGCTCGGCGTCCCGTCGACCGGGATCCGCTGGCCGACATCCTCCGGGAGCAGAACGAGGCCTGGGGAGCCGGAGGGGCCACTCTGAAAAACATTGAGGCCCTGCGCGACCCCGAGACCGTTGCCGTAGTGACGGGGCAGCAGGTCGGCCTTTTTACAGGGCCCCTCTACACCATCTACAAGACGATCACCACCCTCCAGCTCGCTCAGGCGCTCGCCGCAGAGACCGGTCGCACGGTCGTCCCTGTCTTCTGGGTGGAAGGCGAAGATCACGACGCGGACGAGATCGCCCGGACGCACATTCTCCAACACAATGAGGTGGTGCCGTTGGAGTACGAGGTGCCCGAGCCCCCGGAGGGACAAAACCACGGCGCCGTTGGGCGCTATTCCCTTGCCGAGGGCCCTCTCCAGGCGGTGCTCGATCGTCTCGACGAGGCACTGCCTCCTTCTGACTTCAAGCCGGCGGTGATGGAGCACATCCGGGCGGCCTATCAGCCCGGGGCCTCCATCGAAGATGCTTTCGCCCGCCTCCAGCATGTGCTCTTCGACGAGGAGGGGCTCGTGTGCATCAATCCCGATGATGCCCGCCTGAAGTCTCTAACGCGCCCTCTGTTTCGTCGGGAGATTGAGTCCCCTCGCGCGCCGGCCGCCCGGATCGAAGCCACGAGCCAGGCGCTCCGGGACCAGGGCTATCACGCTCAGGTGCGAGCACGGCCGACCAACCTGTTTTGGCTCGGCGAGGCGGGCCGTCAGGCCATCGACCTCGGCGAGGACGGCACCTTCGTGCTTCGAGGCGGCGACTGGACCCCGACGCGGGATGAACTGCTGGATCGACTCGAGGCGGAGCCCGAGCGTTTCAGTCCGAACGTCGTCCTGCGCCCGCTCATGCAGGACGTGCTCCTTCCGACGACTGCCTACGTCGCCGGGCCCGGGGAAGTGTCTTACTTTGCTCAGTACGGAGAGGTGTATGAATGGGCGAATGTCGACATGCCGCTGATCTATCCCCGGGCCAGCGTGTCGCTCGTAGAAGGAAAGGTGCAGAAGGTCCTCGACAAATACGATCTCTCCGTGCCCGATCTGAGCACCGACCTGGACATGCTCTTCCAGGAGGTGGTCCTCGACGCAATGGAGGTCGATGTCGATGCCATATTTGAGGATGCGATGCGGGACCTCCACCGGGCCGTCAACGACCTCAAGCCGAACGTGGAGGCGGTCGACCGATCGCTTGTGTCTTCGGTCGAGGCCACCCGATCGGCCCTCGCAAATGAGATGGAGGAGTTAAAACAAAAGGTGGTGCGGGCCGAGAAGCGACAGCAGGACGAGGTTCATGCCCAGCTCGGGAAGGCCCACGTCAACCTTCGCCCCGAGGGCGCTCTCCAGGAGCGAACGATCAACGTGCTTTATTTCTTGAACAAGTACAGCCTCGGCCTGCTGGACGAGCTGAACGACGCGCTCAGCACCGATACGTCCGAGCATCAGGTGGTGCAGTTGTAAATTGCGGTGATGACTATGGACGACATCTCTTCCGCCGACGCCATCTTTCGTCCCCTCATCGAGCGGGCCATCGAGCTGGCGGCGAAATGGCACGACGTCACGTATCGAAAGGGGACCTGGCGGGAGCCGGTGTTTGATCCCCCGACCGACCAGGAGGTGCAGGTCCCCGTGATGGCCCATTTAGCCGCCGTCGCCTCCATCGTGCAGCGTGCGGGGTGGGAGGACGAGACCGTTGCGGCCGCGTACCTGCACGATGCCATCGAAGACCGCAACCGACACGGACAACGCCTGCGTCGAAGGCAGCTTCGGGAAGCGGTCGGGCGTGAGGTCGAGCAGCTCGTGGCGGCCGTCTCGGAGCAGAAGCTTGATGCCGCCGATGAACCCCGTCCCTGGCGGGATCGGAAGGAGGAGTACGTCTCAAATTTGCAGTCGGCACCTGATCAGGCCATGGCCATCAGCCTCGCCGACAAGCTGCACAATCTCTGGTCGATCAACGAGAGCCTCCAGGCCGGGGAGAACATGTTTGTCTCGGGGCCCAATCGGACGGCACTCAGCGCCGGGCCCGACGCTCAGCTCTGGTTTCATCGTGCCGTGCTGGAGGCCACCACGGCCGGTGACGATCCCCGCCTGATGCCCATGCGAGAACGCCTTCAGCAAGAGATCGATCGGTTCGCGGAGTGGACGAACGAGGGTCCGTAGCAGAGGGGAGCTCTCGAAAGAGAGGAATCTGTTTTCAATGCATGTGTGCCCCCAGTGAGACGGAGAATATTGCGTATTGCGTGATTCGTGATGCGGGAATGCCCTGTCGGTCATCGGAGTCGTCCATTCGTTGAAAACGGAGGAAGGCGCTCTTCTTTTTTCGGCACTACGCATTCCTCACACGTCACGCATCACGTAGTGGATCCCGGCTGGGGCCAAACCGACATGGGCGGGGCGAGTGTCTGGCTCCCCACAAGAGTCCGTCAGCGGCATGCCGACGTGCTTGCGGCCCTCACGATCGACGATACCGGGCGCTTCCTGGCCTACGACGGCCGCGAGCGGACGGGGGAATCCTCACCTTGAGTGCAGCTCGTGAGGAAGCAGCGACCACATCCCAAGTGGGTAGCCAGTTCTAACTGCTGAGCAATTACCTCACCGGTTGGAGAGGAGCCCTCGTAACTCATACCTCGTCACTCATCACTCCCATTCCCAAATCCCCTCACCCAAGGACCCGATCGTACGCCACCTTGATGCAGCGATTGCGGACGTAGGGCAACTCGGCGTCCTCTGCCAGGTCTTCCGCCTCTGAGCTCGAGACGCCCAGCTGCGTCCAAATGACGGGACGCTGGCCCGTGTCCTCCATTCGTTCAATGGCCGTACGGACCATCTCGGCCGTGTGCTGGGGCCGGCGGAAGATGTCGACGATGTCGATGTCTACGTCGTCGGGTACGCTCGGCAAATCGGGATAACACGTTTCGCCCAGCACCTCGTCGTAGTTTGGGTTCACTGGAATGATGCGGTAGCCCCGTTTTTGCATGTACCGGGCAATCTTGTGGCTCGTCCGAGTGGATCGGCCCGAGCATCCCACCACGGCAATGACCTGGGCCGACTGAAGAATCGAACCGAGGTCGAGAGAGGTCGTATCGGGCATAGCGGTTGAATTCTGGCGTAGAAAATGACGAGCGACGGGGGAAGCGCCTATCCATACGAACCTCATGGGATCCTACACAGGTTCGTTGCACGTTGGAAGAGTGGACCCTTCCTTGTCACTCTGTGTATCCTGGGAATGGCCTTTCCCTGCACGAGGCCCGGGATTCTCTTACCACCGACGTCGCACCGAACCGCTTCACCCGCCAACGTCTACTGCACATGTCGTACCCGTTTCACGAGATCGAGACCAAGTGGCAGCGCTATTGGGAGAAGCATCAGACCTTCCGCACCCCTGAGGAGGTCCCAGATGAGGAGGAGAAGATGTACGTCCTCGACATGTTTCCGTATCCAAGTGGGTCGGGCCTTCACGTGGGACACCCGGAAGGCTACACCGCCACCGACATTGTGGCCCGATACAAGCGCATGCAGGGCGTAAATGTGTTGCACCCCATCGGGTGGGATGCCTTTGGCCTGCCCGCCGAACAGTACGCGCTCAAGACGAACACCCATCCGCGGGAGACGACCCGAGAAAACATCAAGCAGTTCCGTCGACAGCTCAAGCGCATCGGCTTCTCGTACGACTGGCAGCGCGAGGTCAATACGACGGATCCGGACTACTACAAGTGGACCCAGTGGATTTTTCTGAAGCTCTACGAAAAGGGCTTGGCCTATCAGTCCGAGGAACCGGTGTGGTGGTGCGAAGAGCTGGGGACCGTCCTGGCCAACGAAGAGGTGATCGACGGCAAGAGTGAACGGGGCGGCTACCCCTGCGAGCGCGTGCCGATGCGGCAGTGGGTCCTCAAGATTA
>CAYXAD010000146.1:0-8706 GCA_964462965.1 uncultured Salinivenus sp.
GTAACTCAAGTTGCGACCTATCTGCTGTTTTCTGAAAAGACAGCAGACGACGGACCGAAGACCGCCGAAAGGAGCGCTCGAGACGGTCGGGGCCTGTCCCACCCTCCTTCGGGGTCCGCAGTCGGCTGTCATCGCGCTAGAATGTTTGTATCCCGCAACATGGGTTAAGTAAGCTGACTCGGCGCGTCTGACCTTCCCGTAGGTTTTCTCTCCTGCATGTCCTCTTCTTCATCCGTTCCCTCCGACGCCCTCACGGCCCTACAACACGCTACGTCTCCGAACACCTTACAGCGCAACGTCCCCCTCGCCCCCTTTACCACCTTCAAGCTCGGCGGGGCGGCCGACTGGTATGCGGACGTTCGTTCGGCCGACGAACTCGCTTCGGTCGTTCAAATCGCCAACGAGTACGAGATTCCCTTCTTTCTCCTGGGCACTGGGGCCAATGTGATCGTCGGCGACGAAGGGGTCCGGGGGCTCGTCATTCACAACCGAGCTCGGGCCACCCGCATCGACCGTGAGACCGGTCGCCTGTGGACCGAAAGCGGAACGATTGTCTATCCGGACCTCATCGAACGGGCTGTCTCGGCCGGCCTGTCCGGACTCGAGCACTACGTCGGCATCCCGTCGACGGTCGGCGGGGCCCTCTGGCAAAATCTCCACTTCCTCTCCCCGCCCCCCGCGCGGGAACGCACGATGTTTATCGAAGAGGTCGTCCACGACGCAGAGGTACTCACCGAATCCGGCGAGCGAAAGACGGTCGGGGTCGACTACTTCGACTTCGGATATGACTACTCCATCCTGCACGACCGGGAGGACGTGGTCCTGTCGGCCACGTTTCAGCTCGAAGCGGCGGAGGAAGATCGCCTGCGTGAAATCATGGACGCCAACTTGCAGTGGCGGGCCGAGCGGCATCCCCCTCTCGACACGGAACCGAGCGTCGGCTCCATCTTCAAGAAGATCGAGGGGATCGGGGCCGGTCGTCTCATCGACGAGTGCGGGTTAAAAGGCACTCGAATCGGCGGGGCCATGGTCACACATCGGCACGCCAACATCTTCGTGAACGCCGGAGGAGCCACCGCCGCAGACGTCTGTGCACTCATCGAGTACGTGCGCAATACGGTGGAGCAGGAAATGGGCTACCGCCTGGAAACGGAAATCGACTTTATCGGCGAGTTTGCCCCTCCCACCGAGGCCGAGCCGACGTTCACGCCGAAGGATCCGGAACTCATCTCGGCCGAAGAGCGCGCGCGAAGGTCTTGATAGGTGTGGATGGGTGGAAGGATGGACGTATGGAGGACTACATCGTTACTGCTTCCAACCATCCATACCTCCACCCATCCACACTTAAAGGAGGGCGTCGACGAATGCCTCGGCCTCCTTTTGCAGGCGGGCAGAGTCTTCCAAGCCTTCTTTCCACTCTTCCGGAAAGCCGGCCCATCCGTGCAGGGCGCCGAGCTGCGCCCCCATCATGGCCCCCGTCGTGTCGGCATCTCCCCCCACGTTGATGCCTGACAGCAGGGTGTTCTCCAGGAGGTGCGGGCGGCGGGCCACCATCGCACTCGCAAACGGCCAGGCCTCGTCGGCCCGAACGCCCACGCCGTCGCAGGCGTCGCGCAGGTCGAGCGGAAACTGGTCGATGTTGCCCTCGAGAGCCGTGAGCCGAGCCGAGACGCGGTCGTCGCCACCGAGTTTCTCCTCGGCCCAGGAGGTCGACTCGATCAGCATCTCCCAAAACGACGTACGATCAACGTCCTCCAGGGACTGCCCGAGCAACGACCGGACCGCCACCGCTTGTCCCCATCCTGCCGCCAGGGCCGCGGGGTGTCGATGCGTGATCGCAAGCACCGACCGAATGGTCTCGAAGGCCTCGGTACGACCGACGTTCGTCACGGCCCACCAGGCACCGAGCGGCGCGGCACGCATCGCCGCCCCATCCGTCGGCCGCTCGTCAGAGCCCGCCTCGCCTGGGGCAACGCCCTCCACCAACCGATCGATGGCTGCAGTCGTCGTCGGTCCCCAGCGGCGACACGGCCGACTGTCGGTGCGGAGTGTGACGTAGGCCTCCGCCACGGCATCCGGCCACGTCTGTGCGTCGTCGGTCCCCGCGTCGACCAGTGCGCGGACCACCGCAAAGGTCATCTGCGTGTCGTCCGTCCACTGCCCGGCGTCGAGGTCCCCTCGCTCTTCGTCGTCGCGGTATTCTTTGATGCCTTTATAATAGGTCCGCACGTTTTGGTGGCTCAACCCTTCGATGGGCATTCCGAGGGCATCTCCGATGGCTGTGCCCATGAGGGTGCCGACAATGCGATCGGAAGAGACAGTCATGGAAAGATGAGAAACAGATCAGAACGCATTCCTCCCGAAGGATAGCGAATCCGCAATCGATTCGCTATGTTCGGACGCGAATCGTCGCTTCTTCATTCGTTCCCAGACGACTCATGGATTGGCTCGCGGGTGCCTGGGCTGTTTTTCGAAAGGACCTGCAAATTGAATTGCGCAGCCGGTACGCCGTCAACAGCCTCTTGCTGTTTGTCCTCGGCGCCCTGCTCCTGGTCCTTTTTTCGCTGGGCCCCCAGCCGCTGAGTGCTCGCGTTCAGGCTGCGTTGCTGTGGATCGTCCTCCTCTTCGCGGCCTCGATCGGCCTCGGCCGCACGTTCGTGGCCGAAGAAGAAGGAGGAACCGTCCTCCTGCTCCAGCTCAATACGCGCGCGAGCATGGTCTTCGTGGGGAAACTGATGTTTACCCTCAGCCTGGTCGGCCTTCTGACGCTCGTCGCGGCAAGCATCTTTCTGCTCCTGCTCGGCATCTCCGTTCAGGCCCCGGGCCTGTTCATCGTCACTCTCCTGCTCGGGGCGATCGGCCTCTCCGGCGCCACGACGTTGCTTGCCGCCCTCATCGCGCGGGCCGCCCAACGGGGGCCGCTCCTGCCGGTCCTTCTTCTTCCTCTCCTCGTGCCCCTCCTGGTGTCTGGGGTGAACGCCACCCGAAAGGCCATCAACGGCCGTCCCTGGCTCGAGGCCCAGGACGAACTGCTCACCCTCGTCGGGTTCGCGGGGGCTACGATCTCAGCGGCCGTCCTGCTCTTCGACTACGTCTGGACGGAGTAGCCCTTCGCTTCGAGACCTACAGAGGTTGATCCCTGGGATCTTTTTCTGACGGCGGACCGCTGTCGGCGCCCGCGGCTCGGTTGCATTGATTCTGAAACGGGTAATTCATTTTTGTCCAACGATCGATTCTTTCGTCTCAAAGTGTCCGGACTTCAATAACATGCATCCTCCAGACTGCCGTCCGCCGTCAGTCGTCTGCCGTCCTTTGCCCCCGGCCTCGGTTTGAACGTTGAGCGAATTCAAACGCAACACTGGAAAGCCGTCGCTTTTCCGGGCGTAGAGGAGAGGCGGATCCCATGTTCGGGCCGGTGCCTCCTCACGCTTTTCCCTTCGCTCCATGCCTTCCCGCTCCTCATCCTCCATCGTCAACCCGCGCCTCTATCGAACGGTGCGGGCGGCTGTGGTTCTGATTCTCACCGGTGTGCTCGTAGCGGGCTTCCTGGGTCACATTCCACAGCTCGACATTCTGGAGCAGTCGGCCCGGAACCTGTATTTTCACGTGCCGATGTGGTTTTCTCTCATGGCAGCCACAATCGTCTCGGCGTATCACTCCCTGCGGTACCTGCAAAGTGGCGATCGGCTCCGTGACCTCCGGGCCCGAGAGGCGGCCCGCATGGCCCTCGCCTTCGGACTGCTCGGCATTGTAACGGGCATGGTGTGGGCCCGCTTCACCTGGTACGAGGGGACGGGAAAGTGGTGGAACTTCGACCCCAAACAGTCGATGGCGGCGGTCCTGCTGTTGATCTACGGGGCCTACTTCGTCCTCCGCGACGGCATTGAAAACCGAAACACCCGCGGACGGATCGCGGCAGTGTACAACCTGTTCGCGGTCGTCACCATGCCCTTTTTGCTTTACATTATCCCCCGTCAAATGCCGAGCCTCCACCCCGGCGGGGAAGGAAGTCCTGCTTTCACACAGACGGACCTGGCTCCCGCCATGCGATGGGTCTTCTATCCCTCGGTGTTGGGCTTTCTGGGGCTGTGTTGGCTTCTTTACACGCAGCGGGTTCGCCTCGCCTGGCTCCGCGATCAGCTCCGGGAGGAGCCCGAGCTGTAAGCCTCCGTCGGTGTCCGTTCCCTGGTAGTGCTCCCCTTATGACGATTCACCCGTTTCATTCCGACCATCCCCCGTCCCTGCGGCCGCAGCAGGAGCGCCCCGATTCCGTCTCGGCCTACGACTCGACCTGGACCGAACAACCCGCCGAACAGGCCCCCCAAGGGCTGGACCGGGTGATGGGCGCCGCGGGGAAAATCTACGTGGTGCTCGCCGTCGTCCTCATCATCTGGGTCGGCCTCCTCTTCGTCCTCTTCCGTACAGACCGACGGATTGACCGCCTGGAACGGCGCCTCGACCAGCACATTCTAGAGGAGGACTCGTAGTGATCGCTTTTCCACGCTCCACTGTTGAGTGCCATTTCGATGAGTCACGAGTTGATGAGTTATGAGTTGACGAGTGAGGAGTAGCGGCTCGTCACCGAGCGCCGAGATTTTCCGCTTCCTCCGGACGTCGATCCTTTTGTGAACGATTCTTTCCCCAGCTTTTCATCCCTATGCAGTTGAAAACCGTCGTCGGCCTGGTCGCCCTGACCGGCTTTGCCGCCCTCTTGCTTCTCAACTTCGGAAATCAGGTGGGAGGCTACATGAACTTTGACGAGGCCACTCAGTCAGACGCCAAGGCACACGTCGTGGGCACCTGGGTCGAAGATCAGCCTACGCACTACGATCGGAATGAAAACGTCTTTACGTTCTACATGCGTGACGAGGCGGGGACCGTCCAAAAAGTCCGCTACGCCGATCCCAAGCCCGCCAACTTTGAAGAGGCCGAGCAAGTCGTCGTGGAGGGAAAAAGTCGGGGGGACGTGTTCGTGGCCGACAACATTCTGGTGAAGTGTCCCTCGAAGTACAACGATGCCAAGGGCCTCCAACAGCAGGCGAGTCAATCCACCGCTCCCAACAAGACCCCGGTGTCACAACGATGACTGGGGCCTGGTCGCCGTACCCTCTCAGCCTGAGAATCCGCTTCCCCCCTGTCCCGAGGTTCCCAACTGCGTTCGCACGTCGGAGGCCTTCGACGCGGCCCTCGATCCGCTGTACGACGCGGCGCAACAGGCCCTCGATGAGCTGAGCCCCATCGAGCTTCGCCTCCAGCCCGAGCATCGCGAGGCTACAGCCGTCTATCGGGTGGCGATGGTCTTCAAGGACGACGTGACCGTGAGGGTCGAGCCGCATCCCTCTTCGACAATGGGGGTGCTACACGTCCGTAGCGCCAGCCGCGCCGGGCAGTACGACTTCGGGGTGAACCGGCGTCGCGTCCAGCGTCTTCTCCACCTCGTGGGGAAACACCTACACGGAAAGGAGCCCCGTCAGAGATAAAGAGACGTGGCGATGAGAAAGTAGATGGCCAGGCCGAGAATGTCGTTCAGAGTCGTGACGAATGGCCCCATGGCACTCGCGGGATCGACCCCCAGCCACGTGAGCAAAAAGGGGATCAAGGCTCCATTCGTGGTGGCGACCAGGATCACACAGAGCATCGTGATCCCGAGGGTCAGGACGAGCAGTCCCACGTCCCCCATCCCCAGAATCGCGACGGCTGCACAAATCAGGCCGGCGATGATGAAGCCGTTCAGCAGCGCCACGAGCATCTCCTTTCCGATCCGCTGAAAGGCATCGGAAAGCCAGAGCTCCCCGGACCCCAGGCCCTGGACGGCAATCGCAGCACTCTGGACGGCGGCATTCCCTCCCATGGCCGTCACGATCGGGATAAAGGTGGCAAGCACCACGGCCTGTTCGAGCGTTCCCTCGAATGTGCCGATGACGCTGGCCGAGAGGCCCGATCCAAAAAGCCCAATGAGGAGCCAGGGCAATCGACCGCGGCTGATGTGGAAGGCCGTGTCGGCGGTCTCCTCCTCCCCCGTAAGCCCACTCATCAACTGAATGTCCTCCTCCGCCTCGTGACGGATGACGTCGACCACGTCATCGATCGTGATGCGTCCCATCATGTGTCCGGCGTCGTCGACCACAGGGACCGACACGAGGTCGTATCGCTGCACGACGTGTCCCACCTGCTCCTGATCCACGTCGGGCGAGACGGTAATGAACTCGGTCTCCATGATGTCCCGCACGAGCACAGAGGCCGGAGAAAGCAGGAGTTGCTTCAGAGAGAGAACCCCGAGCAACGTATCGTCCTCGTCGACCACGTAGGCCGTGTAAACCTCATCCACGTCGTCTGCATTGCGCCGCACTTCTTCGGTGGCCTCCGCGAGCGTCCAGTCCGGCGGGATGGCCACATATTCACGCGCCATGATGCCCCCGGCGGTCTCGGGCCCATACTCGAGGAGCTCAGTGAGATCCTCGCTATCCTCGAGCTCGGGAAGGACCTGGAGGGCCACCTCGTCCGGCAGCTCCGCCAGCACGTCGGCTGCATCGTCGGTGTCGAGCGCATTGATCAGATCCGTCAGGACCGGGGGGGAAAGATCCTCGAGCAGGGTCCCTCGAACGGTGGCCTCCATCTCCGTGAGGGTCTCGCTCGCCACCTCGGGAGGGAGCCATCGAAAGAGCTGCTTGGCCTCCTCAATCGGAAGCCGCCGCAACAGGAGTGCGACGTCCGCGGGGTACAGGTCGGCGATCAGATTGAGCACCATGCCCCGCTGTCCTTCTTCCAGCAGCGCAGCAATGTCATCGACGATCGATTCGTCGACCTCGAGGAGACCTACGGGAGAGGCACCGTCGGAGGTCACCGCGGAGGGAGCCGACGACGAATCAGGAGAAGACTCGGGCATACGAGAACACTACGGTAATGGAACAGAGGTCAAGGCCGACAACGGTTCGTCCTCCAAACGAACTGATAACTGTCTCTTCGACTGTATCGTCTCAGGCTTAGTGGTCCTCTCGCGAAGTACTTATTCCTTGAGCTGCAGCTCGAAATAGGTCCTGGAGGCAATTCGACGGTAGAAACACTTGGGCTCTGCTTTGACAAAATGCTTCCTCGTCGCTCCGGACGCCGATCCGGAGCCCCTCCACCCGAACAGGAGGGGTATATCGGTCGTCGGAGAGGCCCCGACGGCGGTCGGGACATGCTCTGAGTCAAAGCCGGAGTGCCGACCACTGTCGGCGTCAGAGCGACGTGGATGGTTTGGTTGGAAAATGTAACTCCTTGCCGAGAGGACCACTTCGTTCCGGGGGACCGTGGCGTCCGATCAAACCGGATCTCCAATGCCTACTGGTCTCCCACGGGATCCGTTCTCTCATTTAAAAATCGAGCCAGCGTCGCAAACTGATCGGGAGAAAGCGCCTCGGCCCGTTTGCGCCCCCATTCGTTGGGAAGCTCGACGCCCTGATCTTTTACCCAGGCACTCAGACTGTTCCGGAGCATCTTGCGACGCTGGTTGAACGCCGAACGGACGTAGGGGCGCACGTCGTCGAGGGCCAGATCGGACGGCACCTGTTCCTCTCCGAAGCGAAGCCGAACGACTGCACTCGTGACGTCGGGCTGCGGCGAAAACACCTGGGGCGGGACCGTAAAGAGCAAATCGGGGGCCGCAAAGAGCTGCAGCAGGACGCTGAGAATGCCGTACGCCTTGGTTCGCGGCTCTGCGACGAGGCGCTCCGCCACCTCCCGCTGCATGGTAAGTACGGCCTCTGCGAGATGCGACCGCTGTTCCAACAGGGCAAAAAGGAGCGGGCTCGTCAGGTAGTACGGCATGTTGCTGATTACGTACAACGGCCCGCCTTTTTCCTGGGCGAGAGCGGCCCAATCCGTCTCGCGCACGTCAACCTGTCGAACGTCGACGGCAGGCAGCTCCCGGCGCAACACCTCCACGGCCCGCTCATCGATCTCGATGGCCGTGAGGGTCTCGTACTGCTCCGCCAGCCGGCGGGTCAGCACTCCGGTCCCGGCTCCGACTTCTACGACGTGCGCGTCCGGGGGCGCCTCCAGGGTATCGACAATCTTCTCGGCCATGTTGGGGTCGTGCAGAAAATTCTGGCCGAGGCTCTGCTTGGGACGAAAGGGAACGCGGTCGGGCATGGAAAGCGGTTCCGTCAGGGAGTATGTAACACACGGGCACCCGGCGTGCTATTTTCGTCGAGACGGCAGACCACGGACCGCCGACCGCTGAAAAACGGCACTGTGCGGCGGTCGCTCGTTTGCGGTCGCTCGTCACTGAGCAAACTAGGGGGGCACGCAAATCAAGGGAGGGACCTCGCACAAGGCTCGGGAACCCCTTGCGACGAGACCGTTCCCCCAACGGCTCGCCCCGACCCCTGCGTTCCACACAGCAGCCCCCAATCGATCACAGGTGCTTGCGACGGTTGCGGACGTAGTCTTCGAAGAGGAAGGAGCCGAGATCGTCCAGCTCTGCGTAGTAAGCCCGTCCCCGGTTGGCCTCCGTGAGCTCGCGCACGAAGTCCTGCAGGGAGGGATCCCGAGCGATCATGAAGGTCGTAATGGTGATGCCTTCCCGTCGACAGATGACGCCTTCATCCAGCACCTTGTTGACGACCCGTCGGTCCAGCCCAAAGGCATTACGGTACATCTGGCCGTTTTCGATGTGACAGCTGGGCTTGCCGTCGGTGATCATGAAGATCTGCTTGTTGCGGT
>CAYXAD010000147.1:0-8597 GCA_964462965.1 uncultured Salinivenus sp.
GAGATTTGGCCTTACATTGCCCCGCAAATATCGATGTCGAGCTCAATAAAAAATCGCTTGATTGGTCTCGGGCTTCTGCTTGTTTCTCTTTCCTACTTCTTCGTTGATACCGATTTAGGATCGGGGTTCACTGAATTCATTGATTTCGGTCTCGGGATCCTTTTCGGTGCCTCCCTCATCTTCATCGCAACGGGACAACTCCCTTGGTCCCCCAGCAGGTCAAGAGTTGGACGGGAACCGCAGCAGGACAACGAATCAGAATAGGATCTTCGGGACTCTTCATTGTCATTCGCATTTCGGCGAGTGTGCAACCGTCTAGCCGACTGATTTGAGCGCCCCCCCTAAAATGAGGATGCATTCAAAAAAACACCTTCTCCCTCCCGTCTGTCGTTCCGCTAGAAGAAAGAGACGTCCTCTGGCCCCTTTGGTATAAGCCCCTTTCGGTTAAGATCAATCTCTTCGTGCCTGCAGCACCCACCCCTGCGGATCAATCTCGACCCTCGCCCCCTCGGGCGCCTCAATCCGTCCCCGCCCCTCGTCCATCGGCACCCGGTGTGACGTTCCATCAATGACAATCGGAACCGGGACTTCGAACGAGCCGGTGGTCTGACGCCACGTAAGCTCGACAGCCTCATCCGTTCGGGTCGTATCCAGCCTCGGAAGCGCAGACTGGTAGAGGTAGGTGTCAGCAAAGCTCTCGAGATCCCGACCGGAGTGCTCCTGGGCAAGGGAAAGAAAGTCACCGGTCTCCACGTGTCGACACCGACGCGCGGGCGTCGCCTCCTCCCCCGGATTTGCAAATTGTCGGAGAATCGTACGCAGTCTCTCCTCGCCGACGAGGTAACGCAACGTATGGAGAACGAGCGCCCCGCGATTATAGACGTCCCGGTGATAGATCTCCTTGGCCGTCACCGACGAGCGCCGCGCAATAGGGATCGTCCCGTCCATGCGAGCTCGAAAGGTGTCGATCAGCTCGTGGTAGGCCTCTCTCCCCTCGAGAGCCTCGGCGTACAGGGCTTCGAGGTAGGTAGCAAATCCCTCGTGGAGCCAAAAGTCCTTCCAGTCCTGCGCCGTCAGGCAGTTGCCAAACCACTCGTGAACCAGTTCATGGAAGTGCAGCGCATCGAACCCCGCTGCATATCCCAGTCCCCCTCGTTGGGAAAAGTCGTGCCCGTACGCGATGAGGGTCTGGTGCTCCATTCCCAAGCAGGGGGTCTGGGCAATGCCGTATTTGTCGGCCCGAAAGGGGTACGGCCCGAGGGTCTCTTCCAGGAAGGAAAGCTGATCGAGAAAATGGGGCAGGGTGGCCCGAGCTCGGGCCGTATCTTCCGGAAGCGCGTAAAAAGAGACGGGCACTGTCTCCCCGCTCGTGCTCTCGTACGTCGTGTCGATCCGGCTGTATGGGGCTACATTCAGCGTGACGGCATAGGCGTTGATTGAGGTGGAGACGTGCCACTGATAGGTGCGGGTGGAATCAGTCGTCTGTTCCACTCCTTGCAGGACTCCATTAGAGGCGGCAACCAGGGAATCCGGAACGGTAACGGCAATGTCCATCGAGTCGGGCTCGTCGGAGGGATGGTCCTTGACCGGCCACCAGAGGTCGGCCCCTTCCGTCTGATTTGACGTTGCAATCCACGGAGCGCCGCGAGGCGTCTCGGCCCACGTGACGCCCCCGTCCCACGGCGGTTTCGGGGCCTCCCGGGGCTGTCCCCCATACTCGACGGTAACCCGAACGGTGTCCCCCGCAGAACCCGACTCGCGGAGTCCAATCCAGCGCTCTTGGCCTTCACGCCGGCGTTCTACGGGAAGAAGTTCCTCTTCTGTACGGCCTGCCGGTCGCGCCCGCTCGACGGGAAGTCGGTGATCGAGATCCAGGACCAGGGTATCGAGGGGCTCCTCGACGGCAGCGTGGACCGTCAGCGTCCCCTCCAGCCGCTGTTGCTCCGGATGGACCGTGACGGCAAGGTCGTAGTAGGTGACGTCATAGGCCGCCTGTTGAGAAGAAAGAGGGCCTCCGGAATCCTGTGAGGGAGGCTCGCTACATCCCCCCCATACCCATGGACCCAGAGAAAGAACAGTGACCAAAAAAAGTCGACGCATAGGCGACGCAGACATTCAGCAGACACACCCCCGCTCCCTGAATTGATTGTCACTAGGGCGAGCGAGAAAAGAGATGAGACCTCCCCAAGACGGAGATTGTTTAATTCAAGTTGCGACCTACATGCTGTTTTCATCGAGACGGCAGCCGGTAGCCGCTGACAGTGGCACATTGTCCATTACGGCGGTCGACGGTCGGCGGTCCAGGAAGCAATACGGTTGCACCTCGCAACTTGGGTTATTTATACCCCAGGTCCTTGAGGAAGAGATCGATGTATCCCCAGACGCTGCCGACGGCAAAACCGTAGACACTTCCGATCAACCCACACAACAAGCCGTCCACCAGAAAGATGCCCGTGCCGTACATCGACAGGGGATCCACCAAAAACAGTACGGCCCCTAAGACGGAAAAGACGGGAACCGTGATGGAGGTTTTCTGCCGGACCAGATCATACTCGCTCGACAGACCCGACACATTCTCTAAGACTTCTTTGCTTACATAGACTTTCTGATCCTTGTACTTCCTCCATTCCTCTTTGTACGACCGATGGCGACGAGCCCGGGATCCGGAAGAAGAGGAATCGACTTCCCCCGTTGCGTCGTACTGGCGCTTTTTTTCGGGATCGCTCAGCAGTTCGAACGCTTCACGAACCCGAAGAAATTCTTCTGCGGCTTCCTCTTTTTCGTCACGACCCACACGATCGGGGTGACACTCCAGAGCGCGCTCCCGAAAGGCGTTCTTGATCTCTTCCTGGCTGGCATCCGACGGCACCTCCAGGACCTCGTAGGGGTCTTGCATAGCGCGCGGCACAACGGGTCTACAGAGCAACAGAGCATTCCCCGCTTCACGGGGTTTGCATTGAATCCGTGGGGGCCGGATCTGTTGCAGGAATGAGTCACGTGACACGAGTTCACAGAGGATGCCCCCTCGAATGGGGGCAGTGGACCCCCGCAAGGCGGGATTTGATCTTCTCCCTCCTCTCCGACTATACATTGTCCAATCTGTCGATCAACAGCTGAGCCGCCGTGCCGTATTGCATCCCCTCTCCGGCATCTTTCTTCAGCACAGTTCTGCTGATGCTCCCCCTCCTGGGCGTTGCTGCCGACTCGACGGAGACACAGCCTCTCCGCGTAATGTCGTACAACATCCGCTACGACACCCCTCGAGACACAGGTCCGCTTTCCTGGGAGAATCGCCGCGACAAGGTCGCCAGCATGATGCGATTTCACGGAGCTGCCGTCATCGGGACCCAAGAAGGCAAACTGCACCAGCTCATGCAGCTCGAGGACCGGCTTCCGAGCTACGAGTGGATCGGTACGGGACGCCGGGACGGCGGCGATGAGTTTTCGGCCCTCTTCTACCGGACCGATCGGCTGGAGCTCCTCGAACACGAAACCTTTTGGCTGTCGGACACCCCAACCGTTCCCAGTAGCACCAGCTGGGGCAACGACATCCCTCGCATCGTGACCTGGGGCCGATTCCGAGACCGGGCCACGGGGGACTCCCTGCTCGTGATGAATACCCACTTCGACCACGAAAGTGCGGAAGCCCGACTCAGAGGGGCACAAATGATTGTCGAGACCCTCAATGCCCTTGCCGAAGGAGGACCAGTGATCGTAATGGGCGACTTCAACGCCACGGAGGACTCGGAGCCGTATCAGGTGCTCACGTCCGAGTCGGATCCGTTCCCTCTTCAGGACGCCCTCTACACCTCGGAGCAGCCGCATCACGGGCCGACGTCGACGCTCAACGACTTCGCCCCCACCGTGCAGCCCGGCGAGAGAATCGACTACGTCTTTGTGAGTCCGGAGGTGAACGTCCGACGGCACGGTCATCTCAACGAGAAGTGGGACGAACACTATCCGTCCGACCACCTCCCGGTCCTCGCAGAACTCGTACTGGACGCAGAATGAATCGTAGTACTTAACGGCGTGCACGTGTTCTGTCTATCGGGAATGTTCTTTTCCCTCTGAAACGTACGCGAGAAGTCTCAGAAGGAGCATTCTCTGGTCAATACACGCTTCACACCGTGACGTAGGGACGACCGGCCGGTCGGCCGACTATTGGATGGACAGAGGCCCTGAGATGGAAAAGGATCGAAGGACAGCATTTCTGTGCCCAACAGCCCCCAAAACCTGCACACCGCGTTACGTACGCCCCCGCACTACTGAGACCTCGGAGGGAGAGCTTCGAGCAGGTGGATGACCACGCGGGCGGACGAATGGGCCGCCTCCTGAAGAAACGTCTGAAAGTCGACATCGGAGGATCCGTCGGCACGATCGGAGATGGCGCGCACGACCAGGTAGGGCACGCCGTTCAGGGTAGCGACCTGTCCCACCGCGGCCCCTTCCATCTCGACACAGTCCCCCTCCAGTTCGTGCCGGAGCTCCTGCCGGTACGCCTCGTCCTGTACGAAGGCGTCACCGGTCAGCACCCGCCCCATGTGAAGACGATGCTCAGGCAGAGACAAGGCCGTCGCCTTTTGAACCAGACGTTCTGCGGTCTCGAAAAACCGCAGCTCGGTGAAGGGAATCTGCCCACGTGGAAGCCCGAGAAAATCGACCTCGAGGTCGTGTTGCACGCAGTCCTCCGCCACCACGATGTCCCCGATCTCGAGGGCCGGATTCACGGCCCCAGCCGTTCCCGTACACAGAATGGCCTCGGTGTCAAACCCATCGACCAGGAGCTGCGCACACAGAGCCGCATTCACCTTTCCCACCCCCGACTTCACCAGAATCAGGTCGTGTCCGTGCAGCTCGGCCTCATGAAAAGTAAGGCCTGCCCGGTGGGTCGAGCCGAAGAGCGTACAGGTCTCCAGGTACAGCTCCATCTCCGCCGCCATGGCCGACATGATTGCAATCGCCATCACGGACACAGAATCGATGAGCGGAATGCCGCTCCGTCTCGGGCTATCGCACCACCGATCCGTTTTCGGCGTCCGTGGTCACCGGAACGAACGTGCCGTCGTCCTCCTCGGCCATGAGGACCATGCCCTGGCTTTCGAGACCAAACATCTCCTTCGGTTCCATATTCGCCACGACGACCACCTTGGTCCCCGTTACCTCGTCGGGGCTCAACTGCTCGGCGACCCCCGCCAGGATTTGTCGTTCTTCAAAGCCGAGGTCGACCTCCAGCCGGAGCAGCTTGTCGGCATCCGGCACGGGGTCCGCCGCCGTCACGGTTCCAACCCGAAGATCGAGCTTGGTAAAGTCGTCGAAGGAGATGGCGTCTTTCAAATCAGCGTCAGGCATGGAGTCGTCAGTGGTTGATTCAGAAGATTGGGCAGCGGCCCGATCGCGAAGTTTTTCGATCTGGGCCTCAATTTCGTCGTCTTCGATCTTCTCGAATAGAACGTCAGGGTCGTTGAGCGGGTGGCCCTCAGCGAGAAGCGGCCGGGCCGCGTCGTCCCACCCGGCGGCGTCGTCCGGATTATCGCCGGGCAGGCTCGACCGGACCGACGACAGGTTGAGCATGTCCCGAAGCTCGGCAGCGGCAGTCGGCAAGACCGGCTCGAACAGAACGGAGAGAGCCGCACAGATCTGAAGGCTCACGTGGATGGTATTCGCACAGGCCCGGGGATCGCTCTCTCGTGTGTGCCAGGGCTCCCGATCGTTGAAGTACTTGTTTCCCTCCCGGGCCAACTGCATCGTCTCGAAGACAGCTTCTCGCATCCGGTAGGCCTCATAGGCCGAACCTACAGTGTCGGGCACCTCTCTCATGGACTCGAGCATCGCCGTGTCGGCGTCGGAGGGCGCCTCGAGGGGAGGCACCTCGCCGTCGAAGTACCGGTGGGCAAACGTCAGCGTGCGGTTGACAAAGTTGCCGAAAACATCGGCCAGCTCGCCATTTACCCGATTCTGAAATCCCTCCCAGCTAAAGTCGGCATCTCGGGCCTCCGGAAGGGTGGTGGCAAGAGCGTACCGAAGCAAGTCGGGCCCGTACTGATCCTCCGAAAAATCCTCCAGGTACTCGTGGAGCCATACGGCCCAGCCACGGCTCGTCGACAGCTTTTGGCCCTCCAGGTTTAAAAACTCGTTGGCGGGGACATTTTCCGGGAGCACGTAGTCCCCGTGGGCCATGAGCATGGAGGGAAACATCAGGCAGTGGAAGACAATGTTGTCCTTCCCGATAAAGTGGACGAGCTCCGTGTCGTCGTCCTGCCAGTAGTCTTTCCACCGCTCCGGCTCTCCCTGCTCTCGGGCCCACTCCTTGGTGGCCGATATGTAGCCGATGGGGGCGTCGAACCAGACGTAGATGACTTTCCCTTCGGCGTCGAGCCCATGTCGGGCCGCCACGTCTTCAGGGACCGGCACACCCCAGGGCACGTCCCGCGTGATGGCGCGGTCTTTCAGGCCGTCGTCGAACCAGCTCTTGATCTGGCCGAGGACGTTGTTCTTCCACTCTGGATGCGTGTCGATCCAATCCTCCAGCTCGGGCTGCATGTCGCCCAGCGGAAGGTACCAGTGGGTGGTTTCCTTGAGCTCCGGGGTAGCATCGGTCAAGGTGCTCCGTGGGCCTTCGAGCTCGGTCGGACTCAGGGACGAGCCACACTGCTCACACTGGTCCCCGTAGGCCTCTTCGTACCCACAAATGGGACACGTCCCCATGACAAATCGATCGGCCAAGAACATCTCGGCCTCCGGGTCATAGAGCTGCTCTTCCGTTTTCAGCTTAAAAATGTCCTTCGTATCGAGCCGGCGGAAGAAGTCCTGTGTGGTTTCGACGTGGAGGTCGCTCGTGGTCCGACCGTAATAATCGAAGCTCATCCCGAAGCGCTCGAAGCTCTCCTGGATCTGGGGATGATACTGATCGATGATGTCCTCGGGAGACCGGCCTTCCCGGATGGCCCGCATGAGGATGGCCACCCCCATCTCATCGGAGCCGCAGATGAAGGCCACGTCCCGCCCCTTGAGCCGCTGATAGCGGACGAACAGATCGGCGGGCAGGTACGCCCCGGCCAGGTGGCCGATGTGAATGGGTCCATTTGCGTACGGCAGGGCCGCCGTGACGAGCAAGCGCTCGGAAGTGGAGGTTGACATGTGGTGATGCGGGGTCAGTCCGTTAATATGGCCGGTGTTATGGGAGTCCAAGGTACGAGGTATGACCAGTCTGCCATGATGACGGCCGACTGCGGACAGCCGACCGCCTTCACCGCTTGGAGCGGCGGTCTGCGACCTGGCCCGAAGGCGATCGGAGTCAGCTGCCGCCGTCTCGGCAACAAAGAATGGAGTTCACATCCGTGTCAGTTAAAGCTGACGCCGTCCAGCGGATCTCCCTCGATCTTACGAAGGGCCTCCTCGGCAAACCAGGCCTCTTCGACCTTTTTGGTCGTATCCGGGAGATTATCGTGGGGCTTTTCATAGCCCTCAATGTCTTTCAACCAGACGAGCGTCTTGGTACGCTCCGTTCCGTCCCGGGCCTCGAACGTTACCTCTTCTTCCCGGGCCGCACAGGTCCCCACGGCCTCCCCGTAGACCCCTCCCAGCTTGGGATGTCGCAACAAGATGCGTACACGCTCTCCATAATCGAAGCGACTCTCTTCAAAGTCGGCCTCGCTGTACGTTGGCACGGTCGGTTGTTATTCTATGCAAAGGAGTGAGGTCCACCCGATCGCGGGCACTTGCCACAGAGATGAGTATAAAAACTAGGAGGCGCTCCTGCGTGTTCGAACCCCGTGAGCCGCTCGTGAAATCAGTACCGCCATGGCTGAAAGTGCCACTGAATCCTTACGGCTTCATCGCTGGACTCGACATCAGTACGAGCAGATGGTCGAGGCGGGGGGGCTGACGCCGAAGGATCGGGGGCAGAAGCGACACATGTACGCCCAACACGAGTTTCGAGAGTACTGGACCGAATCTGCAAGCTCCTATACCATTACCTCCTCGACGACGATTCTGAAACCAAAACGACGGCTCATCGGGAGGATCAAATCTCTCCACTCGCTGTCCCCTGCTCGCTGATTTTTATCTCCCAGTTGATCCCGGAATAGAACTGATGCCCAACACCTCCTTTTCTCCGCGTACAGCCTCCGTCGAGCGGACGACCGCCGAAACCGACATTGCCGTCGATCTGACATTGGACGGCGACGGCACCTATGACGTCGACACCGGCGTGGGCTTTCTCGACCACATGCTCGACCTTTTCGCCAAGCACGGTGGGTTTGACCTGCAAATCCGTTGTGATGGCGACCTGGAGGTCGACGACCATCATACCGTGGAGGACGTAGCCATCACGCTGGGGCAGGCGGTGTCGCAGGCGCTCGGAGAGAAGGCCCACATCGCCCGATACGGCCACGCCTACGTCCCCATGGACGACGCCCTGGCCCGATCTGTGATCGATCTCTCGGGCCGGTTTTATCTCCACGTCGAGGCCGACTTCAGCCGTGAGACGATGGGCGATCTCTCGACCGAGATGGTGGAGCACTTTTGGTACTCGTTCGCCGAACACGTTGCGTGCAACCTCCACATTACCGTATTGCACGGATACAATACGCACCACA
>CAYXAD010000148.1:0-8441 GCA_964462965.1 uncultured Salinivenus sp.
CCAACACTGAGCCGATCGGGGCTCTGCCTGTTCCATTTCAAAAAAACCTGCACACACCGTTACTTAGTCGTCGGCCGTCCGCCGTCGAAATAGTCACGCATCGTTCCCCTCCGCCGCGCCTGCATCCCGAACGAGCCGCTCCTTCGCCGGGCGTCGGAGCTGCTTGATGGCGTGCTCTCGCTGCATCGCGGCCGATTGGGAGTCGAAAGACTCGACGTGCACGAGGTCGACCGGCCGACGGCCGCGGGTGTACTTGGCGGCACGCCCCTCGTTGTGCTCGGCCACACGGCGGTCCACGTTCGTCGTGTAGCCGGTGTAGTACGTGCCGTCACTACACTCGACGATGTAGACGTGGTGGGTAGCCTCGGCCGTGTCGTTCTCAGGGGCCTCCGTCATGGAGTTCAGCGCATTCACTTCGTAGAACCGGACACTGGCGGTCGGAGAGAGGCAGCAGTTTCTAACTCCCGCCCCCTCAACCTCCACACGCTACTCGTTTCCGACAAAGAAGACTGCGTTGGCAAACAGAACCTGTCCGTTGTACCAGAACCCGCGGAAGAGGGGGTTGTCGACGAAGTAGGTGACGTGGCCGCTGCCGAGCGACTGCGTGCCGAACAGGAGCGTTTCTTTCACCTGCTGCTGGGCCTCGTGTCCCATAAAGCCGCTGACGGGCGCGCCCGTTTCGAGCGCTCCCACGGTCCACCCGTCGTCGAGGTAGGCAAAGGCGTCGTCGTTGCGCTTGAGCGTGAAATAGGGCGCTTCGAGGCCAAACCCGAGCGGGTGCGACGTGTCGATCCAGGCCCGATGAATGCTTCCGGGAGTGGCTTCGGTGAGACGTCGACGGGTTTGGGTGTCGTACGACTGGAGGGTGGGGGCCTGGGCGTCGTCTGGAGCAGCGGTGTCTTGCTTTTGCGAGAGGGCATACGAATCGTGCGCGGCAAGAGCCTCGTTGGCACCGCCCATGGCGAGGAGGCGGCCGCCCTGGCGCACCCACTCCGTGAGGGCCTGTACACGGGCGTCAGTGAGCCACGAGCTGTAGCGCCCGCCGGGCAGCACGAACACGTCTACGTCGTCGAGCATAGACGCTTCGAACTCGTCCGCGGGAAGCAGCGTGGCCGGGTACTCGATCTGCTGGTCAAAGAAGTGCCACACCTCGCCGAGGCGATACGAGGAGGTCGGCGCTCCCGAGAGAACGGCGACGTGGGGGGCGTCGACGAACCCGTAGTTGTCGGATCCAAAGTCCGGCCCTTGCTCCGTGAACCCGGTCGACGTGGGATGGAGGGGCTGGTCGTGCTGATCGGCCAAGGTGCGCACCGTCTGGTCGAAGCGGTCCATGCGATTCGTATTGCCGGCGCGGGTGATGACGAGCGTACCCCGATCGAAGGAGCGGTCGCCGGTAGAGAACGGCTGGAGGGCAAAGCGAAATCGGAGGCCTTCGTCGAGCAGGGCCGCGGCAAACTGGGCGTCGTCTCGGCTCGACCAGGGGGTGAGGTAGGCGTAGGGCTCGTCCGCTCCGCTCGCCCGAGCCGATGGAGACACGGGCATCGTGTCGGTGTCGGGGGAGATCGATTCGGGGAGGGCGTATCCCTCGAGGCCGTAGGCGTACGGCAATCCCCAGGCGGTAATGTCGTACATCATCGAATCGACAATTGCCGTCTCCGGCTCGAAGAGGACCTTGGCGAGCCGGCTCTTCGGTTGTGCGGCAGGGACGATAAGGTCGCCCTCCTGGACGCGAGCCTCCTCGGTTTCGCCACTCCGGTACGAGTGGCCCTCGACCGACCGCTCCTGCGTGGCGTAGCCGTAGCGAATGCGCTGACGATCGAGGTGCTCGGCGAGGGCCTCGAGGCGATCGCCGTGCTCGTCCCGTCGGACGACGTAGGTCGAGTAGTCACCGGGCGGGTTCTCTTGAGCCGACTGATAGTAGTTCGTAAACTCCTGAACGAGTCGTTGGTGATTTCTGGCCGCCACCTCGACCGTCGAGAGGCTGGTCGTGTAGTGGTGGGCAATGCGATCCGCAAGCGAGAGGGTATCCCCCTCGGCGGTCTGGATGGCACGCCCGGCGCGTCCGGAGCCGCCCTGCTCGTAGGTCATGCCGATGGCGCCGTTGAAGAGGGGCCACGTGTCGCCGTAGCCGGGGTAGAAGAGGTCGAACACCTCCTGCGTAAAGTAGAGCCACCCGTTGCGGTCAAAGTAGTTGGCGTGGTTGCGGCCAATCGTGAACTGGACCTCCCGCTGCCAGTCGGTCAATGTTTCGTGGAAGGGATCGGCGGCCGGCGCAAAATAATAGGGGTCGTTCACGCTCTGTTCGTGGAAGTCGACGTGGACGTGCGGCATCCAGCGGTGGTAGGCGTCGAGGCGGTGCCGAGTCTCGAGCTGTGTGCCCCAGGCCCAATCGCGGTTGAGGTCGAAGTAGTAGTGGTTGGTGCGGCCTCCGGGCCAGGGCTCGTGGTGCTCGCGCGCTTCGGGTCGGGCATTGGCGGTGCGCCCCACCGTCCGCCGGTACCACTGCACGTAGCGCTCGCGGCCGTCGGGGTTCAGACAGGGGTCGAGGAGCACGACGGTGTCGTCGAGCCAGTCCTGCGTTCCTTCGTTGGTCGGGTCGGCCAGGGTGTAGAGGGCGCGCATCGCCGCCTCGGTGGAGACGGACTCGTTGCCGTGCACGTTGTAGCTGAGCCAGACCACGGCGGTTGGATCGGCCTCCGGCTCTCCCTCGACGAGACCGGTGCGTTTCAGGTTGTCTCGGCGGAGCGTTTCGAGGCGGTCGTGGTTGTCCGGCGACGTGACCGTGGCCAGGAGGAGGGGACGCTCCTCGACCGACGTTCCGTACTGACGCTGAGTGACGCGAGGCGACTGCTGGGCCACGTGGTGCACGTAGTCGACGACACGGTGGTGCGGGGTGAACTGTTCGCCGAGTTCATAGCCCAGGAACGTGGAGGGAGACTGCAGCTTCTCGGCGGACTGGGCGTGAAGCGCCGGCGCAACGAGGAGGAGGCCGAGCGCGACGAGGACGGAGAGACGAAAGCGAGACGAGAGCATACAGCGAAACCATTGACCAAAAACGCAACGCACGCCCTACAACAAACGACGACCGGCAGGCACTTACAAGAACCGTCGCTCCGATTCGGGAGAAAGACATCTGGCCGCCCCCGATCCCCTTTTGTCGCGCCCTGCCCCACCCCCCCAACGAGGCCGTTGTCGAGCCGGTGCTCCTCTACCACGTGAGAACGAGGCGTCCAAAGCCATTGTCAAACCGTCGGGGCGAATCCAATCTCCCTTGTAGCGGGTCTCCGTCGAGGTCGTATCCGACGCCGACAATGAGTTTGCCCCGCGAAAACCGGTACCCGAGGAGCCCGACCAGTCGATAGTTGCTGGGGCCCAGCGTCCACCACTGGCGGGTCCAGGGGCGAATGAGAGCGAGCTCATCCCCGTGATACTCACGCTGGAGGGCCGCATACTCGAGGCCTGCGATCGGTCCTCGGTCCGGATCGTGGAGCAGCCGGGCCTGCAGCCCCCGTTGTTCTTCGTCGTAGTCGACGGACTGCTCGATGATCGATTCAGAGTAGTCGTCGCCGTGCTGCTGGTCCCGGTAGTGTCCGGTAAACGCACGAATCCTTCCCCGAAGGCGTCCCCACCGGCCCGAGACGAAGGCACCGAGGCGCTGGAAGGCCTGGGAGGACGTGTAGTCGCTCGACACCTCCGGGCCCTCGCCCACCCGTCGCAGCCAGCTAGCGTCGCGCTTGTAGAACGCACCCGTCGCGATTGGAGAGCGACGATATTCGATCAAGGCGCCGACGTAGTGAAGCCGCTCGTCGTCCCGAAATTTGCGGTCCGGGGTTGTCTGGGATTCGAACGTAGCCCGGCTCATCGGCTGCAGGGCGGCGACGGCTTCTCCCCGCAGAGGATACTGTTTGGGGGTCGAGACGGACAGCGAGAGCAGATAGGGAGAGCGGTCGTAGGTCCGAAGAACGTCGAGCGCATCGGCACTGATGCCGAGCTGCTCGTAGATGAAGTCGTTGTACAGGTCCAGGGCGGTCAGCGACACCCGGGCGGAGCCGAGCCGGGGGGCGGAGTAGCGATAAAACGCCGTCAGATCGAGGTCGGCTTTAAACTCGGAGAACGTATGCCGCAGGCCGACGGTGTGGTGCGGGGCCACCTGCCAGGCGTACCCGATTTCCAGGAAGGCCCGATGGGCTTCCGCGTCCTGCTGGAGGGTACCGTCGAGAGTGAGCGTATGAGAAGAATCCAGCGGAACGGCACTTCGGAAGCGAGTTGAGAGAGCCCATATGTCTCGCTCGATGCTACCGACCCGTAACAACATGCTGTTATCCGCCCGGGATGGATAATCCGCCTCCGTGGGGGTGAAGCGGTACATGAGCATGTCGAGTTCGTATTCCCGATCCATCGCGGGGGTTACGTGGCGAAAGACCCCGCGATCGAAGTGCCGAGAGCCGTAGGAGTGCTTTCGGTCCAAGACGAGGCGCCGACGATCGGCCGACCATTCCCGGAGGGTCGGCCGCAAATCGGACTGCGTGCCCGAAGGGGAGAGTGTCGAGTCGGGATCTGGCTGGGCGGCTGTGGTCGATCCGAGGAGGGAGAAAAACAGGACGCCGAGGAAACAGACGATGGGTCTACACTCGACCATAGGGGAGAAGAAAAGAGCGGGGAAAAGGGGAGGAAGATCTTTAGCGAAGGGGCAGGAACATAGCCAAGGTGGGCACAATGCACCAAGTCGTCCGTCGTACGGAAGAGAAAGGCTGTCTCATTTTCATTATATGTCCCCAGCATGTCCGACATCGACTTTGAACGTTCGCACTCCTTGAATCCCGCAGAGGCCCGTCAGGCGGTCGAGCAAGTGGCCCAACAGCTCGAAGAGGACTTGGGAGGCGACTATCACTGGACGGACGACCGGCTTCATTTCGAAGGACAGGGCACCAACGGCCACATTGACGTCGAGGCGGACGCCATTCAGGTAGCAATCAATCTGAGTGCGTTCTTGCGTCCAATGAAGGACCGGGTGCAGGCAGAGGCCGAGGAGTATCTCGATCAACATTTATGAATTTTATAGGCACGATGAAATTTGTGGAACTGGTGTCCGGATGTAGACTAAAAAGTCGCTCTTCAACGCCCAACCACGGGTTGGTTTTTTAGACGTCCCATTTCCACAAAATAGGTCCCTTGAAATACACCATGCGCTTTTCTTCTCCCGTTCGATTCGTTTTTTCCGCTGTTCTCCCTCTCTTCCTGGTCCTTGCAGCCTGTGATTCGGGCGGAGGGAACGAGGAGGAAATCAACAATCAATTCCAGCTTGAAATCTCCGAGGTGGGCGAAACGGCAACCGCAAACGCTACTGTCGCCGCGAAGGATCAAAAGGAGCTCACTGGCTTCTCGTTTTTTGCCGAGGGAACGGATCCGGAGACCGGGGAGTCAGGATTCGGGCTCTACTTGAGTGACGATGAGTCGTTTGGGGAGAACAGCGCTCAGCAGGGACTGTTTGGCCTTGCGGTGCGCCAAGGAGTCCGCCCTTCCACGGGTTCGCACGCCATAACTGCCTCTGAGGACGGCATTGATCTGGGAAATTCCATGGGGATGATTCTGTTCGAAGACGTAGGGGAGATCCAGAATGGAGCGTCGTACTACATTGGCACCGGAGGCAGCATCGACTTTGAAACCTCGAACGACCGACGCGTCAGTGGGACCTTCGACGTCGAAGCCATGCGCGTGCAGTTTCAGTTTGATAATTCAACCGGTGAGGTTTCGGGGGACACCACGGATGTCGTCATTACGGGGCAGTTCACGGCCAAGAATGCTGACACCTTCCTTCCGCCGGGAGTGGCTCCAAATGGAGGAAGCTCCCAGTAAAGTTCCCCTGTAGACGCCGTTGGGCCCCCGCGTGCGAGAGTCTTCTCTGCTCGCTGGCCCACATGGTGCATTGACGGGAGTCCGGAGCTGCAGGGCGGTCCCGGAAGATAAGCAGGAGACTCGAAAAGAAGATGCCCACCTTGGCACGCTGCCAGGGTGGGCTTTTGTTGTTGGACGGGGGATGTGCTGCGATCGTCTTTTTCTCCCCCTGAACATGTTTGGACACACTTGAAAATCGTGCGACGGGGGCCGGAAGCCCCGGATGGGAAGGGACATCCGAGGTCGGGGTCTCCGTATCGATTCCCCCTTCGCTGGCTTGTCACGAAGAGAGAGGTGGACGACATGATAACGACGAAGCGAGCCTTCCAAACGTTGTCAGTGGGGCTTCTGGCGGTACTCGTGATCGTTGCTGTGCGACCCGGCCCTGTAGCGGCGCAGGACGTGGGGGGAGCCGTCACCGTGCAGGTTACGGAGGGGGACGAAGTAGGACCCTATCTGACTGACGCAAAGGGCCGGAGCCTCTACCTCTTTGAGAGTGACAGCGAAGGAAATAGTACCTGCTACGACGCCTGCGCTGAGGCGTGGCCCCCGCTCACAACTCAGGGCCAAGTAGAGGCGGGCGAGGGCGTGGACGCCGGCAAGCTCGATACGATCACCCGCGAGGACGGCACCCGACAGGTCACTTACAATGGCTGGCCGCTTTACTACTACGCACAAGATACTCAGCCCGGGGACACCGAAGGCCAGGATGTGGAGGGCTTCGGTGCAGAGTGGTACCTCGTCTCCCCGGAAGGAGAACAGGTGGAAGGAGAGGGGCGCGACGACCAGTAGTCGCCAGCTTCTTTCTACATAGGGGGGAACGTATGGATCGGCGAACGACAGCGGGTCGATGGAACTGGAATCGGACGGCGTAGACCCGTAGGGATCGAGTTTCCTGGAGGAGGGACGCCCACCGTCTGATTTCGGCCCGGGATGCATCCGTGATGTAAAGCGGCGGAACGAACCGAGCAACGACTTCGCGATTCCGTCCGGCGATTTGAGAACGTCGCGCCGCCCTGCAGATCGATTTCTCTCTCCGCGGCCATAGACTGCGGGGGCCCTTTCCGACGGAGCCCCCCTCTGGGCCTACGCCATTCGGTGTAGGAGGCACAACTCATCGGCCGGGGTCTGCGTATCTTCTTCCGTGCCGTTTCCCTCCAGCCGCCCCATCATCGTCCGATCTTCGGCGTGAGAAAGATGAGTTCCTCTCTGAGATGCATCGTGCTGATCGGACTGGTGTTGGTCTGGGCGGGATGTGGACAAGAGGCGTCGGAGTCTCCCTCCCCGCAGGTAGACAGAGAGGGACGTCCCGGGGTGTCGCTGGACGCGCTGATACAGGCCGGAATCGATCGCCCTCCGGGAACGGACTCCCTGGCCGTCCTCGACCGGCTTCGGCCGCCGCTTCGTGTGGAGCGGGAGCCGCACAAAAATCGGCACGTTCGGGGCCAGGTGGACACTCTCCGCACCTACGTATATCACGGAATGGAAGTTACCGTCTACGACGTGGCAGGCGATCCGAAGGAGATCATGGAGCGCCTCACAGTCGTGGATTCGAGCTACAGGACCGAGAAGGGACTTCGGGTGGGGCTGTCTAAGGAGGAGGCGGAGGCGCTGCTGGGCCCCCCGGATCAGGCACAGGGAGATTCTCTCGTCTACGAGTTGGGTACCCCGGTGCCCAATTTCCTGCGTGTGTCGTTTGAACAGAATCGCATTTCGCGCCTGGAATGGAGCTTCTACGTCGATTGACTGAGGCCGTTGGTTCAACGCTGCGTTTGCCGGCGGCAATTCTCGGACCGCTGGTCGGGCTCTTGTTTTGTGCGGCGTGCGGGGACGATCCGGCTACAACGTCTGAGGATTCACTCACTGTCGTGCAAACGTGGTCGACGCAGGAGGTTCAGCGGGCAGGCCATGCGGCTCCCCCTCTGGCGCGACTCGACACCGTACATGTGGCCGCCACGACCCGTGGGCACCGGGTGGTGTTTGGCTTTCAGGAGGCACGCGTGCCCTCGTACACGGTTCGCCAGGTCGAGGCGCCCGTCCAACAGTGCGGCTCGGGGCGGCCCCTCGAGCTGGGCGGTCCCTACGTGCTGGAGGTACGGTTCGAGTCGGCTCGAGCCCATACAGAGGAAGGAGGCTCGACGCTGGCTCGACGCACGTGGGAGGCGGCGTTTTCGGACGGGGCGAGGGCGACAATTGCGTGTGATTTCGAGGGGCACGTCGTCTGGGCACTCGGCCTCCCGGAGTCAGGCACCCATCGCGTCTTGGTCGACTCGACGAGGGGGCGGCTGGCGGTCGACGTGCGTTGGGACGAGTCCGAAACCGGATCGAGAGGGACGCTGCAGGAGGGATCCGCTCGAAGCGCAAGGGGGCCTCGTAGATAACGTAAATTGCGACCTGCGTGCTCTTTTAACTGGGACGGAGGACGGCTGCCCCCGATCGCCGTCGGGCCAGGCCGCAGACCGCTGATTTCACGTGATAGGGGCAGCGGGACAAAACTACTTCTTCACTTCGTTCAGGGCGCTCGCTACCGCTCAGGGCGCGGTCAG
>CAYXAD010000149.1:0-8401 GCA_964462965.1 uncultured Salinivenus sp.
CAACGAGTAGTTCCACTACGCGTCTCCTCCTCGGCCGATGTTCGCCTCATCGATCCTCACTCTCACTTTCCGACTCAAAATCAAAACAGACTCTTAGTCGGCATATTGAATCGGGCACCCGTACGGCGCGGCGGACTCAACGCTTACCTCGGATCCGCTCCGCGCTTCCTCGAGGGCCGCACGGACGTAGTTCGTGGCGGACTCGATGTCTGCCTCGTCGGTGGTCGGTTTGTCGTCGATCCCTCCTTTGTAGAGGAGGGTGCCGTCGGGATCAATCACGAACATGTGCGGAGTATTCGTGGCCCCGTAGGTTTGTCCGACCTCGCCCGTCGGGTCCAGAAGAAGCGCGGTTTGGCGCCCGCCCAGCTCCTCGTTTTGGGCTGCCATCTCGTCCGGGGGCATGTAGGCAGGATGACTGGGCGGAAACGAGTAGATCGACAGCCACACGACGCCCTCGTCGGTGTAGGTCTCCTGGAGCTGCTGCATGTTGCCGCTGCCGTAATGCTTGCCCACGTACGGGCACCGAAAGTTCGTCCATTCCAGGACGACGTACTGGCCCTCGTAGTCGGCCAATCGGTGGGTGTCGCCCTCGGTGTCTTCCAGTGTGAACTGAGGGGCACGGTCTCCAACGACGGCTTCAGATTGAGCATACGCCGTCGATACCGGAACGAGCATCAAGACACCGATCGCAAGTCCCGCGAGAAGTGTGCGTCGAGAGAGAAGATACATGAGACTGAAGAAGGGTTTGTCGGGAGAAAAGACGCGGGTCTTCCTCGCGTGAGCACCCGGTTAGATTGGCCAATTCCTCCCGGGATCCGACGATTCTCCGTCGTTCAGAGTCTCAGGAAGCCGCTTGCATCTGTGCGCAGCGAGTTGCACCCAGTTTGGAGACCGGCCGTTGCTCCCTTCGTTTCGCAGACGGCTTGCGCCGGATCTCGACCTGGATTGTAGTCCGAAGACGAAAGGGAATCGCTACTGCCCGTCGTCTCCTTCCTCCGGCCGACTGTCCACACGTCCCTCCGCAACGAATTGGAAAACGCCCGCGGTGACGCCTCCCTTGCACGGCGCCTCTCGCCGCATCGTTTTCGCACCGCCTGCAGTTTCCCGTCTCATTATCCCCCGCCTTCGGCCTCGTGGAGAAGCAGTGCGAGGAGGCATATGCGGCGTAGGCGGTTTGGCACCTACTTCCTGCCAACCAACTATCCCGTCGCTCCGGGCTCCGATCCGGAGCCCATCCTGCGACAGATAAAACCTCCTCGACCGGTTGATAGGCTCCAAGTCAAGCTTGGAGCGACGACGGGTTGGGTATCATTTCTATTGGCGGAGTCATCCACCGAGCGGTCGGGCCCCTGCTGTCGGAGGACGTTATATCGAGCGATGGAGATGTGTCTACCAGGACGAGCCTCTACTCCGCGGATGGTTCCCTCCCACGTTCAACAGCGGGTTCGTATACATCCTTGCGAGCCAGCCCAATGGTACTCTCTACGTCGGCGTGACCAGCGACATCGTGCGCCGCCTCCACCAGCATCGCACCGGAAGGGGGTCCACCTTTGTGGAAAAAACACGACGTGACCCGCCTCGTCCACCTCGAACGCTTCGACAAGATTCAAGACGCGATCCGACGCGAAAAACAGCTCAAGAACTGGAAGCGAGCCTGGAAGCTGGACCTGATCCGCGAGCACAACCCCACCTGGCGAGATTTCTCCGAGGAGGCGTGTCGAACCTACGGGGCGTGAGCAACTGCAGTGATGCTTGAAGCTCTTCCTTCCACTCGAATGACTTGTGGGGCCCGAGTCACCCGCTGCACAACCAACCCACTTGGATTAAATACCCCCCGTCCAACGGTCCGTCCGACCGGCGGGTCGGCTCTGTGACGCACAGAAGGGCAGAACCTGCATCATGGACCGTCAGAATTGGTATTCGATCTACCCCCTGGGCTCTCAAGAGAGAACCTTCGCTGAGCGTGCAACCCATCCGCCGATCCTCCTGTCTGCTTCCTCCTGCTTCGATCACGACTCGAACCACTTCCTTTACGGGCAATGCACCGTCTGCACTCGACGATCACGGCGCTCATGATACTCGCCGCCCCCGTTTCCAGCCACGCCCAGCCCGTCACCGACCACCACATCCATCTCCGGAGCGAGGTCGTCACCGAGGCGGGTGAAAAATGGCAGGAGGCTGTGCCCTACAACACCGATCCTGCCGACGGAAAACGGTGGGCCCACAACTCTCTGCGCTCCGAGATGGACGAGACAGGCATCGACCGGGCGCTGGTTCTCTCCTTCGCGTACATGTTTGCGGCACCGGAACTCGACTACGAGAACGAGCACAAGCGGGTCCGCGAGGAAAACGACTGGATCGCGGCGCAGGCCGCAGCTTCGGAGCGACTCGTGGCATTCTGCGGCATTCCCCCCCTGGCGGACTACGCCCTGGACGAGGTCGATCGGTGTGCCGACAAGCCCTCCGTTCGCGGCATTAAGCTCCACCTGTTCAATGCGGACGTCGACCTGACGGACGAGGAGGAACTGGCAATGATCGTCGACCTCATTGGCCACGCCGACGACCACGGGTTGTACACAGTCATCCATCCTCAGACCCGCGATTCAGACTACGGAGTGCCCCAACTCCAGCGCTTCCTCGAAGCCGTGGCCCCCGAGGTCCAACAGACGGCCGTCCAGATGGCGCACCTGGGACTAAATGTGCCGCTGGCCGAGGAAGAGGTGGACGAGATTGACACCCTGGCCCGGACGCTGGATGCCCTCGACCCCGACGAAGAACGCTTCTTCCTTGACTCCTCCTTTGCCGTGGTGCCGCCCTCGCTGGTCGATGGCGATACCGAGGCCTTTGTCCGAGACGCAAACCCCCGAGCCGGAGAGGCCTTCCGCACGCTGGGGCTGGACCGGATCGTGTTTGGCAGTGACAGCAACAGCCCCGGCCAGATGGAGGCCCACCTCCAGGCGTTTCGGCAGCACTCGGGCCTGAGCGCGGAAGACGTGGAGACGATCCTTACAAACCGATTTCCCGCGATCCAGGAGGTGCATTGATTGTCCCCCGCTGAATGTAGTGGGAGCCCCCGAAAAAATGCCACGACCCGGCCCGTCCCCTCAGGGGCAGTACCTCCCCGTGAACTTACACTGTACTCTACACCCCTCCGTTGTGAAAGGGTGTGCCCGACTCATACCTCCCATTCTTCCCCGTAAGACGCATACTATAAGAATATTACATGAAGAGAAAATATTCCTGCAACCCCGTCGTACGGGGCGGTGTCAGCTTCGGGTGACTCGTTAGAAATCCTTTCCCACACCCCTCACTCGCAGACTTCGTCGAGCAGATCCTCCGTAAACATGCCTCTCTCTAAGATGCTTTCCCTTCCTTCCGTCCATTCCGTTCCCTCGCTGTGGCGCCTTCGCCAGAGCGCTCCCCTCCTCGTTCTCCTGCTCATCCTGTTCGTTTCGGCGACGCTGCCGGCCACCGCACAGGACCGCGAGCGACAACAACGCGAGGTCGAGGGCTTTTCGAGCGTGTCCTTCAGCGTTCCGGGCACGCTTCATCTGCGCCAGGGGACCGAGCACACGCTGGACCTCGAAGCCTCGCCGGACGTCCTCGAGAAGATCGAGACGACCATTGACGGTGAGACCCTCGAAATCCGCTCCGAAGGGGAGTCTGGCTGGCTGAGCTGGCTGCTCGATACCGGAAGTGGCCTGAATGGAGCCGACGTCGACGTGTATGTGACCGCTCCGACGTTTGAGGAAATCGATCTGGCGGGATCCGGGGACGTCGTCGGAGAGACCCCCATCGAAGGGGAGTCTCTCGTGTTCGACCTCGCAGGATCGGGCAACCTCGACCTGGACGTCAACGTGCAGCGCCTCGAGATCGACATCGCCGGGTCCGGGGGGGCCGGCCTGCGGGGACAGGTCGATACGGCCAAGGTGTTCATCGCGGGCTCCGGAGACGTGGACCTGCCCGTCGTCGAGGAACTCAGCGTCTCGATTGCCGGCTCGGGCGACGTGCAGTATGAGGGCGATCCGGAGGTAGAGAGCAGCATTAGTGGAAGCGGCTCTGTTCGCGCAAAGGAATAGCCGGTTCGAAGCAGTTCTCTTTCAGGGAGGGCGTTCGGGCTTCGCCTCTGGAAGGCCCTCCCCTCTCCCCTGCATCCCTTCCCCCTCCTCTTCCTGCCCGCTCGGACTCGAGGCACAGCCGACTGCGGGCGGGTCGACGGGAAGATCGGTAGATCCCCCGCTTCACTCCCTACAGACGTCGCTCTCGTCGAAAGGATGAGCGCAAAGGGCCGGCCTGATTACAGTCTGAGGAGGTCGTCTAAGATCTCCACGTGTACGGTTCCCTCCGTATCCTAGGAAGGAGAGCCCGTTCAATCTTGAGCCCCGCCCAAACGATTGGCCGCAGGGCAGGGTGCGTTCTGCTCCTTCCTCCCCCGCCATGACGATGGAGCAGTGGTGCCCCCGGCCGAGGGCTTTTAAATCACGAAGGGCTCTCTTCGTACACGGTCCCTTTCCCGAGTCGACCCAGATCGACGCCCGAACAAATCTTACAAACTTGTAACCATATTATGTCAAGGAGCTCTCACGCCCTATGAAAGCGTCCGACCGGCTTTCCTCGTTCATCGAGCACCTTCGATTCGAATTTTGGAAGCTGCGAGACCGAATCAAGAACCGGATTCGCAAAAGTGCGCATCGGCAGCAGGTGTTTTCGAGCATCTATTCGAACGGGGGCTGGGACGAAGCGACAAAATCCGGCCACGGGTCTACCCTCGAAAATACAGAGGTCCTCCGCCGGAAGCTGCCTGCGCTGTGGCGACGATACGACATTTGCTCACTGCTCGACGCCGCCTGTGGGGACTTTCACTGGATGAAGCACCTCGTCGACGAGTTGGACCGATACGTGGGGGTCGACATCGTCGAGGAGATGATCGACCGTAACAGAGAGAAATACGGACGGGAGTCCGTGTCTTTTCTGTGTGCAGACGTCACGACGGCTCCTCTCCCTCGCACCGATGCGGTTTTTTGCCGCGACTGCTTTATCCACCTGCCGACGCGGCACATCTTCATGGCGCTGCGCAACTTCAAGGCGAGTGGGGCCCGGTTCCTTCTCGCCAGTAGTGGAAAGACGGTCGACGAATACCACGACATCCCGGTCGGCAGCGTCCGGCGGATTAATCTCCGGCGTCCCCCCTTCGCCTTTCCTCAGCCCTTGGACACTATTGACGAAAACCCGCGAACGGGGCGCCAGCTCTGCCTGTGGAACCTGCACACACTCCCCTCGCGCCCACTGGAGTAATCATCGGGGGGAGACTCTAAAGCCCGCAAGAAGGAAAAACACAGTCGTCCCCCCCTCAGCCGCATTCGAAAAAGAGGCCTTTAGAGAGAAGAAACAAATACGCCTTATGCCTCCTCTCGACGCTTCCACGCACGGCGAACCTGTTCTTGCGCTTCCTCAACGAGTAATTTCTCGAGGGTCGAGAAATGCTCCTCGACCTTCACCTCATCGAGCGCTTCCCTCAACTCAGGGGCAAACATCGTCTTTAGGTCCCACGTCCGAATGAACGCCTCTGCAAAGGATTCTGCGTCATTAAGGTCCTCGACCTCCATTTTCTTGTTCGAGACGCTCTCTTCACACACCCACGAGCCCTCTTTCCACTGGACCTGAAACTCGATGACGTTCCGGCTGAGCTCATCGACGAGCAAGTCGTAGTTGCAGTCGAACGTTCGAGGACGGTGCTCCTCCAACGGTGTCAGTTCTTCGGTCTCGAACTCAAACCGGTAGCGGGGCCAATACGTGATGAAAGCACTCATCGGCATCCCTTCAGTGTACAGGGCGCCACTGGCTGCGGTGTGCCGCTCTACTTCAAAGACGACGGCTTCTTCCGTGGATTCGAGCACGCGACCTCGGTTCCGCACCTTCTCGGCGGTGAGACCATCTTCAAGCGCTCCATCAATGTGAGCACAGACGGCTTCCAGGGAATTCATAGCAAGGGCCAATCAAGTCGAAACGGCTTTCGGTGACATTTGGCCGTCGAATTAATCTAATACGGGCACCCCGTAGATTCCAACGATCCATTCCCCGTGGAGAGGTCGACCTAGAAGGCCTCCTCATCGACAGTACCGGTTTCGAGAGGCAGAGGCCAAACGATTCTGAACGGCGGCTCTCGGAAGCGTTCGTTTCTGTAAGCTAAAACCGGAGGACCGTCCCGAAGGATCTTCGATCGATCCCGTCGAAGGAGGCGAACGGAGGAACCCAATGTGCACCTGGCGTCCCGAGGTGGGGAGTTGCCAGTGACGCGTCATGAGTTGGTGAGTCACGCGTCGTGTGGACGAGAAAAGGGGGATGAGGACTCCCCCCAAGGCCTCCAGCATCACGGTTGGCAATGCTCCAAAAAAACGAACTCTCCTATTTCCTTCCTCAGCTCCACCCGACGTTCTCTCCCGTGACAGTGCGGACGATAGTCAGGCCAGGGGAAGCTCCAGCGAGATGATTGCCACAGCAAGTCCTTCGCGCAGCGTCCGGACTCCCCCCGAGGGAACGTTCCCGACTGGACGGCCGGCGCTGCAGCCTTCCAGAAGGACAGGCCACGAACCGACCGAAGACAGCACCACTACACTCGGTCTGGGACTCCTTCCCTCCTCGGGGTGGGGCCGGACTGGGAAGAGGGCTCGCCATCGCGTGCGGGCGCCTGTGCGGGGTCGTTCCGCGGCGGAAGCTGCACCGTGCGGGTCCCCACCTCGTCTCGGTCGGGAGTCGACGAGGGAAGCCGCCGCCACCGCCGATACCAGATGACGGTCCCCGTCACGGATAGGACGGTGGGGGCCAGGCCCAGGACCGCGTACAGCCACTTCACCAGAAGCCCCCCCACGGCCCCGATGTGAAGCGGGTAAAAGGTTTGCAGAAGCTGAGCCCCTCCGGGGGCCGTCCGCGCGTCATCCACCCGCAGGACGGCGGCGTCTCCCGGCCGCACGTACACCTGACTCCGCCCGTTGGGGTGCCACTCCGGGGGCGTCCGCATGCGAACGGCAACCGGAGCGTCGGGGCGACTCGGAAACGTCAGGAACGTCGATTCGGCCTTCGGGAGGACCTGCTGGGCCGCCTCCAGTACCTGCTCGTACGACACAGCCGAGGGGGCGTCCGGCCGCTGCTCCTCGGCCACCGTCGGCGGCGCCGGGGGCCACGGGTCGGAGGCCGTGAGGGTGGCAATCAGCTGCTGCGTCGTCGGGTAAAACACGAAGGCACTACCCGTGAGGGAGGTCAGGACCAGGAAGAGCGCCGTGTAGAAGCCGCCGGCCCGATGCAGGTCGTAGTTGAAGCGAAGGGCGCCGTGCCGCCAGGCAACGCGGAGGGCCTGCCCCAAGGCCTTCAGGCGACGCGGCCACCAGAGGACGAGGCCCGTGCCCGTAAGCAGGACGAGAAGCAACCCCGTCACCCCCACTAGAATGTGGCCGGTCGTGCCGGCCAGCAGGTCCACGTGCAGCGCAGAAAGCGTGTTTACGATCCCCTCGTCCGGGCTGCGACTCCCGAGCACCGTGGCACGATAGGGATCTACGTAGACGCTCGGGGCCTCCGGCCCCAGCCGCACGACCAGCGGCTCGGTCGGCTCGCCCGGAAGCTCGGCAATCCAGGGGGTCGCCTCCGGGTGCGCTTCCCGAACGGCCGTCAGCATCCGATCCATCGACACCCGGTCCCCCGCCGGTTCTACCACCCGAAGGTCGGGCCGAAGCCACCGATCGATTGTGTCCTTGAACATCAGCGCACTACCACTGACGCTGATGAGGATGAGGAAAACCCCGAGCGCCAATCCCCCATACAGGTGTATCCAGGACGATATACGGCGGAGGGTTCGCATGGAAGCGGATCAGGAAAAGGGGGCGTCACATTCTCGCGCAAGGGGAGCCCGCCCGGTCGGTACCGGCCGGGCCCTGTGCCGAAGGAGCACCTACCACTGCACCGTATACGAGAGGCTCACGTTGCGACCGCGGCCCGGCGTATAGGCGTCTCCAAAATTGGTAAATTGCGAGCGCACCGGAAAGTAATAGTTGTCGAAGAGATTCTGAATGCCGAACTGCAGCACTCCCGGGCCCACGTCCACCTGACTTGAGAGATCCACCAAGGTGTAGGCGTCGATGTCACCGTGGCCGTAGACGTCATCGTCGAAACGATCGCGGGAGCCCACGTGCATCACCTGCAGACGTCCGGTCCACCCTTCCACCGGCGTCACCTCCACGTGACCCGTCGTCTTCGCGGGAGGAATGCGGTTGCCGGGAAGGTACGTGTCGTAGTTTCCGTCACCGGTGGCGTCACGCTTGCCTTCCAGCCACGTGTAGGAACCACCGAGAGTGACCGCCTCCACCACCTGAACGTCCCCCGTCAGCTCGACGCCGTAAATGCGCTCTGG
>CAYXAD010000150.1:0-8363 GCA_964462965.1 uncultured Salinivenus sp.
AGAAGGAGGGGCAAACACTGGAAAGAGAGGGTATAGTCTAAATAAACCAGCGCCACGATGCATCGTGGCGCTGGTTTATACCAAAGCTTTTTTATACCGGACCCCGTCCCGTTTATTGAGCAATTTTCTGTTTCCGGTAGCGGAGCGAAGCTGAAGGAGAGAAGCCAGGCTACTCCTTTTCGATCTCAAGGACGAGCCCGTCGGCGTCCCGGACGAAGAGGCGCCCCTTTACCTCCTGGTACGCATGCTCGGCCGCGTCGAGCCGTGAGCGGAGAGAGTGCCATGCCCGATCGGAGAGACTGAATCCGAGGTGGTGGATGGCCCCTCGACCCGGAACGGACGGATGCTTCATCTCCGGCATCTCGATGAGCTCCACGACGTCACGTTCCTGGTCGTCCGTGAGCATGGCCCGCTCTCGTCCGTCCCGGACCGGGTCGTCCTCGACGATGCGGAGGTTCAGGCCAATCACGTCTACGTAGAAACGGATGGCCTCCTCGAGATTGGTCGTCATGATCGAGGCGTGGTCCAGGCGGACGTCGAGGGAAACCTCGGAGTCCGAAGAGTATGTTGGCGATGATGCAGAACCCATAGAGGGAAGAGAAAAGGAACTCGTTCAGTGAAACACGCTCTCAAGAGACAGGGGCGCGGGTGTCAGTGGATGGTTGAAAGGTCGAAGCGTCAATGTTAAGGCGCTTCATCTTTTTGTATAGGCCCTGCCGGGTGAGACCGAGCACATCCGCTGAGGCCGTGATCTGGCCGTCACAGGCCTCCAGGACACGTTCGATCACCGACTTTTCGGTTCGAGCGAGGACGTCGCGCAGGGACTCTTCCGGATGCAGGATGGCATCCTGTTGTCGATCAGCACTTCCGTCTCCTTCAGATTGAGCCTCTTCGACGATGGTGTCGAGAAGCACAGACTGATCGATGGTTGGGGCCGGCTCGCTCTGCACGTGAAGGAGGGCCCGCTCGATTTCATTGCGAAGCTGGCGGACGTTTCCGGGCCAGTGGTAGCGCAGGAGAGCTTCCATCGCAGGGTTCGTAACGGAAGCGAGCGCAGAGCCGCTGGACGAGAGGGTGTTGAGAAAGTGACGCACCAACAAGGGGATGTCGGGGCGTCGTTCTCGCAACGGAGGGACGTGGAGCGAGATGACGCGGAGGCGGTCGTAGAGCTCCCGTCGAAAGCGTTCGTCGTCCTTCTGTGCATTGAGATCGGCGGTGGACGTGACGATAACTCGCACGTCCACCGGGACCGGTTCGGTTCCCCCCACTGGCACCACTTCTCCCGCTTCTAGGAGGTGGAGCAATGAGGATTGAGCATCTGGGGGGAGTACGTCCCCGTTTTCAATGAGTAGTGTGCCCCCATCAGCGGCATGAACGGCGCCCGGCGTCAGATTATATTCGTCGTCGACGGTGCCGAAGAGGTGCGCTTCGATGGGATTGTGCTGCATGGGAGAACACGAGACTCGCTCGAAGGGGCCGGGAGACCGCTCGCTCGTCTCGTGAATCGCCCGGGCGACGAGACATTTACCGCTTCCATCTTCTCCGGTGATGAGGACCGGATTGTGGCTCGAATGAATCCGTCGAATTTGATTGGCGACGGACGCCATCGCCGGGCTTTCGGCGACAAAGCCATCCACGACCGAGGTCGGCTCTGGGGCCTTCTCCGAAGAGGGCGTTTCCTGATGGAGGAGGGCACGATCGAAGGCAAGCTCGACGACCGGAATCCACGGTTGCATTTGCGCGCGTGCTTCCGTCCAGGCCGACTCCTCTGTGTCTGCCTGAACCCCCAGGTAAAAAGAGGGAGTAGGGGAGCGAAGGCGAATCCACTGAATCGAGTCGTGGAGGGGCTGCTCCGAAGCCGGAGGGGGAGCGGGAGTCGAGGACGGAGGCGTGCCGTGCTGATGAACGAGCGTCGACTCCTCGGTGCCCGAGACCCGGTAGATGGCCGTCCACCGTTCCGGAAGCAGGGCGTTGACGCGTTGCAACCATGCCTCCGCAACGAGGGGGACAGAGAGGGACGCTCGAGCAAGGACGGGGGGAAGATCAGGCCCAAAAGGAGCGTGGCGGGCAGAGGAAGCATCGTCGTCGGTCGCAGTGGCTGCCTCGCCAATGGCATCGGCAACCTTCATTTCCTCCTCTGCATCGAGGTCTTCGAACGTGGCGTAGGCCGTCGATGCAAGAGTGTTGGCTCGCTCGGTGTCTTCGAGCTGAGCGAGAGCGAGCTGGAGGCTGGCCTCTCGATGTCGATTCTCAATCATGGACGCTGCCGACCGGGCCTGACGGTACGCCTGGAGCGCCTCTTCTTCACGGCCTTCGGTTTGTGCAAGGGTGCCTTCAGCGGCAAAGCGCCGGACCGCAAAGGGAAGCACGCTGAAGTAATCGTCATACTCCAGCGAGGCGTCGAGATAGGAATGAGCCGCCTCGAGATCTTCACGAGCGGCGGCCGTCCGGGCCAGTGTCAGCAACGTCCGAAGCTGATTGCCCCGGTGTCCCGTTTCGCACGCATTCCGATGCGCACGCTTCATCCAGGTGAGGGCGTCGTCAAGTTGGCCTCGCCGGGCGAGCAGCTCTCCGTGGAGGAGAGCGACGTGGGAGCGATGAAGCCCGTGGGGCAGATGATGGGCCTGGTCGACCAAGTCGTCGAGGAGCTCGTTTGCACGCTCGAGGTTTCGCTGTCGGAGCGCGTGCCGAGCCCGGAGTGTTTTGAGGTGTGCCTGAGCGATCGGATCGTCTGACAGCGCCTCTTCCGCCTCGTCAATACGGTCGAGGGCCTCCGTCCAGGACCCATGGCGAAGGAGGGCCCCCACCAGGGCATGATAGGTCGCCAGGAGGGGATACGAAGCATTGTGCTCCACTTGGCCCAGGAGAGCGAGGGCCGACTCGGCGGCGTCCCTAATGCTGGAGACAGACTGCCCGGTATCGTAGCGGAGGGCCGCCGTATGTGCAGCGGCAGTTCCTTGGATGCGTCGAACGCCCCAGGTGTCCGCAATGGATTGAAGGGCAGAGACGTGGTGCCTTGCCTCTTCGTACCGCCCATCGAAGCGGAGGGCGGGGATGCTCAATTCGTGAAACCACCGGTCGGCTTGCTCGTCCCGAAGCCGCTCGAGGAGAGGCTCTGCCTCTTCGAGCACGTGCCGCATGAGGGCATATTCATCGAGGGCAAAATAGGCTTGGGCCTGTCCTAAAATGGACCAGCAGCGTCCCGTCGGATCCTGAATCGAGTCGAAGAGGCCCTGAGCGTCTTTGAGAAGGCGAAGGGCTCGGGCCGTTCGATCGGACGCGGCCTGCTTGCGCGCATACGCCCAGCCTCGCCAAAGGGCCACCTCGGCCCGGGCACAGGTGCAGAGGGCTTCGACCTCTTCCAGAGACGGGAGAAGTTCGAGGCCCCGGTCCGGGTTGTTTCGATGGACAATCTCGACCCGTGCCAGGAGGGCATGCAGCAAGATCTGTCCCGTGCTGGCCGCGGGTGCATCCACCGGCTCCAGCAAGGGATCAATCATCTGGGCCACGTCCTCAGCCCGCCCGTCGGCGAGGAGGGTGGTGGCCATCGCTATGGTCCGTGCATGCTCCATAGGGAATGTGGAGTTTGGAATTTGGAATGAGGAATGAAAGGAGGGAGAGGGGATTCCACACTCCGCATTCCACATTCCGCATTCTACATGAATCCGAGTTCGAGGCGGGCTTCTTCGGACATCATTTGCGGGGAGAACGGAGGGTCGAAGGTCATCTCCAGGTTGACGCTTTCGACCCCTTCCGTTTCGCGGACGGCGTCTTCGACCTGTCCCGGAAGAATGCCGGCGGCGGGACAATTGGGGGCGGTGAGGGTCATGAGCACATCCACACTGTTGTCGTCGTGAACCTCGATGTGATAAATGAGGCCGAGGTCGTAGACATTCACCGGGATCTCTGGATCGTACACCTCGCGGATGGAATCCACGATCCGCTCATAGAGGTCGTCGTCCGGGGTGTCCTGCACGTGATCCGGGATGGTTTCCGGACGTTCAATCTCCGTATTTTGCTTGTCTTCGGGAATGTCGGCCGCCCCGCCTCCGGGACCGGGCATATTTGGCATTGCACCAGCAGGACTCATCGATCTATGGGGGATTTGTAAAAAGTCAGTTGGTTCGTCTTTCCCGTCTGTCGGTAGCTTCGGGTAAGTGCGTCGGTTGCGTATTCCGCAGTGCGTGGAGCGGGGCAAGCGCAAAAAGCCGCAACACGCAATACGAAATACTTACCATGGAAAAGAGCGTGAGCGGGAATAATGGCTTCCCGGCGTGCGCCCGGATGCCTCCCTCAATTCCGATACATGCGGGCCCGTTCTTTCATCTGTTCGATCATGGCTTCGAGCCCGTTGTTGCGTTGCGAGCTTAGATGCTCGTGGAGACCAATCTCGTTTAGAAAGTCGAACTCGGCGTTCTCGACTGCTTCCGGCGGTTGGTTGTCGAGGACGCGGATGACGAGGGCAGCGAGTCCCTTCGTGATTTTGGCGTTGCTGTCCCCTTTGAAACGGAGGACACACTCTTCGTCGTCGTACTCAGACCGGATCCATACGTCCGACTGGCAGCCGTGGATGTAGTGATCGTCGGTTTTGTACTCATCCTCGAGCAACGGAATGTCGTCCCCGAGTTCAATCAGGTATTCGTAGCGATTCATCCAGTCGTCGAAGAGCGAAAACTCGTCGACAATCTGTTGGGCGCGATTTTCAACCGTATCGGTGGCAGGCATAACATCAGACGGTTGATTGCAAAAGGCGTCCTACATAATCATACGGCGAGATTCGTCGAAAGATCACGAATGCCCGCCGGAGGCCGATTCAGCCGAGCATCTGCTTGACCTTCTGGAGGCCTTCGACGAGCCGGTCGGCGTCTTCCTTCGTGTTGTAGGCAGCAAAGGAAGCGCGAATGGTCCCCGGCAGGTCGAAGCGCTTCATGAGCGGCTGGGTGCAGTGATGGCCCGTTCGAACGGCAATGCCGTACCGATCGAGAAAGGTCCCCGCGTCGTAGGGATGAATGTCGTCAAAGACAAACGAAAGAACGCTCGTCTTCTCGGAGGCAGTCCCGACGAGCTGGATGCCCTCGATGGCCTGAACCTGTTCTGTGGCGTAGGTTAGCACCTCTTCTTCGTGGGCCTGCAGGCCGTCCCAGTCGAGATCCATCACGTACTCGGCGGCAGCCCCGAGGCCGAGCACGCCGGCGATGTTGGGCGTTCCAGCTTCCAACTTGTGGGGAAGGTCGTCGTAGGTGGTTCCGTCGAACGACACCTGGTCAATCATGTCGCCGCCCCCGTGGTAGGGGGGCATGGCCTCCAGGTGTTCGCGCTTCCCGTAGAGCACACCGATGCCGGTGGGGCCAAACATCTTGTGCCCCGAGAAGGCAAAGAAGTCCGCATCCAGGGTCTGCACGTCGAGGGGAAGGTGCGGGGCCGATTGGGCCCCATCTACGACCACCGGAATGCCGCGCTCATGCGCCGCATCGATGATCTGCTCGAGCGGATTGATCGTCCCGAGCGTGTTCGAGACGTGTGTAAGGGCGAACAGGGCTGTGTCGGCAGTGAGCATCTCGTCGAGGGCACCCAGTCGCAGCTCACCGGTGTCGGTGACGGGGAGGACCCGAATGGTTGCCCCGACCCGCTCGGCGAGCATCTGCCACGGAACGATGTTCGAGTGGTGCTCCATTTCCGTGAGCAGAATTTCGTCGCCCTCTTCCACTCTCATCCGGCCGAAGGTCGAGGCGACGAGGTTGATGCCTTCCGTGGTGCCTCGGGTGAAGATGACCTGGTCGGAGCTCGGGGCATTCAGAAAATCAGTGACCGACCCGCGGGCCTCTTCGTAGGCGTCCGTGGCCTTTTGACTGAGCCGGTGCACCCCTCGGTGCACGTTGCTGTTCTCCCGGCGATAGAAGGTCTCGATCCGATCGATGACCGCAGCAGGCTTCTGCGACGTCGCCGCATTGTCGAGGTACACGAGCGGCGTGTCGTCGTAGATGTCCTGCTGGAGCGCAGGAAAGTCGGCCCGGAAGGTGTCCGGGTCGAACGTCGGTGTTGTCGCCGGTGTGGGCTCAGACAAAGGCATGGCTATTTAGGTGTGGAAGAATGGAGGGATGGAGGTAAGGAGGAAGAACCGTTATTGCTTCCAACCGTCCACACGTCCATCCTTCCATACGTTAAAAGTAACTCGCGAAGCGCCGGCGGATGTTTTCCGTGACGTACTCCTGGAGCGGTTCGATGTCGATCTCGTCGAGCACCTCCTGGGCGAAGGCCTGGAGCATGAGGATGCGGGCCCGGCGCTCGGAGAGGCCTCTCGAGCGAAGATAAAAAATGCCCTCCTCATCGAGCTGGCCGGTGGTCGCGCCGTGACTGCACACGACGTCGTCCGCGTAGATCTCGAGCTCCGGCTTCGTGTAGATTTCGGCCTCGTCCGTGAGGGTGATCGTGTCGTTCTGCTGGTAGGCATCGATGCGCTGCGAGCCTCTGGACACGTACACTTTGCCGTTAAAGACCGCGGTGGATGCATCGTTGAGCACGTGCTTATATAGCTCGTTGCTCACGCAGTCCGGCTGCACGTGGCCCATGAACGTCTGATTGTCGACGTGCATGTCGTCTTTGCCTATGCAGAGGCCGTAGAAGTTGGATTCGCAGAACGAGCCGTCGGCCTCGATGGTGACGTTGTTGCGGACGACTTCACCGGTGTAGGTGATCGTCACGGTCGAATAGACGCTCTCGTCCTTCTGCTTGGCGGCGCGCGTGTGCACCTGAGAGGCCGTGTCTCCTTCATCCTGGAAGAGATAGTGGTCGAGGTTGGCTTTTTCCCCGACGAAGGCTTCGGACACCGTGTTGGTGAAGGTGTGGGCGTCCGTCAGCGAATGCTGGGCCTCCACGATGCGGGCGATCGCTCCGTCCTCGACGACGAACAGGTGGCGGGGCTGCAGGAGAAGATCCTGAGTGCTGGCCGTAATGTGGAGGAAGAAGATCGGCTTTTCGACGACCGTACCGGACGGCACATACACGAACGCGCCGTCCTGAACGAATGCCGTATTCAGGGCAGTGAGCGCCTCATTTTCAAAGTCGGCGTACTGGCTGTAGTGGGCTTCGACGACGTCTGGATGCTCCTCCCCGGCCTGCGCCAGGCTACTCACGACCACACCGGAGGGGAGCTCTCCAACATCCGAGAGGGACTCGTCGACGCGACCGTTGACGAGGACGACCCGGTGGGCGTCCAGGTCCTCCATTTGGTAGGAGGCGATGTCGCTCCGATCGATCGACGGCGTCTCCGGAGCCAGGGGAAGAGAGTACGGTCGATCGATGACCTTGGAGATGTTCGTGTACTTCCAGGCCTCAAGATCATTCGTCGGGATGCCGAGCTCTGCAAAGCGCTCGATGGCTTGCTCCCGCTGTTTGGAGATGGAGGCGTTCGTGCCATTGAGCGTTTGGCCATGGTTCACCTTGAAGGCCGAAAGGAAGCGGTCTTCGGGGCGAACGCTCGTGTCGAGTGCGGTAGACATATTAACTGTAGGGGGTCTGTAAGAATTGGGCAGAGAGGAAGGTACCAGCAGGAGGGCAGCCCGGAGACCGCCGGGGGCGCTCCCGGACTGCGAGAACCTATGCCGCCGCAGCGGCCTCCTCACGTACCCAGTCGTAGCCATGCTCTTCGAGCTGAACGGCCAACTCCTTGTCGCCCGAGCGCACGACCTGTCCGTCAATCATGACGTGAACCCGATCCGGGACGATGTAGTCCAGAATGCGCTGATAGTGCGTGATAACGAGGAAGCCTCGATCGTCGCTTCGGAGCTTGTTGACGCCCTCCGCCACGTTTTGGAGCGCGTCAATGTCGAGGCCGGAGTCGGTTTCATCGAGGATGGCCAGGCGCGGCTCCAGCATCGCGAGCTGGAAGATTTCGTTCCGCTTCTTCTCTCCTCCCGAGAACCCTTCGTTTACCGATCGCTTCGTGAGGTCGGCGTCCAGCTCGATCAGATCGGCGCGTTCCCGCATGTACTGGAGAAACTCGGCAGACGAAAGCTCGTCCTGACCGCGCGCTTCCCGCACGGAGTTCACCGCTTCCTTCAAGAAGTTCGTCATACTCACGCCGGGCAGCTCGACCGGGTACTGAAAGGCGAGGAAGATGCCTTCCTCGGCCCGCTCTTCCGGCTCGAGCTCCAACAGATCTTCGCCGTCGTATAGAATTTCCCCCTCGAGGACCTCGTACTCTTCGCGGCCCGCAAGAACAGCGGCGAGCGTGCTCTTGCCGGAGCCGTTGGGCCCCATCACGGCGTGGAGTTCGCCGGTGTCGAGGGTGAGGTCGACGCCGTTCAGAATCTTGATGTCTTCGTCTTCGACGCCAACGTGCAGGTTCTTAACTTCGAGTAGTG
>CAYXAD010000151.1:0-8350 GCA_964462965.1 uncultured Salinivenus sp.
CTTCTGCAGTGGCCGGGAGTATGATGGGGTCGGGTAGATTTCGCCCGTCCTCAGTGGTTCATTGCCAGGGGAGAAGAGATCCCTGCGAGAGGAGGAGAGTCCTCACTACTCGTTACTCCCGCCCTGGTCGCATTGGGATCGGTCACGACTTAGGAAACGGACCACTTGGAGGCACCGCATCGAATGTTTGTTCCACCCCTACGACGATTGTTTCATCCATCTACACTCCGCACATGAGTATCCAACCGCTACGAATTCTTTGTTCTGCCGTCCTCGGCCTGGTTCTGGTCGCCGGGGTTGGCCCCGACGTGCAGGCCCAGGATCGACCGTCCGATCAGGCGCCCCTTCCGGAGCGCAGCCTGCCGGTCGACACCACAATCACCACGTCCGATCAGGTGACCATCAACGGGGAGGACGTGCCCTATGAAGTCACCACGGGCACCCAGCCGGTCTACGGGGAGGACGACACGGCCAACGCCTATCTTCACTACACCTACTACCGCCGCTCCGACGTGGAGAACCGCGCCGAACGGCCTCTGCTTATTTCCTTCAACGGGGGGCCGGGTTCGGGCTCTCTCTGGATGCACCTCGGCTACACCAGCCCCAAGCACCTCCTCATCAGTGACGAGGGGTATCCGGTGCAGCCGTACGGCGTGGAGGACAATCCGCACTCGATTCTCGACGAGGCCGACATCGTCTACGTCAACCCGGTGAACACCGGCCTCTCGCGCATCGTCGACGAGGACGCCGAGCGCGAGGACTTCTTCGGCGTCAATGCGGACGTCACGTACCTGGCCGACTGGATCGAGACGTTCGTCTCGCGGCAGAATCGCTGGCAGTCGCCCAAGTACCTGATCGGCGAGAGCTACGGCACCACCCGCGTGGCCGGGCTGGCCGGGGCGCTGCAGAACCGCCACTGGATGTACCTGAACGGCGTGATTCTGGTGTCCCCCACCGGCCTCGGCCTGGAGCCGTCCGGCCCGTCGCCGCGCTCGGAGGCCTTCAAGCTGCCGTACTACGCGGCCACGGCCTGGTACCACGATCAGCTGCCGGACCAACTGCAGAGTCAGGACCTGGAAACGCTGCTGTCTGAGGTGGAGAACTACACCGTCGAAGAGTACGTGCCGGCCCTCACCCGTGCGGGCTTCATCGAGGACGAACGACGACAGGAGGTCGCCCAGCAGGTGGCGCGCTACTCGGGCCTCTCCGAACAGTTCGTCCTCGACCACAACCTGGCTGTGCCGGCCTCCGCCTTCTGGAAGGAGCTCCTCCGCGACGAGGGGCACACCGTCGGGCGGCTCGACTCCCGCTACCAGGGGCTCGATACGGACAATGCGGGCGACAGCTACGATTACCCGGCGGAGCTGACGGCCTGGAACCACGCCTTTGCGCCCGCCATCAACCACTACCTCCGCGACGATCTGGGCCTGGAGACGGACCTCCAGTATAACCTCTTCGGCTCGGTGCACCCGTGGGACGACGAGGACAACGACACGGGCGAGCAGCTCCGCGAGGCCATGGCCCAGAATCCATACCTGCACGTGATGGTGCAGTCCGGCTACTACGACGGCGCCACCGACTACTTTTCGGCCAAGTACGTGATGTGGAACCTGGGCAGCCGGCAGGACCTGCGGGATCGCCTTCGGTTCGAGGGCTACCGGAGCGGCCACATGATGTACCTTCGGGACGAGGACCTCGAGACTGCGAACGAGCACATTCGCGAGTTCATAGAGACCTCGACGCCCGAGGAAGGCACGCCCGCCCGGTACGGTCCGGTGCGGACGGAGTCCGACTCTCAGTAGGGCGGGTCGTTCCGGGCGCAGAGGGAGTGCGCCTGGAACCCGTCTCCACCCTTTGTAGTGCGCTAGATGGGGCGCCCGACCGGGCGCCTCGTTTGGGCCCGTAGCTCAGCTGGTTAGAGCAGTCGACTCATAATCGATCGGTCGCAGGTTCGAGTCCTGCCGGGCCCACTATTTTTCTCCGCGATGATTTTGGCCGCTCCGTGTCCGCCGCCGTTCGGGCGCCCGACTCATCGAGGCCGAGGTCGCGGATTATGAAACGGACAGCAGATGTAGTATCCATCCGGCGGTTGATCTCGCACGTCCATAATGATCGCCGTCCTCGCCGAAAGCCTTGCTGCCGTTCTCCTTAAGCTCCTTCTTCCGGGGCGTTGAGGGGTTGTCTTTCGAGCGCAGTATTACCGGATGACCTGAAGAGGCTGTCTTTCTTATCCATCTATTCAGCAGACATTCTTTTAGAGGTGAAAACGTACACCCGACCAACCTCGGAGGAGTAAATTCTTTCACTCGGCGCAGAAACCATAATATCGTCGACACCATCGTTGTTAATATCACCAATATTTTCAACACCGAGACCAAAGAACCCTCGCTCCTGGGGGTTTGGGGACCTAAACTGTTGCACCGTTTTCATCTGAGAGCGTTTAGCATTTATAAATTCTCTTCCTCTGTAGATGGAAATAGAACCTGCGTGTTCACCTGGGTATTCGGACTGTTTAATATCTGCGGTGTACCTCGAATTCCCCAAAACCAGATCAACACCTTTGTCCCCGCTTAAGCCTTTCACTCCAGTTGCAGAGGAGCCAACGTGATTGAGTGGGTTTACAAGTAACTCCTTTATGCAGCTATCATAAAGCATCATCTCAGGCTTATCCCATACCACAAAGTCTTTACAGCCATTCATGTTAACATCTCCTATCCCCGTGATAGAATTGCCGTAGTTCCCTTCGACGATTGAATGGCTAAACTCTTTCAATGCGTCCCCACTGCTTCCATTGTACATGTATATTGCACCCTCATAATCGGAGCCCCCGACCATTTCTGGTTGTGAGCTAATAATAAAATCAGACAGGCTGTCTCCGGTTGCATCGCCCACACCTTCAATAATAGCGCCAAACACCCGACCCTCCTTGGCCCCCTTGTCGTTTGGCCAACTAAATTCGTGAAGCAGATCAAAACTAGAACCGTTGAAAAGGTAAACCCGATCTCCTCCTTGTGCACTGATCAAAATATCAGAGATTCCATCTCCATTTGTATCCCCCACATTTTCTATGTCAGACCCAAATGATTGAGATTCTGTCGGGTTTGGTGATTCAAGGGTTCGAATCAAACTCAAGTCCGCTCCACTGAAAAGGTACACTAATCCTTGATCTTCAACTTCCCCATCCGGGGTAGCGGCCTTTGCTCCGACTAGAAAATCTGGGACATCGTCTCCGTCGACGTCATCCGTTCCTGCAAGTGCTGAGCCATATGCCTGTTCTGTAACGTTTGGGTCATCCACCTCTCCGATTGGTTTCAAGTCAGACCCACTGTACATACATACCCTGTTTGCTAAGTAAGAGCTTATCAAAATCTCTCCGACCCCATCGCCATTGGCATCCCCTATCTGAGTCATCTTCTCTCCAAAATTTGAGTAGGTAAGTCCTCTCAAGTCACTAACCAGGACGCCATTAATCTCGTATTTATATTTTAATGAACGATCTCTGCTACTTGGTAATTCTCGCTCTAGTCTCGTGTCAAATGAATCTGGATTTAAAGATGCAGACACACAGCTTCTACTCTCCAATATAGAATCACTGACAATCTGATTTCTCTCGTATTCTCTCTCAAGCTTTCTTTCTGTAGCGCTCTTTTGATGAGTGCACTTAACAATAAGAAAGATAAAAGATATAAATAATAAATAAATTAAGTATCTATTTGTACTGGTTAAACTTTCTATATAATTCATATTAAAGTAGTAATAGATATATTGTCGGATGTGAATGGTGCACCCTGCTGATTTTCACGTTGTGGACGTTGTCCGCCCATACCACAATCGTTCCGTGGGACGGTTCTGGTACAATTCCTTATCTAGAAAAGACACGAGGTCGGACGATGTACAGCCAGATCCTGTCGTCTATGCGACGATACCTGTAGTGAATGAGACATCTTTCTACAGGCGGCCGATCCATTGATTGCTGACCGGTTTGAGGGGAGAGTTGGAGAACCCGAACGAGCCAGAAATCAAGCGACGTGTCCCTAGACCAGATCGACGTTCGGTCCGCTCACGCAGCCAACTCCTCTCGCTCGTACAGCCCCACCCGCCACAGGATCGTCTCCACCTGATGGAAGGGCCGAAAGCCTTCGTTGCGAATGGCGGCCTCGATCCCGGAGTGAATGTAGAGGCGGAAATACTTCAGGCCCCGGATCCAGAAGTAGGCCCCGGCGAGCGTCTCGAGGACCCGGTTGTACCACGTCTCCTTGGGGTATACGACGGCGTACCAGCGACGGGCCTTCGCCGTGGAAGCACGGACCAGCCGCTCCATGTGGGGGTAGCAGCAGATCACCCGGTCCAGCGTCACGAGGTCGGCCTCGGGGAGCTCCGGGGCGAGCTCGACGAAGTCCCCCTGCCGAAACTCCGTCTGCGCCTCGTGGCCGCGGCGGCGCGATTCATTCTGGGCCACCTCCAGCGGCGCGGGCGACGACTCCACCAGGGTTGCGCCGGACAGGCCTGCCTCCAGCAGTTCGTGCTGAATCATCCCGATGCCCCCGCCCACGTCGAGCAGGGTCTTGTCCTGAAGGTCTAAGGTGTTCAGCCCGTCGATGAGCAGGCGCGTCGACTTGTTGGGCGGCCCGCTCTTCCGGTAGGTTTGCAGCTGGTTCGTGGCCTTGGTCTGGTCGAACAGGTCTCCCGTCTCGGTGCAGTGATCGCAGGGCATCGGCGGCTGGAATAGGTGGGCAGAAGACGTGAAGCTCTGCCTCGATATTAGACAATAAGAGAGGCTCGGACAAGTCCCGCGGGAAGGGAGCGGCGGGGCCCCCAGCTTCTGAGCGGGACGGAGTGAGGCCGGTCCGGGCAACTGGATGGCCCACGGGCGGCTACCCGACCATCGTCTTCCGACGCGACTGGTAAAACCGGATCCGCTGGCGCACGACGTCCTGATAGGTCGTCTCAATCCGCTCGCGGAGCACGCCGCTGGTCAGGGAGACCGCAAACGACACCGGTGCCAGGAGCAGGTGCAACAGGAGGAAGCCGGCCACGTGGGGCCGGGCCTGCGGGCGCGCAAACACGTAGGTTTCAACGGCCATGTAAAGGGTCCAGAGGACGGCGAGGGCAAGGTAGGCCATGGGGCGAAGGGAGTTGTTCTCGAGTGAAGGAGCGGGCGCTCGGGCAATGTCCTGTGGGAGGGCTGTATGGGAGGACTCGGGCATCGTTGGGGCCCAATCGATGTGTGGGAGTCCTCGATCGACGAGCCGGTGGATGGGCTCGACGAACGAAAAAGGGCCACTCGCGAGAACAGGCCTTTGCGCCGAGGCCCCACTCGGCAGGTCGGAACCGCAGTCCTCCTCTACGCGAAGTCCGGTGGCGGCGGGGGCCTCAGAGGCTCAGCGGCCGAGGGCCTTCTTCAGGTCGTCGACTCGTCGGCGCGCCACGGGCACCTTGGAGCCGTCGGTCAGCAGGGCGCGGTAGGTGCCGGACGACCAGGGCCTCAGCTCGTGGAGGGCGTCGAGGTTTACGATGGAGGACCGGTGGGTGCGCACGAAACGGTCGGACGGGAGGCGCTCCTCGAGCTCGCTCAGCGTGAAGTCGGTGCGGTAGCGGCCGTCGGGGGTATGGGCAAAGACAAAGCCCTCCTCGGCTTCAATCCAGCGGATCTCCTCGAGGGAAATGACGCGCAGGCGGCGGCCAATGTGGACGGTGAGGCGCTTCAAGGGCTGCTCGCGCCGCGATTCTCGCAGCTCGTCGAGCCCCTCGTTCGGGCCGTCCCCGAGGGCATTCTGCACGCGACGGAGGGTCTGGTTGAGGCGGTCGAGCCGGACGGGCTTGGTCAGGTAGTCCAGCGCGTGCACCTCGAACGCCTGCAGGGCATACTCGTCGTAGGCGGTGACGAACACGATGTGCGGCCGGGCCTCGGGAAGCAGGTCCACCACGTCGAAGCCGTCGAGCACCGGCATCTGCACGTCCAGGAAGACGACGTCCGGCGCGTGCTCGTGGATGAGCGAGACGGCCTTCTTCCCGCCGCCGGCTTCGGCCACGACGCGGACGTCCGCGTCGGCCTCGTTCAGGAGAGCCTGGAGCCGCTCGCGGGCCAGCGGTTCGTCGTCGACGAGGAGGCAGCGCATTGGCATGGGAGTTGACTCGGGAGAGGGAAAGAGGGTTGAGCGGGCTTTTCACGAGGTAATGAACGTAAGGGGCGACCTTCGTTCTGTTTTCGTTGCGACGGCGGCCGGCGGCCAATCGGGCAAAACTGATGTCCCCTGCAATTGAGGGATCGTTATTCAACCGGCGACGGCGGGCCCGCGGCTGTCGGGTGCTCGGCCGTCTCAGTCTGCAGAGGCAGCCGAAGCTCAATGCCGTGGGAGAGCAGCTCCATCCGGGCCGCATCCCCGAAAAAGAGCTGCAGGCGCTCGCGGACGTTGGCCAGCCCGGATCCCTTCTCGAGCGCCGACTCGAGGGTCTCCGTGTCGAACCCCGGTCCCGTGTCCGTGACGCGGAGAACGAGCGTGTCGTTCGTACGCTGAGCGGCGATGGTCACGGTGCAGAGATCCTGCGTCTGTCCGGCGCCGTGCTTGACGGCGTTCTCGACGAGGGGCTGCAGCGTCATGCTCGGAATGGAGACGCGTCGGAGGGCCTCCGGCACGTCGACTTCGACGACCAAGCGATCCCGGAAGCGCGCCTTCTCGACCGCCAGGTATCGCTGAACGGCGGTGAGCTCCTTGCCGAGAGGGGTCACGTCGTTCTTCGACGCCTGGAGCGTATACCGGAAGAGGTCGGACAGGTCCTCGACGACCGTCTCCGCTTCGTCGGGCCGAGTGCGGATGAGGGCCGCGATCGAGTTGAAGGCGTTGAAGAGAAAGTGGGGGTTGATCTGTGCACGAAGCGCCTGCAGGCGGGCCTCGTACCGCTCGGCTTCGGCCTCGCGAAGCTGCTTGTAAAAGGCCTGCAGGTAGCTGAACGCGCTCCAGACGAGGGTGACGAGGACGGCGAGTGTGCCCGTCACGAGCAAGGTCCGCCAGTCGGTCACGAAGAGATCGGGGTGAAGCGCCGAGCAGAGTGCGGTGGCGGCGGTGTACGAAGCCGCCGTCGTGAGGGCCAGCCCGCCCGCGTGCACGCCTACCGCCCGCCGCGATCGAAGGGGCACGTGCGTTTGGAGCCAGTGGCTCGCCCCCGACAGGCTGCCGAACATGATTGTCGTGTAGACGGCAGAGAAGTAGATGTTGATCAGGAGATCGGGCCAGCGTTCCACAACGTGGCCGAGCCCGACCCACACGTGAAAGAGGAACCCCCCGACGAAGACGCTCACGCCCAGGATCAGGAGGAGCCCTCGGACGAGGGGGTGCTGCAAAGCCGTCCGTGTATTCATGGTCGAGGCAGGGCGGAAAACGGCCGCCGGTTGTCAATCGAGGGGCGGAGAAGTTGGGGAGGGATGTGCGTCAGGGAGGGAGTCCCAAGGGGGCCGAGACCGATCAAAACGAGCAAGCCCAGCCCACAGATCCAGGCGAAGAGAGCCCCGACGGCGGCGTACTCGGTCGTACGACTCTGCGTCGGGAACTGCGCAGATTACTGGGCCCTCACAGTCATCGAGAGCGAGTCCGAGTCGAGGGAGAAGGCGGCCTCTTCGAAGTCGGGCGGGCCGAAGCGTCCGCGGGCGTCGTTGGAAAAGCCGTAGGCCTCCTGCGGAGCACCGAACAGGTTGGTGTCGAGCTCTCCGTTGTCATTTTCGTCGTGGTAGAGGCGGACGGCGTACGTGCCGTAGGACAGACGGTCGACGATCCACTGGGCCGTGCCGTCCGTAATCGGCAGGGTGGCGGTACGCACATTTCCATCGCTGTCGTAGTTGTGTTCGTCGTTGAGGGCGATGCGCACAGTGCCGGTGTTGCTCTCGAGACCTACGACCTGGACGACGAGGGTGCCGATGGAGTCGCCGTCGGGTTGGGCATAGAGAGAAGGTGTCAAGAGAGGCACGGCGAGGAAGAATAGGAGGAGGATACGCATGGGTCGAGAAGCGAGTAGTTGTGAGAGAGGGTTGCGGGGTTTGTAGGAGGGGCCATCGAGGGCTTCACCGCGCCGGGATCTCAGAAAACTCGTCCCCCGAGGGGGGCGGCTCATCGTGGGCCACAATGGCTTCGAGGTGTTGCAGGCGCTTTTCGACGCGCTTCCAATCGGGGGCGTCGTGCGTCTCGTCGGACGGGGCGGACGAGGGGGAAACGTGAGACTGTTTTTCCAAAAGGACCCGGAGGCCGTGCATCGAGACCCCGAGGCCCCATCCAAGGAGCGGCCAGAGGGCCCACACGACATCGGGGGAGGCGAGCAGATTGATCAGAAGGAGGCCCACGTTCACCGCCAGGTAGCT
>CAYXAD010000152.1:0-3709 GCA_964462965.1 uncultured Salinivenus sp.
CGCACCTACGTCCACCACGACGGCGTGCCGGGGGTGTGGTTCTTTTCGCTCGACGCGTCAAATCCGCTGGCCGTCCTGGGGGCCCGGCTGGGCTTTGCACTGCCCTATTACCCGGCCCGCATGTCGCTCCAGGAACAGAACCAACAGATCCACTTCACCTCCGAACGAAGACCCACCGAGTCCAGCGAGGCACAGTTTGAGGCACAGTGGACGCGGGGGGCTGCCCTCCCGGAACTCGAACCGGGCACGCGAGACTTCTTTCTTATCGAGCGTTACTGTCTGTACACAACTCGGGGCGGAGACCTGTACCGGGCCCGCATCCACCACCGCCCGTGGCCGCTCTGTCGCGCCTCGCTCTCCGCCCTTTCCTCCACCATGCTCGAAGCGCAGGGGCTGCCCTCTCCGACGCAAGAGCCCCTGATCCACGCCCAAGCCGATCCGCTCACGGTGAAGGTGTGGCCGCTGAAGAAGGTGTAACCGACGGCGGACCGCGGACGCCGGCCCGCAGCTACGGTGTGCTGAAACTCAGGAGAGAACAGAACCCCCCACAGCCCTGCCGGCAATGATCGAGGGTCGAGGAGGTGTCGCTTCAAACTGATTGCTTCCCCCCCGTTGCCCACCGTCGGTCGCCCACAACCGAAGAATCACTCGCCCACGGGACCTGTCGCAGGCTCCTTCTTCCGAATGCGATGGCGCAGGGCCATGAGGCTCCCCACGGCCAAATTGATGGCCGTCCCAATGGCCGTATACCAGGGCCAGCCAATGCTCCGCAGGTTGGCCTCCTCGATGAACGCCTCCGACGGACCGAGGACGAAGGTCCACCCTTCACTGGGACTGTGCCACACGCCGAAGATGATGAGGACCATGACGCCAATGGTCACGACGAAGGAGACGAGAGCATCGAGCTGACGGGTTCCGTCGTGCCACAATCCCAACAGGAAGACCCCCAGGAGGCCCCCATACGTGAAGGACGCAATGGACAGTCCGAGCTCGACCACCGGGTTGTCACTGTCCTGGAAGAGGCTCGCAAACCCGATAAAGACAACGCCCCAGAACAGGGTGAGCAGACGAGAGACGAACAGGCCTCGATCTGCCTCGAGCGGCCGCCCCATCACTCGTTCGTAGAGATCGTTCACCGAGGACGAGGCCAAGGCATTGAGCGACGATGAGAGAGAGCTCATGGCCGCCGCTACGATCCCAGCCAAGATGAGGCCGGAAAGTCCCGCGGGCAGGCCTTCAATAATGTACATGGGAAACACTTCGTCGCCGCGCTGGAGCCCGAGCGCCTCGACGGATGCTCCATCGTAGTGAACCCAGAGGAGCAAGCCCACGCCGAGGAAGAGAGCAAACTGCACCATCACAACCACGGCACTTCCGATGAGCGCCTTTCGACTGTCCCCCTCATCGCGGCAGGCCAGCAGGCGCTGCACGATGAGCTGATCGGTTCCATGGGACGCCATCGAGAAGATGGCCCCTCCGATGAGGGCCGTGCCCAGAGTGTAGGGCTCGGTCAGCCAGCGGCCGAACGAATGATCAAGGCCCAGGTCAATGAAGTTCGTCTTGCCGGCTGCCACCGCTTCCCCCCACCAGCCCGAAGGAAGGTCGCCCAGCAAAAACCCAATGGCCAGCAAGGCGCCCCCGACGTAGAGAAGCATCTGAACCACATCCATCCATACGACGGCCTTAATCCCTCCAACGAGCGTATAAATGGCCGTCACGACGCCAATCACGAGGATAATCTGAAAGTAGGTGGCCCCTACCCCTGCCATGTCGGCAATGACCTTGAGGGGAATGGCCGTGGCGAAGAGCCGTACCCCGTCGGCCAGCAGCCGCGTCACGAGAAAGGTGACCGAGGCGGTGGCCTGCATGTCTTCCCCGTAGCGGTGCCCGAGGAAGGCATAGGCCGTGTGGAGCTTCCCAGCGTAGTAGCGAGGGAGAAAGTAAACGCTTACAAGGATTCGCCCGATCAAGTAGCCTCCCGTGATTTGCAAGAACGTGAGGGTGCCTCCATATGCCACCGCCGGCACACCCACAACCGTAAGCGTGCTCGTCTCCGTTGCTACGACGGAAAAACAAACCGCCCACCACGGAAGATTTCGATTGCCGAGAAAGTAGTCGTCCGTCGACTGCTGCGTGCCGCCTGACCAAATGCCGAAGACCGCCACCCCTATCAGGTAGGCGGCAATAACGACAAAATCTAACGTCGTAAGCATAAAAGAGTCGTTGTCGAAACGATAACCGCGGAGGCCCACCGAATCGTCTACTCGCGCCGGAAGGCCTTCCCCAACGTACCAAAACAAAGGCTTCATTCCCCAACACCCATCGAAAATGGACTGCACGGGCGCCGTGCGCCCCGATCTCGTTTCTCCTGCATCCCCCGTCATGGAAGAGGCCCCTCCGGCCACACGAAAAGGATCAGGGGACACGGTGGAAGAACGTCCCGTTCTCGGACGACAGAACTCCCTGCGCTCGATCCTCCGTCTGGAACATTTCTACATCTGCTTGTGGAGATAGGCTATTCAGAACAGAGGACGCGATCAACCTCCTCGAGCCCACAATGACCGGGGCACTGTGCAGCGTCGTGACAGAAGAAGAATGATTACCAAAAGCAGGCCATTCGGCCAAATAGATTGAGGACGGGGCTTTCGTTCACTATTCTGTAACAGTTTACCCAGAAGCGACAAAACTTAACTATACCTTCACACTAACCGGAGGCGAAGCAATCTTGACTTTTCAAATTCTACAACTTTAACTTCCTGTGAAGGATTAAAACGTTTTCATAATCCCTGCTCGTTTCATACAGAAGCCTTTTCACTTTACGCTGGTCATTTTCACTCAGACAGCATGCAGAAATGATACCTCTTCAGTTCTCTTATAGGAGCGTTGCTGGGCGTATAGGGCAGGTCACGCTTGGGGGTCTTCTCGTTTTTTCTCTGAGTTGCTTTGCCTTTCTGGAGAGTACCCAGGCACAGCAGACACACACCGTTACAGGGACGGTCATCGACTCGACGAACGGGGAGTCGCTTCCGGGGGTGAACATCCAGGTGGTCGGCACCCAACGCGGGACGGTCACAGACCGCGACGGGGAGTACGAGCTGACAGCGCCGACTGAAAATGAAACTCTCCGCTTCTCCTTCGTCGGGTACGAAACGCGCACCATAGACGTCAATGGGCGCAGCACCATCGACGTGACCCTGCAACCTGCGACGCTTACGGGTGGGGAGGTCGTCGTCGTCGGATACAGCCAGCAGCGTCGCGCAGACCTCACAGGATCGGTAGACGTCGCCGACGTCGAAGACATGCAACAGCTCAGCACGTCCCAGGTGACCGAACAGCTCCAGGGACAGCTCTCTGGAGTATCGGTCAAAACTTCCGGACAGCCCGGCGACCAGCCACAGATCAATATCCGTGGCTTCAACACGTTCGGCAACAATCAGCCGCTCTTCGTGGTGGACGGCACCCCGACGCAGGACATCTCCTTCCTGAACTCGCAGGACATCGAGTCCCTGCAGGTGCTGAAGGATGCCGGGGCCGCCTCTCAGTACGGCGCCCGTGCTTCGAACGGGGTCATTGTCATCACCACCAATCAGGGAAGCGGCGAAGACATCTCTGTTAACTACAGTGCCAGAATGGGCTATCAGGTGCCACAGTCGGGCAACGTCTGGAATGCCCTCTCTCCGCAGGAGCAGGGCGAGCTCGAATGGATGGC
>CAYXAD010000152.1:3809-8261 GCA_964462965.1 uncultured Salinivenus sp.
GCCCGAGCCAACAATCCGTCTACCGACGACTACTCCGTGAATCCTGAATATACGGATCCAGGCGCACTCGGTACCTTCAACTACTACATTCGGTCCAACCCGGAGGGAACCAACTGGTTTGACGAGATCACCGATCCAGCCATGCAAACGTCGCACGACGTGAGTGTCGGTGGCGGCGGGGATCTTGGGAATTACTATACGTCGGTGGGGTACACCAATCGGGGAGGGACCGTGATGAACACCTCCCTTGAGCGGTACTCGATCCGAGCCAATACGGAATTTAACATATCTGACAATTTTCGGATCGGAGAAAATCTCTCGTTTACCGTCACCGACAACCCACAGACGGGAACGCTGACGGAGGGAACGGCCATCGGGATGTCGTACCGACAGCACACCATCATTCCAGTGCACGACATCCAGGGAAACTTTGCGGGTACGATCGCTCCGGATCTCGGCAACGCAGAAAACCCGGTGGCCTATCGATATCGTGCCCGAACCGATGACGGGGAAGATCGGCGGCTCTTCGGAAATGTGTTTGTGGAGCTCGACTTCCTCCAGGACTTCAACTTCCGATCGAACTTCGGCGCCGACATTAGCTCGGGATACTATCAGTATTTCGTCTATCCACAGTACGAGAACTCGGAAAACACCACCACCAATGCCTACAACGAGCAGGTCTATAACAACCGAAGCTGGACCTGGTCCAATCAGTTGAGCTACGAGTCTACGGTGGGCGAACATCACAATGTGTCGGCCATGGCTGCGGCCGAGGCCGTCCATAATGTCGGCCGCTTCGATCAGGTCTCCCGGCAGGGCTACTTCAGCTTTAATCCCGACTTTACCCAGCTAGCCACGGGATCGGGCACGCCGACTGTTAACTCCTCAAATCGAAGCGTGAACTCGCTCCTTTCCTTCATTGGAAACGTGGACTACGACTACGACAACACGTACCTCCTCAGCCTCACGGTTCGACGGGACGGCTCGTCGAAGTTCCTGGAGAATCAGTGGGGGACATTTCCGTCTGCCACTGCTGGATGGCGAGCGTCTGAACTTGCAGCACTACAGAACGTGGAGTGGCTGACCGACCTCAAGATCCGAGGCGGCTACGGTGTAATGGGAAATCAGCTTAACGTAGACCCCAACAATGCTTACACCCTGTACGGAGGCACCCAGCAGAACGCATATTACCCAATCAGCGGGAGTCACAACAGTGCCCAGCAGGGATTCCGGCAGGTGCGAATTGGTAATCCGAGCGCCCAGTGGGAGCGCAACGAGGACATTAACGTTGGCCTCGACTTTGCGCTCTTCGACGGTCAGTTCGAGGGAACGGTCGACTACTACCAGAAGAATATCGAGGATCTGCTGTTCGATCCGTCTCTGCCAGCCACCTCAGGAGCCGGAGAAGCCCCCGAGCGGAATGTCGCAAGCATGCGCAACCGGGGCGTCGATCTTTCGCTTCGAGGATCCACGAATTTCTCTGAAGAGGCAGGGTTTAGTGGGCGAGTGACTCTCACCACGTACAACAATGAAATCGTGTCAATTGCGGAGGGCGTCGAGCAGTTCAGCCTCGACAACCGTCGCTTCGGAATCCCCATTATCCGCAACGAGGTCGGTCATCCCATCTCCTCTTTCTACGGATATGAAATCGAGGGCTTCTGGCAGAATGAAGAGGAAATCGAGAACGCCAATCAGCAGACCATCAGCCAGTATGCCCCTGAGGACTCCACGTATATGCAGGATGCCGGTGTCGGTCGCTTCCGCTACAAGGACGTAAACGGTGACGGCCGAATTACGACGGAAGACCGAACTCATCTGGGCAGCCCCCATCCCGACTTCTCCTATGGTCTGAACCTGAACTTCACGTACAGCAACGTCGACCTCTCGATGCAGCTGTACGGCGAACAGGGCAAGGAAATCTGGAATCAGACGAAGTGGTGGACGGACTTCCGGGGGAGCTTTAACGGAGCGAAGAGCGAGACTGCGCTCTACGATTCATGGACCGAGAACAACCGTGACGCATCCGCACCCATCCAGGAGACCGAGTTTTTCTTCAGCACAGGTGCCGTTCCCAACTCCTACTTCGTGGAGGATGGCTCCTTCCTGAGAGTACAGAACCTTCAGCTCGGATATACGCTGCCGGCGTCGCTCCTCGGACCGGCCGGGATTCAGAACCTGCGGGTGTACGCGCAGGCCGAGAATCTCTTCACGATCACCGGCTACAGTGGACTCGATCCGGATGTCGGCGCCACCGAGAGTGCAGAAAACGCCGGAGGTGCCGGGTCCACCAACTTCGGCATCGACGGAGGGACGTATCCGACCCCCCGCACCTTCACGGTGGGTATCAACCTCTCTTTCTAGTGGTCGCCTCTTCTCCCACATCTCCAAATGAAAACGACACGATCATAGATCGGACCAATGAATATGTCATATTTCAAGACAACCTGCGTTGCACTCCTTGCCCTCTCCGTCGGGCTTCTACTCTCTTCCTGCGACGGCTTTCTGCAGGAGCAACCGAAAGGATCACTGAGTGGGGAAGTAATCGAAAACCAGAAAGGGGTTGAGACTCTTCTTATCGGGGCCTACTCCGCGCTGAGCGCCACCGAGACGACCGGTGGAGCTTCGGCCGGCATTGCAGGCGGAGATGCCTGGATGTCAGACCCAAGCCACTGGCCGTACGGAGCCGTCGCCAGTGACGTGGCCCAAAAGGGATCCGTCCCGAATGACCAGATCGAAGTCAACCCCATCCAGCGGCATTCCTGGACCCCGACCAACTCCTACTTCGACGGCCTGTGGTCGAATCGATTCGAAGGCGTCTCTCGGGCCAATGGGGTTCTTCAAACCCTCCGGGCTGCCGAGGAGAACATTCCTGAGTCCGAGGTGAGCCGAATCGAAGGAGAAGCTCGGTTTCTACGAGCCTACTTCTACTTCGATCTGAAGAAGAACTTCGATAACGTTCCCTGGATCGCAGACACCACCGAAAACTTCAACCAGCCGAATAGCATCGAGGAGGAGATCATTTGGCCCAAGATCGAGCAGGACCTCGAGTTCGCGATGAACAACCTGCCGGCCGAAATGCCGGATCAGGGCCGGGCCAATAAATGGGCTGCAGAGGCCTTCCTCGCCAAGGCCCATGCCTATCAGCAAGAATGGGACGACGCCAAAGAACACTTCGATAACGTCATTAACAACGGAGTGACGGCTTCTGGCGTACCTTACGCCTTGGAGGAGGAGTATTCGACGAACTTCAACTCCGCCACGCAGGGAACGGACAACTCCGAGATTGTCTTCTCCGTGGAGATGACCGGCGATGACGGAAGCGGGGAAATTGCCAACTCCTGGACGGGAATGAAGCTGAATTACCCACACGGGGTGTCCCCCTTCCGATGCTGCGGCTTCTTCCTGGCCTCCCACGACCTGGTGAACTCTTTCAAAACGGACGGCAACGGACTTCCGCAGCCCGACGGCTTTACGACCGCTTTCAACAACATGGGCTCAGTCCTGAAAAACGACCAGGGAATGGGCGCAACGGAACAGTTCACGCCGCCTACGAACGCAAGTCTCGATCCCCGCCTCGACTGGACGGTGGGCCGCCGCGGCGTTCCGTTTCACGACCACGGCCCCCATCCGGGCAAACGATACATTCGAGGGTCGTCGTCGAACTATGCCGGACCGTATTCGGCGAAGAAGCACGTCTGGCGACGACGAAACTCCGACATCGCCAACAATCCGAACTCCTGGGCACCGGGCACGGGCGTCGACTACCCGGCCATGCGGTTTGCCGACGTGAAATTGATGGCGGCCGAGGCTGAGATCCAATCTAGCAATGGTACGGTGGATCAGGCCCTGCAATACGTGAATGACGTTCGAGAGCGCGCGGCCAATTCCGACGGCTTTGTAAACAACAGCATGAACGAGGCTTTCGCCCTCGCCGTCGTCGACAATGAGGCCGACATGCTGAGCACCGATCCGAGTCAATTCGACTGGGTGGTCCGCACCGATCGCAACTCGACGTTCATGTTCCTCGGAGGCGATTCCGGTGACATTAGCAACTGGAACGAGTACCCCAATCCGGCGGACAACTACAACATCGATACGTACACGATGTCCGAGTTCACCTCCGGCGTATCCCCGCTCCGTAAGGTCCACTTCGAGCGGAAGCTCGAGCTGGCCATGGAGGGGCATCGCTTCTACGATCTGGTGCGATGGGATCGTGCAGAAACGCGCATGAACGAATACTTCGAGTATCAAGGGAGCGAGACAAATGATGTGCAGACTGGGGACTCCTTTCAAAATGGCGTCTTTCCCATTCCGCAAACCCAGATCGACATCAGTTTCGTAGACGGAGAGCCGCGACTGCAGCAAAATCCCGGATACTAAGTGCGCGCAAATCCCCTCTTGTGGAAGGTCGTCCTTTCGACCGGAGGGGCCGCTAGGCCCCGAAGCGGAGAA
>CAYXAD010000153.1:0-8202 GCA_964462965.1 uncultured Salinivenus sp.
CGTCTTACGCCGACAAGCGGCACCGAATGAGGGTGCCTTCACCGGGAGCCGAATCGACGTCGAGTTCGGCCCCAAGAAGCTCGGCCCGATGTCGCATGGAGCGCAGACCGAGGCCCTCGTCTTCAATCTCTGTTGGATCGAAGCCTTTTCCATCGTCCTCTACCTCGAGGACGAGGTGGCCCTCCTTAGAGCCGAGGCGAATCTCGATGTGTTGGGCGTGGCCGTGCCGCTGAGCGTTGGCGACAGCTTCTTGGGCGATGCGATAGAGATGAGTCGGCGGACCATCGCTTGACGCAGAAGAGGGGTGTTCGGCCTCCGTCCCTGGACCATTCGGCGTATCAAATTCGGGAAGGCCCTCGAAGTGGACCCCCTCTGTGCTGCTGGCCAGTCCTTGCAGTGCTGCGGGAAGATCACCTTCCGAGAGCCCGCCGGGGTTGAGGCCGTGGGAAAGCCGACGGACCTCCTCAGCACTTTCTTCGATGATCTTCTGGACTTCCTGGACGTCTTCGACAACCGCTTTGTCGTCGGTCTTTCTCGCGAGGAGGTTTAGCTTGAGCGTCGCCCCGGTCAGTTGAGAGGCGATCCCGTCGTGCAGATCCTGTCCCAACCGCCGTCGCTCCTGTTCCTGGACGCGCAAGACCTCCTGCTGCAGGCGCCGCCGCTCGGTGATGTCGCGGACGAGGGCCTGAATCATCTCCGGTTGGCCCTGCTCATCCCTGTGCACCGTCACCGAGGCGGAGGCCAGGAACGTATGCCCCTCGCGGTGACGCATCTCCGCCTCCAGGATCAGGGACGAGGAAGCTTCCTCGAGGGCGGGCACGATCCGGTGCGAGCGCTCCGCGGGATCGGCGTAGAGCTCCGCCGCATCCAGGCTCAGCATCTCGTTCCGCGAGTAGCCGTAGAGCGCCTCCGCCGCTTCGTTGGCATCGACAATTTCGCCGTCGGGCGTCGTGAGAATCACTGCGTCTCTCGACTCTTCAAAGAGGCGCCGGTACTGTTCTTCCGACTCCCGAAGGGCCACCTCCGTCCGCTTTTTCTCTGTGATGTCACGCCCGGTGCCACAGATGAGCTTTTCGCCCCCGTGCTCGAGGAGGGAGCCGGTGAACTCGTAAGGAATCTCCCGGCCGTCTTTCGTCAGGTACCGCGCTTCGAACCGGGTCTGTCCAGTTTCAAGCACCTTTTTCATGTGGCGGCGGATGGCGTCAACGTCTTCTTCCACCACGAACTGGACGGGATGCATCACAGCAATCTCGTCGTCGGTGTAGCCGGTGACCTCGTTGACGCGCTGGTTCCACTGGAGAATTTCTCCCTCTCCAGTGAAGACGAAGAACAATTCTCCGATTGCATCCAGGGCCTTGTCGGTAAACGGCGGCTCATTACCTCCTCTCTTCGACATGACGAATGTATGTTGACAGCCATAGAGCGGGACGGGCATTCACCCCTCTCGATAACACATAGGACCCGCGTTTGTGCCGGAACTTCTTCAAAGAAAGCTGTGGGAAGAGAGCTGGCCTTGAGCCTCGATTGATTCAGCGTCGACAGGAACACATTTTTGGTTTGGGGGGCTCCTTTCTCGATGGGAAATTCGCTGATGTACGTTTCGGGCCCCACGCAGGCGTCACAACCGACCATCTGGGCTCCACGCGACGAAAATCTTGAGTGTAGGCCGGAGGCCAAACCTTGGCTCTTGCCTCGTCCCCGTCGAGATACGCAGTGTCGCGTAGAGCAGGGACAGAGGAAGTCCCTACCCCCTCATGACTCGTCAGCTCGTGACTAATCACTCATTTACTCGTGACGGAGGCAGGGCCGAGGGAGGGAAGAGCGGGGCGTGGACATAGAGCGAAACGCCTCAGTGACGGAGGTGGCAGGACACGTGCGTTCCGTCTCCGGGGCTCGACTCGAGGTGAAGCTGGGCCCCCAACAGCTCGGCGCGGTAGCTCATGGTTCGAAGGCCGAGGCCTTCCTGAATTTCGTCTTGGGTCGTGTCGTCCGGGCCAATCTCTGACAGTTCGAAGCCGTCCCCGTCGTCCTCGACTTCCAGCATCAATCCTCGGTCCTCCGCCCGCAGGCAAATGGTGATTTCGTCCGCGTCCGCGTGTCTTCGGGCGTTCGCGACGGCTTCCTGGGCGATCCAATACAGGTGGGTCTTCTCGTTGCCAGAGAGAGCCTCACCCACGGGCGTACGAAGGGAGGAAAGGTCCTCCGTCCGAAATGAGCAGTGGGTCGTATTGTCGGCGAGGCGTTCCAGGGCGGGGAGGAGGCCTGCGTCCTGGAGAACCACTGGATTGAGGCCTCGAGAGATTCGCCGCAAGTCTTCGTTGCTTTCTTCGACCAGCTCTAAGACTCGCTCAATACGCGGGGAAAGATCCGGACAGGACTCCTCACTTTTTGACTGCAGGAGGCTTAGCTTCATCGTCACACCGGTCAACTGAGCAGCAACTCCGTCGTGAAGATTCTGCCCCATACGGCGACGTTCCTCCTCCTGAACCTGAAGGATCTCTCGCTGCAGGCGCCGCTGGTCGGTCAGGTCCTGTACGGTACTGATGACCGCCGGCTCACCCTGATAGGTGACACAGTTGCTGGAGACCTGAACGTGTCGCGTTTCGCCCGATCTGGCTCGAAATCGCGCTTCGTAGCGTACCTCCCGAATCTCTCCTTCGAGGCACCTTTTGAGGGTGTCGCGGACCTCGGGCCAATCCTCCGGATGCACGAACAGCTCCGGCGTAGTGCTACGAACTTCTTGGGAGGAATAGCCCGTGATCTCTTCGAGCTCGGGATTGATGTACTCCCAGGCACCATCCTGAAAAAGTCCGATGCCGACGAGTGCATGATCAGAGAGCGATTGAAACTGCTCCTCGGTCTCTTCCAGCGCCTGCTCGGCTTGTTTTTGCTCGGTGACGTCCTGAAAAAAGCAGTGATACATTTGGGAGTTTTCAGTGCCGGCTCGACGGAGGGTCGCCGAGACGGAACAGGTAATTCGTTCGCCACTCGCCCGGCGAAATTGGAGCTCCCAATCGAGAAGCGTCCCTTTTTCGTGGAGCGTTTCGGCGGCTTCTTTTCGATCGTCGGGGTTGACGTACAGCTCGGCGGCATTCATGGACTTCAGCTCTTTGCGACTGTAGCCAAGAATGCTGACGGCAGCCGGGTTTACTTCCTTGATCTTCCCAGCGGGAGTAGAGATGGCAATTCCCTCTCGGGCCTCTTCAAAAAGCTGCCGGTACCGATTTTGGTTCGACGGCTCTTCGGTGTGATCGCGGTGGTCAGAGCTTCGTTCATTCACGACGTGATGGAATTGTACAGAAGCGAAAATTATACTGTCAGCTAGAAGAGAGACTCAAAGGGGATTTTGCCTTTGGTTCTATGGGGTACAGATACAGGAGCATTGTGCGGGGGGTCCTCTGCTCGCGCTCGGAGCCCTCAACTCACGGTTTGGGGGCTTAACCGTGGAGGGAGAGATCGATGCGGATTCTCGTAGGCACATCGAGATCGAAAAGGGCAAAAGCCACTGAGTACTTCCGGGCAATGCTTGCCTTCATTCCCCGACTGCCGAAGGGAACATGGGGAGTCGTAGTGTTTCGTATTGTAAAGGAAGTTCCGTCCACGCACTCCACCCGTAATTAATACCAATTTCTACGATCAGTAAACAAGAGCTGCGCTAAAACTGCAAATAGGAGTTTTGATTCCTGGACGTCCGTTTTCGACCAAAAGGACTCCCGATTCCATCCTTGGTGAAGAACCCGCTCAAGTCGTGATTCCAAGGGAAAGGCTCAGGGCGTCGTTCTGTCGGTGCAGGGAGCTCCGACCGGAAGGGGTGCGCCCCACAGGGGCCTGTTTGCTGGAAGAACGAGTGGAGACGTGAACCGACTGTCGATAGGTCCCTATGACGCTAGTGGTGATTTCCGTTCTGCCAGTCCATTTCTGTTCAGTCAAGCCCCTGAGAACGCGTGCCTGAAACCGTTCTTCTCGACATAACGACCGTCATTCTACTCGGCATAGGGGCGCAGTGGCTAGCCTGGCGGTTTCGGCTTCCCTCGATCCTGCTGCTCCTTCTGGTTGGATTTCTGGCCGGTCCTGTGCTTGGCTTTTTGGACCCACAGGCCCTTCAAGGCGATTGGCTCTTTGCCTTTGTCTCGCTCGCTGTCGGCATCATCCTCTTTGAAGGGGGACTGAGTCTTCGCCTGTCAGACCTGAGGGAAGTAGGATCGGCCGTATCTCGGCTCATCACGGTCGGAGTTCTCATTACCTGGACCCTTGGGACGGTTGCGGCGCATTATATTCTTGGGTTCCACATCAGTCTCGCCATTCTCATTGGGGCGATACTGACCGTCACGGGCCCTACGGTCGTTACCCCCCTTCTTCGACACGTCCGGCCGAAAGGACGAGTGGGGACCATTGCCAAGTGGGAGGGCATCACCATCGACCCGGTCGGCGCAATTCTGTCCGTGCTCGTCCTCGAGACCATCCTCTTGCTCAACCGGCCCACGAACGTGGAGGCAGAGATCAGTGCTGCCGCCGAACACGTGCTCATCGGCCTTGGGCTCGAGATCTTTGTCTCTTTGGGAGTGAGTGTCGCGGCCACGGTCCTCCTGGTTTTTATTCTTCGGCGGCACCTTGTCCCCGACTTCCTCCGCAATTCGATCACCCTCATGATTGTGGTCGTCGCGTTCGTGATTTCGAACGTTATGCAGCAGGAGTCGGGGCTGCTGACCACTACGCTCATGGGCATTGCGCTCGCCAATCAGCCGTACGTGTCGGTTCAGCGCATCATCGAGTTTAAGGAGAATCTACAGGTGCTTCTCCTCGGGACGTTGTTTGTCCTGTTGAGTGCTCGGCTGGAGATGTCAGCTCTGGAATACCTCGACGTCCGTGTGCTCGTCTTTCTGGCGATTCTGGTCGTGCTGGTGCGTCCGCTCGCTGTGCTCATCTCCTCGCTCGGGACCCGCCTCGAATGGGAGGAGCGCACCTTTTTGTCGTGGCTGGGCCCTCGTGGCGTGGTGGCAGCCGCGGTCGCCTCTCTTTTTGCCTATCGGCTCGAGCCGGTCTTTCCGCAGCAGGTCGAGGGAATGGTGCCCATCGTGTTTTCCGTCATCGTCGGCACGGTGGCCATCTACGGGCTTACTCTGGGGCCTCTGGCCCAGTGGCTCGGACTCGCAGATCCCAATCCGGAAGGCCTTCTCTTCGTGGGGGCCGAATCCTGGGTCCGGAAGGTGGCTCGGTCCGTCCAGCAACTCGGGTTTGACGTCTACCTGATTGACAACAATCCCTGGCACGTACAGGAGGCCCAAGAACAGGGGCTCCCCGCACGGCAGGCCAATGCACTCTCCGAAACGATCGTCGAGGAGCTCGACCTCAGCAGCATTGGTCGCTTGTTGATTACGATTCCCAACGACGAGGTGGCGTCGCTGGTCGCCCTGCACTTTTCGGATGTGTTCGACACGACCGACATCTTTCACCTGGCCGCCCAGCCCGACAGTCGCCACGGGGGGGAGGGCGTCATGCCCAAACATCTGCGGGGCCGCCCCCTCTTTGGAGAATCGACCAGCTTCCAGTCGCTCAAGGAGCAGGCCAGTCGTGGGGCGGAGGTCAAAGTGCTCACCCTCGCCGACGAAATTCCTCAGGATGAGCAGAAAGAATCGTACACATACAAGGAATTGACGGAGCAGTACGAAGACCTCGTGGTGGTTCCGTTGTTCATCGTGCGCGATACCGGATCGCTGGAGGTCATCTCGGAGGTGAAACAGGTTCGGCTCGGGCCGGAGGAACAGTTCGTCGCTCTGGTGGGCTCGGGGCCCGACGTGCGGAGGAAGACCGACCACCGACACCCGGACACGAATGAAGAGCCCGACGTGTCTCCGACCGTAGAGGTAGAAGAGGCCCAATTAGAAGAGGACGACGAGGAAGGGGACGACGAAGACGCCGACGATTAAGCCTTTCGTGTGGGATTGACTTGGGGGTCGGCCGTTTGCGCGAGGAGTGTAGCCCGACAGGCCGGCGATGACGTTCAGGGGCTCGACAGGTCAATGGCCACGCGGAAAGAGAAAGGGGCACAAGGGGCGGCGGCTCCGCTTGTCCACAGCTGCCAGGGAACAACTCCATTCTCAGGCACGGCCATTCCGGGAGGCCGGTGGGTGGATCCTCCTGCAGTTCTATGAATCATCCGTGAGGGGGTTGAGGAGGATGGTACCGAGCCTTATTTAAAACCAGTCTAGATAAAGGAATATCCCTCACTCATTCTTCGACGCCTCCCAATGCAGTTCCATCGCTACCTTCCGACCGTTTGCTTCGTCCTTTTTTGCATCAGCCTGGCCACTGTGCCTGCCCAGGCGCAATCGACCGACGTCCACGGCACCGTAACCGATGATCAAGGGCAGCCCGTTCCCAGCGCGAATGTCGTACTCAGGCCGCTGGAGGAGGAGGCCGTGGTGGCCGGGACGAGCACCCGCCCCGACGGCTCCTTCGTCCTCGAAGACATTGCCCCGGGCACGTACCGGCTGGTGACCTCCGCCATTGGGTACACGGCCGCCTCTCAGGAGGTGTCCGTGGAAGGGGACTCCGGCCCGCAGGTCTCCTTGACGGTAACCAAGAAGCGGTATGGGTTGGGCGAGGTCGTCGTGAGTGCCTCCCGAAGTCGAGAGACGCTCGGCAGCGTGGCCTCGTCGGTCTCGGTACTGGATCCACAGAACTTGAAGACGCAGCGGGCCGTCACGAGCGATCTGGGAGATGTGCTGGCCACAGAGGTGCCCGGCTTGGCCCCCGGCAGCGGCTCCCTCAGCAATTACGGGCAGACGCTCCGCGGCCGCAGTCCCTTCATCATGATTGACGGCGTGCCACAGAACACCCCCCTGCGCGACGCTGCGCGGTCCCTCCGAACGGTGAATCCGGAGGCCATCGAACGCATCGAGGTGGTTCGTGGAGCCAGTGCACTCTACGGCTACGGAGCCACCGGTGGGGCCATCAACATCATCACGACGGAGCCCACCCCGGGCTTCGAGGCGTCTACGGAAGTGGGCGTCCGCACGTCGGGCGCCGATCTCGGAGAAAGCTTTACCGGACGCCTCCATCAGTCGGTCGCCGGGCAGTCCGAGAGCGGCGTCGAGTACGTCGCCAGCGGAAGTTACGAGCAGTGGGGACAGTTTTACGACGGAAAGGGGAACCTGATTGCCCAGGATCCGCGGGGGCAGGGCGGTCTGGCCGGGGCCAGCGAGTACAGTCTGCTCGGCAAGACCGGCGTGCCTCTCGGACGTGATCAGCAACTGACGGCGACGGCGAGCTACTACTCCTTTCTGCAGGAGATGGAGTATGGTCGTAAGTCGGGCACCTACGGCGAAACGCCCACGGCGGCGGTGCCTCTGGATGAGGCACAGGGAAAGGATCCCGGCACACAAAATTTCGTCGGCCAGCTGAGCTACGAGCACGCCGACCTGTTTGGGGGAGAGGTAACCGCTCAGGCCTACGTACAGGACTACAAGACCCGCTTTGGGTACGCCGACTTTTACCCGGACGGTGGGGGGCAGGGCTTCGTCGAGTCGACCAAGATCGGCGCCCGGATCGATGCGACGACGCCACTCGGGACCGACGGAAGCCAGCTTCTGTGGGGGATCGACGGCCTTCGCGATCAGACGGCGCAGCCGCTGGAGGACGGGCGGATCTTCGTCCCCACGATGACCCAGACGAGTGCGGCCCCCTTTGCTCAGCTTCGGCTGTCGCTTGGGACCCGGATCACACTTCGCGGAGGCGTTCGCTACGAGGCGCTTTCGCTTGCGGTGGAGGACTTTACGACGCTCTTCCCCCAGATCGATACCGATGGCGACGGAACTCCTGACGCGAGGAACGAAGTGGAGGGCGGTACGCTCACCTACGACAACACCGTCTTCAATGCTGGGGCTGTAGTCACGGTCGCGGAGCCTGTAGATGCGTTTGCCTCGTTCGAACAGGGGTTTTCGGTGAGCGACGTGGGTCGCGTGCTGCGCGGCACTGCGGCGTCGTCTGTGGAGCAGCTCAGTCCGGAAGCCAAGACGGTCAACAGCTACGAGACAGGTCTTCGTCTGGGCACTGCCCGCGTAAGTGCGACCGCGACGGGGTTCTACAATACCTCTGAGCTCGGCAGCACCTACGGCGATCTTCCGGAGCTCGAAATTCTTCGCTCCCCAGAGCGCATTTACGGCGTCGAGCTGACGGGGGACGTTCAGGTGGTGGAGGCGG
>CAYXAD010000154.1:0-8174 GCA_964462965.1 uncultured Salinivenus sp.
AGGCGAACGCGAAACTGAGCATTGGGAAGCGCCTCAATGACCTCCCCGTCCTTTTCGATGGCTTCTTCCTTTGCCATTAGCGAGTAGATGTTTCTGTGAAAGCGTCGATCTCGTACGGTGGCTGAACAACGTCTTCGATATATCCAAAGTCTGACAGCACTTCGGCTTCGCCGTCCCGAACGACGACCATGTGCTCGTAATGAGCGGAGGGGAGACCATCGGCCGCTCGAATCGTCCATCCGTCTGCGTCCGTCGTCACCTCGGCAGTGCCTCGGTTGATCATTGGCTCAATGCAAACGGTAAGGCCCGGCTTCAGCCGACGGCCCTTTCCGGGATCACCGAAGTTCGGAATCTGGGGATCTTCGTGAAGGCTCTGCCCGATGCCGTGTCCCACGAGGTCTCGGACGACGCCGTACCCTCGGGACTCACAGTGCGTCTGAACGGCGTGGCTAATATCGCCGATCCGCTGCCCGGCAACGGCCTGTTCGATTCCCTTGTGCAAGGCCTCATACGTGGTACGGCAAAGCGCCGCGTCCTCCTCAGCTATGGATCCGACGGCAAAGGTGTATCCCCAGTCTCCGTAGTACCCATTCAACTTTGCTCCACAGTCGAGTGAAAGCAGGTCGCCATCTTGGAGGGCATATTCTCCCGGAATGCCATGCACGACGACGTCGTTTACCGACGTGCACAGCGTATTTGGGAAGACCTTGTTTCCCACTTCATAGCCTTTGAATGCAGGCTCTGCGCCATGTGTTCGGATGAAGTCTTCCGCCACCGCGTCGAGTTCCTCCAGAGTGACCCCGACCTCAATGTGGCGAGCCACTTCCGCAAGCGTGCGTCCCACGAGGTCCGCACTCTCGCGGAGACGATCAATTTCGCGTTGGCTTTTCAGGTGGACCATAGGTCCTCCACGAATTCGGTTCCAAAGGCGAGTGAGCCACCGCATGAGTTATCCCTCCTCGACACATCGGACTGCGACGGTCGAGTTTGAATCGATTACATCTTTCGGCCTCGCATCTTGCCGCTCTTCATGAAGCCGTCGTAGTGGCGCATGAGCAGGTGACTCTCGATCTGCTGGAGCGTATCGAGGGTAACCTGCACGAGAATGAGGAGGCTCGTCCCGCCGTAGAACATTGCAAAGCCCTGCGAGACGCCCGCTCGCATGGCAAACGCGGGAAGGATGGCCACGATGCCGAGAAAGATCGAGCCCGGCAGGGTAATCCGGGTGAGAATAGTATCGATAAACTCACTGGTCTGCTTTCCGGGACGAATGCCGGGAATGAAGCCGCCCTGCCGCTTCATGGTGTCTGCCATCTCCTGCGGATTCACAGTGATGGCCGTGTAGAAGTAGGTAAAGAAGACGACCACGAAGAAGAACAGGATGGAGTACCCCATGCCGCTGATGTCCCCGAACCAGGCCCCAATTTGCTGCATCGTCGGGCTGTCTGGGAAGAACGACGCAATCGTCGAGGGAATAAACATGATCGACTGCGCAAAGATAATCGGCATCACACCCGCCGCATTCACGCGCAGAGGCAGATACTGAGTGGTTCCCCCGTATACCTTCCGACCCACGACGCGCTTCGCATACTGCACAGGAATCCGGCGCATGCCCTGCGAGACCAGCACGACACCTCCGGTCACGAGCACCCAAACCCCGATCTCGAGAAGCAGAATGAAGATGTTGTCGCCCACCATCCCGATTTCGTTAAAGAGGGCATTGGGGAGAAAGGCAATGATGCCAATCATAATGACCAGCGAGATGCCATTCCCGATTCCATCTTCGCTGATCCGCTCCCCAAGCCACATCACAAAAGCCGTCCCACTGGTCAGGACGATGACAGTCGTGACGGTAAACAGGGTCGAGTTGATGACAATGGCCTGCCCTGTGGCTCCGTACTGCAGATTGATGGCGTATCCGATCGACTGGAGAGCCGTGATGCCGACGGTCCCATACCGTGTAAGCTGAGTAATCCGACGGCGTCCCTCTTCCCCCTCTCGCTGCAGCTTCTGGAAATAGGGCACCACTGCGCCCATGAGCTGGATGATAATGGAGGCCGTAATGTAGGGCATAATGCCCAGTGCAAAGATGCCGGCCTGCTGGAAAGCGCCCCCGACGAACATGTCGAGGAATCCAAAGAGCCCCCCCTGCTGAGCGGCTCCTCCTGCTTCCGACAGGGCAGCAGCGTCTACCCCGGGCAGGGTCACGTGAGTGCCCAAACGGTAAACGACGAGGAGCAAGAGCGTATACAGGATACGCCTCCGCAACTCATCGACCTGCCAGATATTACGAATGCTTTCGGCAAATCCAGCCATGTGTTCGCCTTACTTAGTGCATGAATCATGCGGCAACAGCCATTTCCGCAAACGGCCGTCCCCTACTCGTCGACTACAGTAACCGATCCGCCTGCCTCTTCAATCTTCTCTCGAGCGGAAGAACTAAAGGCGTGAGCCGTCACTTCGAGCGAGGCATCTATCGTGCCATCCCCCAGGATCTTCACCCGATCGGCGCTTCGGACAGCGCCCACCGATTCGAGAAGTGCCGGCGTTACCGGCTCATCTGCGTCGATCCGCTCCTCGTCGACGAGTTTCTGCAGGCGCTTTACGTTGGCAATGCTGTACTCCGTACGGAAAGGGGCATTGGTAAACCCGTGCTTCGGAATGCGGCGAAAGAGAGGCATCTGTCCGCCCTCGAACCAGATCGGGCGGTTCTTTGCGCCCGAGCGGCTGCTCTGTCCCTTCGTGCCACGCGTAGAGCTATGCGCTCCACGCCCCGATCCTTCTCCACGTCCGAGACGCTGACGGTCTTGGGTTGCCCCCTCCGCCGGTTTAAGGTTGCTCAAATCCATAACTCAATTCAGTTGCTTGCAAAAGCGTTTCACTCGTCCGCGTCCCCCTCTGTGGATTCTCTCTCCACCAGTACATCCTCCCCAACAGGTAACCCTCACTGCTACTCGTCAACTTCCTCGACGTCAACCAGATGGTTTACCTTTTTAATCATGCCCCGAATCTGGGGCGTATCATCATGGGTAACCGTATCTCGAATACGTCGGAGTCCCAGGGCCCGAACGGTCTGCCGCTGGTCTTGCGATTTCTCGTTGGTGCTGCGCACCTGCGTGATCTTCAGCTTGGCCATAACTGCTCAGTCGGTCTGTGCAACAATGCCAAGAGGGACGGGCCTACCCGTTGAAGACCTTTTCAAGCGGAATGCCTCGACGACGGGCGACCTCGAGGGCATCCTCGATATTGGCAAGGGCATTAATCGTCGCCTTCACCTGGTTGTGCGGGTTGGAGGTTCCAATGGACTTGGTGAGCACGTTCCGGTATCCAGCGCACTCGAGGACTGCCCGGACGCCTCCCCCGGCAATCACACCGGTCCCCGGTGCTGCAGGCTTCAGGAGCACCTTCCCGGCATCCTGCTTGCCAACCACCTTGTGCGGAATCGTCCCGTCGCGAATAGGAACGCGAATGACATTCTTTTTCGCGTCGTCGGCTCCTTTCGAAATGGCACTCGACACCTCATTGGCCTTGCCGAGTCCACTTCCTACGAGGCCATCCTCGTTACCGACGACGACCACCGTGTTGAACGAGAAGCGACGGCCTCCCTTCACCACTTTCGAAACACGATTGACCGACACAAGTCGATCAACCCAGTTCTCCTGTCGTTTCTCCGCGTTGACGCGTTTTCGTTCTTTTCGATTCGCCATGTCTCGTGCTTGCTCCGTGCTTGAGTAAAGCGCTACAGTTCTAGCAGAAAAGGGTCAGTGCGTTAAAACTGGAGGCCTCCCTCTCGGGCTCCCTCCGCCAGTGCCTCCACGCGTCCGTGGTACTTATACCCGCTCCGATCAAAGACCACCTTATCGATGCCTTCCTCCTGGGCGCGCTCGGCAATCAACTCGCCGACCCGCCGGCTTTCTGCCGTTGGACTTTCATCGTCCACGTCATCTTCGAGGCTCGATGCCGAGGCCAGCGTGTGACCGTTCAGATCATCAATCAGCTGTGCGTAGATGTACTTGTTGGAACGGTACACCGACAGGCGCGGCTGCACACGAGTGCCCAGGAGGGTCTCCCGGATGCTCGCGTGTATCCGCTTTCGACGGTCGACTTTTGATTTCTTTCCCTTTGCCATAACAAATATGAATTCGTCTGTATTCGACGGAGTCAGGCCCCTTCCCCCTAGTGCCAGCAGGCGGATTACCGCGCTGCAGTCTTTCCGGCCTTGAGCGGAACGTGTTCGTCTACGTACCGGACGCCCTTGCCCTTATAGGGCTCTGGAGGACGCAGGCTTCGAATTTTGGCCGCCACCTGACCGACGAGTTTCTTGTCGATGCCTTCTACGATGATGATGTCATCACTGCCCCGATCGGTGTCAACAGACACGGACAGCTCACTCGGCGGAAGGAAGAAAATCGGGTGGGAGTACCCGAGGGCAATTCGGAGCGCTCCATTCGTCATCTGCGCTCGGTATCCGACACCGATGATCTTCAACTCCTTCCGATATCCCTCTGTAACCCCTTCGACCATGTTCTCGATCAGGGAGCGACTGAGCCCGTGAATGGACCGATGCTTCTTCTGATCAGTCGGACGGCGGACGATGACTTCCTCGTCATCCGTCTCGACCGTCATATCCGAATCAATCTGCTGGGTCAGCGTCCCCTTCGGCCCCTCAACGGTCACAACGTTTTCCTCGTCGACCGACACGGTGACGTCGTCTCCGAGCGGGATTGGGTTGTTTCCTATTCGCGCCATGGTTCATTCCATTTATCTCGTGCAAAAAGATGAAGGCCGGTCCAAAAGACCTGGTCGTATGTCTCCTAAAAGACCTTGGCCAACACTTCGCCTCCTACGCCGAATCGGCGAGCCTCCTTGTCGCTCATGACTCCTCGCGAGGTCGACAGAATCGCAATTCCGAGACCGTCCTTCACCTCCGGGAGGTTGTCCGAGTCGGCATACTCCCGACGGCCGGGTTTGGAAACGCGCTCCATCATTCGAATGACTGGATCCTCGTATTCGTCATACTTCAGATACACGCGAAGCAACCCCTGCTTGCCGTCCTCGATATTCAGGTAGTTCTTGATGTACCCTTTCTCGAGGAGGATCTGCGTCATGGCCCGCTTCAGCTTCGAGGCGGGAATGTCGACGTAGGTATGCTCCGCCTCCAGTCCATTCCGAAGGTGAGTCAAATAATCCGATACTGGGTCAGAAACACCACTCATCTCAAAAGTCAGGTCGTCGGTTCAGGATGGGACGTAGACGGCAGGTCTCCCCCCTTCTCGGGTCCAGGGTCAGAGCCAGCCAGCATTTACCAGCTTGCTTTACGAATGCCTGGAATCTTGCCTTCCAGGGCAAGCTCTCGAAAGCAAATGCGGCAAACGCCAAACTTGCGGAGATACCCGCGGGTCCGGCCACACAAAGCGCAACGATTGTTTTGCCGAACCGGGCTGGAATCACGAGGAAGCTTCTGCAACTCAGTCCACTTCCCCTCTTCTTTTAGCTGCCGACGTTTGTCCTTGTATTTCTCGTAGAGCTCCTCGCGCTTCTCCTCGCGAGCAATCCAGCTTTTCTTGGCCATAAGGTCAATACTCGAATCATTCCAGTGTCAAACACTAAATCACGTGAACCCAAGCGCGACTACTCCGCAGGCTCTTCCTCGCCCCGACGGACAAACGGCATGCCCAACCCCTTCAGCAGCACATAGGCCTCTTCGTCCGTTTCTGCAGAGGTCACAAATGTAAGGTCCATCCCGCTGATCCGATCGACATTGTCGACGTCAATCTCGGGAAAGATGATTTGCTCCTCAATGCCCAGGGAGTAGTTTCCGTGGCCGTCGAAACTCCGATCCGGCACGCCCTCAAAGTCCCGAATGTTGGGAAGGGCGAGCGTAATGAGACGGTCAAGGAATTCGTACATCCGGGCATCCCGAAGAGTAAGACTCGCTCCGATGGGCATCCCCTCCCGAATGTCGAAGGTGGCAATGCTCTTCTTGGCACGGGTGATCGAGGGATGCTGTCCGGTAATCTTCCGAAGCTCCTCTACAGCATCGTCCAGGGCCTTCTGGTTTTCGGAAGCCTCTCCCACTCCCTTGTTGATGCAAATCTTTTCCAGATGCGGAATCTCCATGGGGTTCTCGTACCCAAACTGCTCTTCCAGCGTGGCACGAACCTCTTCCTGATACCGCTCTTGAAGTCGGGGAGTATGTTCCATGGGTCAGGATGCAGAACTCGATGTAGCACTCAAAAGCAACGGGCCGCCTACGAACGCACCGTTCAGTAATGACGGGGCGCCACAGACGTTGAAAATTGATGGTACGCCGATGGGGTTCCTCCTGCACTAATGCTTCATGCAGGACCCGAAGGCAATTAATCGTCCAGCTCTTCGCCGGTGGTCTTCGCGTAGCGCACCCAGTAGGAGTTTCCAGTATCCGGATCCTCCACCTTCTTACGGCCAATCCGTGTCGGATTGCCGTCACCATCCACAGGGTTCACGTTCGACACGTGAATGGGCGCCTCGCGCTCGATGCGGCCGCCCTCTCGGTTGGAAGGACTGGGCTTCTCGTGAAAGACCCGAATGTTCACGCCTTCTACGATGACGCGCTCTTCCTCGGGAAAGACCTTGAGGACCTTCCCGACATATCCGGCCTCTCGATCTTCACCGGCAGATTTCGCGGACGTAATGGTCTTGTTCAACATGACCATATCGCCCTTTTTTATGTGGAGTTTCTTCTGCTGCATGGCACTTGACATTCGTAATTTAAGAAGGCACCTGAATGGGCTCTAGAGGTGGCGCTGCAACGCCTTCGTCAAACTCTAGAGCACCTCTGGAGCCAGGGAGACAATCCGCGTAAACTGTTTCTTCCGCACCTCGCGAGCGACCGGCCCAAAGACACGCGTCCCGACCGGCTCGTCCTGGGGATTCACCAGCACAGCAGCATTTTCGTCGAAACGGATGTACGTACCGTCTTCCCGGCGCGTCTCCTTTGTCGTGCGAACGACGACGGCCTTGCTCACGTCCCCCTTGTTCATATTACCGCTGGGCAGCGCCGACTTGACGGAGACGACAATTTCATCGCCGATGCCGGCGTAGCGGCGTCCACTACTGCCGAGCACGCGGATACATTGAACCTCCTTGGCCCCGCTGTTGTCGGCCACCGTAAGTCGTGTTTCTTGCTGAATCATGGCTGTCTTCCAATGTCGAAGTTACGAGTTTCGAATGCCGAATAGACGAAAACGCGAGCTCCTACGAACGTCGAACCTTCGTCTCCGCGAGGAGGACGATTCGACATCCGTCACTCGCAGAACACGTCACTTGGCCCGTTCGAGGATCTCCACGAGGCGCCACCGCTTGTTCTTGCTGATCGGTCGGGTCTCCATGATCCGGACCGTGTCTCCCTCCCCTGCCTCGTTGTCTTCGTCGTGAACCATAAAGGTGGACGAGCGCTCCAGATACTTCCCGTACATCGGATGCTTCATCTGGCGACGCACGGAAACCGTGATGGACTTGTCCATCTTGGCGCTCTCGACCGTCCCGATTCGCTCCTTGCGTGAATTGCGATCGGCGGCTTGTTCTGTCTGTTCGTCGGTCTGCTCCATGGTACCCAGTCAGCAAATTTCTCGTCAGTGAAGGATGCTCAAGTGCCTCTCCATCTCCGATCCGGCGTCCGGATCGCAGGCAGAGACTAGGCCGCCTCCTCGGCAGCCTGCTTTTCGTTTAGGATCGTCTTCAGGCGAGCAATGAGACGGCGCTTCGTGCGAAGCAGCATCGGATTCTCGAGCCGCCCACGAATGGCGTGCTGGAACTGAAGCTCCTCCAGCTGCTCCTCTTCCTCATCGATACGCGTCTCAATCTCTTCGACGCTAAGATTTCGAATCTGATCAGCTTCCATCGTCAGGGCGGGGTATAAATTCGACAGTCCCTAATAAATTGTGCAGTCGGATGCTACTCGGCCTGAAAGCCTGGACGTCTCACAAACTTCGTCTTCACGGGAAGCTTGTGCTTGCCCAGCCGCAAGGCCTCTCGAGCGACCTCTTCCGACACGCCACCGCCCACCTCAAAGAGAACATTCCCGGGCTGGATGGGAGCGACGTAGTATTCCGGTTCGCCCTTTCCCTTTCCCATCCGGGTCTCGGCCGGGGTTTTCGTCACCGGCTTGTCGGGAAAGACCCGCGTCCAGACCT
>CAYXAD010000155.1:0-1827 GCA_964462965.1 uncultured Salinivenus sp.
AGCCTCATTGGAGATGGGTTCATCGGGCTTTTCGACGAGCTCCGTCACCTCGTCTCCGTCACGGACGGCAACGCCAAACCGACTCGGATCGTCCACCTCTCGAACGAAGGTGACGACATCCGCCTCTCCGAGCTCCACTTCTTCGGTGAGCTCAAAGAGCGTATCGGCAAAAACCACGACGCCTTCCCCTTCGAGATGCTCTTCGGCGCACCCCACAGCGTGAGCCGTGCCGAGCGCCTCTTCCTGCACCGGAAAGTGCGACGTCATGCCCCGCTCTTCACAGATGTGCGTGAGCTGCTCCCGAATGTCACTTCCAAAATCGGGCCCCAGCACAAAGACCCCCTCGTCGGGAACCTCGGGGAGCACGCGAGAAAAGGTGTCGACAATGCGCTCGACGATGCTTCGACCCTTGACAGACAGAAGCGGCTTCGGCGTAACGTGGGAATGCGGGCGGACGCGCGTGCCGCGCCCCGCCATGGGAACGATCAGTTTCATAGAGAGAAAGGATGATTTGCAGTCAGCGTCCAATCAGAAAAGGCCAAGCATTTTTACACCGCCACAAAAGTGCCGGACTGGCCGATGTGCGATCTCCCGTTACAATAACGAGATCGACGGGAGAATGCCAGTTCCTCATTGAAGTCCCTTGCCCGTTTGCAAGAGATTAACGATTCGAACACGGACATCTATCTCTAAGATCACAGCAAAAGGGACCTTTCCGGAAGAACGTTCCCTCCGTCTGGATGAAAGAAGGCACGATCGAGAGCTGTATACTCTTGGTCTGCCTGCAACGGGAGCGCCCACACTCCGGGGGGTCTGAAAGAGGGGCGAACCCCCTGGCCCCCGTCGGGTGTCCACGATCCTAGTCACCGTCGTGTCGTGTGTTCTCCCCATCAGCGACTCCTCCCCCCACTCCTTTCGGGTTACAAAATTATCACATTCCGGTGGAAGAGACTCCAAATGAGCCGCAACGTGCTGTTTGTGGGCATTTAGTGCGCGTACGCGGTGGTCGATGAACGTCTGGGAGGATCTTTTTTCACAATCTAGAGACTCGTGGCCGGAGCCTCAGACCACGGCATAGGCGTTGTATCTCTTTGAGGTGAGCGCTTGAGAGCGATACCAAGCAATCGATTGGACTCCGATCCCATGCTACGAACCTCTGTTTCTCGCTTGCTACTTCCGACGCTCTTGATCGCCGGACTGCTCGTCGGTGGATGTAGTAGCCTGAGCAATACCGAGCAAGGCGCAATCATCGGCGCGGGGGCCGGGGCGGCCGGCGGAGCTGCTGCGGGGAAGGTGATCGGAGAAACTGCCGAAGGAGCGGTTCTCGGCGCCGTCATTGGCGGAACGGCGGGAGCAATTATCGGCCAACGCATGGATCGGAAGGCCCAAGAGCTCGACGAAGAACTCGAAAATGCGGAGGTAGAACGTGTCGGAGAAGGCATCGTCGTAACCTTCGATAGCGGCCTGCTGTTCGACTTTGATTCGGCCGCCCTTCGTTCCAATGCCAAGCGTGACTTGAGCGAATTTGCAACGAGCATGAATGAATTCGAGCAGGCGAACATTCTCGTTGTCGGCCACACTGACTCCGTGGGAGCTGAGAGTTACAATCAGCGGCTCTCCGAACGGCGGGCCCAATCGGCGGGAGAGTACCTCCGTGAACAAGGAATTCGCTCAAATCGGCTGACGATTACCGGGAAGGGAGAGTCCGAGCCGGTCGCCACCAACGAAACCGCTGAGGGCCGGCAACTCAACCGACGGGTCGAAATTGCCATCTTTGCGAGTGAAGAGTATCGTGAGAGGGTTCAAGAAAGACAGGGATCGTGACCG
>CAYXAD010000155.1:1837-8114 GCA_964462965.1 uncultured Salinivenus sp.
GCGAGTGAAGAGTATCGCGAGGAAGTTCAAGAAAAGGTGAACAGAAATGAAGGGGAAGGGTAACTTCAAAGTAAGTTATTCTTCCCTCCAAGAAGTCCCTTTTAACATTGAGATGAACGAATTATATATTTTGTGCATCGCCTCCGACTGCATGAATATGATTTGAAGTAAGTATTACTTTGACGGAGTCCTCACTCAATGCCATGATTAAAAGGATCGATACAAAGAGTTGCTCGGACGGGAAACGGCAGTGCGACTTGATGAGGCTCCCTTGAGGAGTGCAGTCCTCGCTGTCTCTAACTGTTGCATCACCGTCCCTTTCGAACTGAAATTCTGCACGTAGACCATTGAACGACCACAACCAACATCCCGTCGATCTTCTATCGACGTCCGTGCCCTCGTCGTCTCCGTGATTATGGAACCATGAACGGGCACTGGCCCTACGTAAGAAGGATCGGCGGATGGTTGTCCGACTTTCCATCCCTAGAGTACAGCGCTTTAGACCTATGACTGTGAACCTCCAAACTTTCATGCGACACGTAGCAAACCGCTGGGTTGCAGTGGCCTTCGCCGGCCTTCTCTGCCTCAGCCTGGCTCCCTCCCCCACTCTTGCCCAGAATGGTGGGGACGAGGAGAGGCAGCAAAAGATGGAGCAACTGAAGAAATCGTATAATGCGGGTCGCCAGGCGGCTCAGGCTGACAATCGCGAAGAGGCGTACACTCAGTTCGAGCAGGCCCTCGAACTGGCTCAAGAGCTCGAGCAGGAAAGTGCCGCTCGGCAGATTCAAGAGAAGTTTTTGGTGCCCATTTCGAAGAAGTGGGGAAACGCTGCTCTCGAAAACGAAAACTACGAGCAGGCGGAAGTCCACTTCAATAAAGGCATCGAGTATACCGACTCTGACGCCTACATGCATTACGGGCTCGGGCTCGCCCTCATCAACCAGGACCAAACCGAGAAAGCGTTTGAGTCGCTCCAGCGAGCCATCGAGATTGGCAATGAAACCGGCGACACCCGCACCGCGGGGCTGGCCACCGAGCGGATTCGCGACGAGTTCCTCGCCCGCGCGTCTGAGGCGTTGAATGCCCAGAACCCGAGCAATCAGCAGGCCAATACTGCTATTGAAGCGCTGGACGAGATGCGCGAGTACGTGGACCCCAATGCTCAGTCGCTGTTCTACCGGGCCCGAGCGCTTTACGAACGCGGTGACTTCCAGCAAGCCATTCAGGCTGCTCAGTCAGGGCTCGACATGCACCAGGGAAGCCGCAGCGACGCAGCCGGGTACTACTTCGTGATTGGCGAATCGCAGATGGAGCTCGGACAGACTGCCCAGGCGTGCCAGACCTTCCAGCAGGCCACCTACGGTGACTACAGAGCGCGGGCCGAACACTACCTCGAGAACGAGTGTCAGTAGGTGTAGGCTTCCGGTCCCGAACGGCTTCTCGGCACCGTAGCTGACGGCCGTCTCACGGTTTTCGACACCCGTGTCTCTATTCGAGGCACGGGTGTTTTTTATTGCTGCCCTTTTTCTCTAATCAACTCTTCTCAAAAACAAAGGGCGGAGCCACAGACGATAGGGACGTGAGGAGGGTAGCCTCAGCCTTCCAAACAGGAAAATGTATCGAGAAGCACCGGAGCGAAGTAACGGCGCCAGCAGGGTTCCGGTCTTCCTCTCGACCTCCTTTTCGGTGGAACTTGCACCCTCATCCCGCCAGACATTGTGCTCCTCTATTGAGCGTAGGGACGTCCGGCCGGACGTCCCTACTGATAACGGAGGTTGAACGAGGAATCTCCAGACAGAAAAAAATCTGCACGCTAGGTTGCATATCCCAACGATGCAGGGTCGGTGTGCACCTTCCCCCGGGGCTCGGTATCCCTCTGAGCTGCTCTACTTCCCCCGGAGAGGATTCCGAAATGAGTATCGGATCCAACTCTCCGACAAATCGTCGAGGGAATCTAAGAACGCTACACTGTCTCTCCCCGGCTTAGGTAGACGAGCAAAATGAGAAGCAGCGCCGGCACGACCACGGACCCGACAGTCATCCATTCGAGCCCGGTGCCAAGCGTGGCATCGACGTTGAAGTCCGCGCTACTCTGAACGAGCAAGGAGAGGATCGAGACAACCGCAATAGGCATAGAGGAATGCTAACTGGGAAAAGAGACACGGATGAAAACGCATGCGACACGCTCCAGGGCTCCCCTCTCTTCAGCAGCCCCGTCTTACCCCGTGTCGCGCAGCCGCGTTTGGATGTCGCGAGCAACTTGTTCTAACCCATCCATACGCCGCAGGTTGGCCGCCTCTCAGTCACCGTCAAAGTAACTCGGGGGGAGGCCCACGTGGACTTCCTCGAGAGGGGAGAAGATAGACCCCTGACCACAGGGAAACGGCACGTTGAGCCGGACCTTCCCACGTCCGATCTTCTGATTCCTCCGTACAGCAAAGGCGGAAGGATCACCCGCCCCCGAGCAGCGTGATTTTCTCGCGGAGGGCCGGGTCGTCGATGTCCTCCAGGGCGTTGCGGGTGTCGATGATGGTCGGCGCATGCTCCGCAATCAGCTGCGAGTCAAAAGCGTCGTGATCCGTGACGATGACCGTGGCATCGTGGGCCTGCAACACCTCCGGGGTCAGATCGACGGACGGAAGAGACTGGACTTCTCCATTCGGCCCGTCCACCTCATAGTCCGGTACGTGGGGGTCGTGGTACCGAATGGTGCCGACCCCCTTTTCCCGGAGAAGCTTCACGATCGTGGCAGCCGGAGAGTGGCGCGTGTCGTCGACGTTGCGTTTGAAGGCCACCCCGAGCACGAGCACGTCGGCCTCCCCCATCCGAACCGGCTCTCGGGCGATGGCTTCGACCACGGATTCGACCACATAAAAGGGCATGCCCTCGTTGATCCGGGCCGAAAGGGTGATGAAGCTGGTTTCGAAGTCGTATTTTCGCGCCAGCCACGAGAGATAGTGGGGATCGATGGGGATACAGTGTCCCCCGAGCCCCGGCCCCGGATAAAACGGCATAAACCCGAAGGGCTTCGTCGAGGCCGCCTGGACCACCTCCCACATGGACAAGTCGCCAATCCGGTCGCAGAGCTGAGCCAGCTCATTGACCAGCGCGATGTTGACCGACCGGAAGATGTTTTCGAGCAGCTTCTCCATCTCGGCCACCTTCGGAGACGACACGGCGTGCACCGTCGCAATGATTTGTTCGAGGGCCGCCGTGGCCACCTGCGTGCACGTCTCGGTCACGCCTCCCACCACCACGGGCGTGTTGGCCGTGGTAAACTCCTCGTTGCCGGGGTCAATGCGTTCGGGGCTGTGGGCGAGAAAATAGTCGCGGCCGAGCTGAAGGTCCTGCTCTCGAGCGGCCGCTTCCAGAATCGGTTGGACGACGCCCTCGGTGGTATCCGGATAGGTGGTACTTTTGAGGACGATCAGCTGGCCGGGCCGCAGGTGCTGAGCAATCGCCTCAACGGCCGACTCGATGTAGGTCGTGTCCGGCTCGTTCGTATCGGTGACGGGCGTCGGCACACAAATAAAGAAGACGTCGACCTCGGCGGAGGAGTCGAACGTAGACGCCCCGTGGAGCGACTGGTCCTCCTCCACGAGCCGACGGACCTCGGCGTCCTCCAGGTCGTCGATGTAGTTGTGCCCCGCATTCAGCGAGCGGACGCGCTCCTCGTCGACGTCGATTCCGATCGTGTCGAATGCCTGCTGCGCGTACTCGACCGCCAGCGGCAGGCCCACGTATCCGAGACCGACGACCCCGATGGTAGCGGTTCCGGTCTCGAGACGACGGATGAGCTGACGCGCCGCAGCAGACTGCTCCGTCTTCAGCGCCTGGGGCGTCCCGTTTGAGGTACCGTTCGTGGCAAGAGAATCGTCGAAAGAAGGGGTATCAGTATCCATCAGAGATGCATGGAGGAGATGAGTTCAGGAGATCAAGGAAGGAAACGCCCAAAAATCATTCCCGATTCCCTCTCCGCACGTGTCGTGTTACGTCCCGGAAGTTGCGACCACCGTGCATTTTTTCTCGAGACGGCGGACGGCTGACCGCGGTCGCCGTCAGGGAAACAGAACGACTTCTCCTTGCAATTCGGTCGTATATACAGAAGATGTACGCTCCTCTTAAACGTCAGAACCGACCTTGTTCGTCGCTCCAGGGTTGCAGTGAACCTATCCTTTCTCTAAAGGAAGCTCCCTGGTCGGTGGATTGACTCTGGATCGAGGTTAGAGTGCAGACCGTGGATGGAAGAGAGCAGCAACGGGAAATTCTGATTGCAAGAGGACACGACGCATGTCGTGACTATCTTTCCCCCCAAGCTCAGGCCGTTCTCAGCGAATCGTCACTTCAATGTCCTCGGACACAGACACCGACTCGGGCTCGGAGTGAAGAGGCTCGAACGTCACGTCGAACACCTTACAGGGGATCCCGGCCTCTTGGCATCGGCGGTCCAGCTCCTCCCGTCGGGAGGCCGGCAGGGTACGGGTCGTCACGAGGACCTCGTCTACGTCGTGCTCCCGGCACACGGAGACGATCTGCTCCCCCGTGCCGGCGACGGGAAGCCCCTGCACCGACTGTCCCTGCTTCAGCGGATCGTCGTCGATAAAGGCAACGGGCGTGTAGCCAAGCCCCGGATTGCGACGCAGTTCCCGAAGGAGGAGCACACCGGCGTCGCCGGCCCCATACAGAAGCGCCCGCCGGCCGCGCTCCCGATGGGATGCAAGATACTGACGAAGTCCCCGAAATCCAAAGCGAACGCCTCCGACGGCGAGGGTGACGGTCATCCAGTCGATGCACAGCACGGCCACCGATACAGCAGCCGTCCCGTGAAGCGAGATTCCCACCACCGCCGTAGCCCCGACCGCCAGGGCCGTTGCCCCCACCAGACGGACGAGCTCCGGCGTTCCGGCGTGCCGCCAGATGCCCCGATAGAGCCCCATGGCGTAAAACACAACCACTTTGGCCGCCACGACGAGCGGAAGGGCCTTCAACAGCTGCTCTTCCTGTACCGCCGTAAGCCCCGACTCAAACCGAAGATAGTGCGCCAGCACGTAGGCCGCGCCCACCAGGAGCACGTCCACCAGGAGTCCCACGACCGCTTTCCAGCGGGGACCGAACGCCGAGTGAAACACCCGAAGGGGATGCGTCGACACAGTCGGCGCCCCGTCTCCCCCTCCTTCCTGCCGATACACACTGGCCCGCGCCAGGTGGACCCCAACAACCCCCAGCGCCGCTCCCACAAAGACAGAGAGGGCGTAGAAGAGCTTCACGTCGACGAAGAGAAGAGCGAGCGCGAGCGCCCCCGAGAAGAGAGAGAGCCCGTAGAGCGCGAGCACGGCGTGCTTCTCAGACAAGCCCAGAAAGACGAGCCGATGGGAGGTGTGGTCGCGCCCTCCGTCCGCCACCGAGCGGCCCGACAGCTTCCGCATAAAGGTGACGAGCGTCGTGTCGAGGATGGGCACAGCCAGGACGGCGAGGGACACGAAGGCCACCGCCAGCTGGCTCACGTCCCCGACCTGCTGTTGGATGGACAGGGCCAGCGCCGAGACGACAAAGCCCAGAAAGAGGCTTCCACAGTCGCCCATAAAGATGCGGGCCGGCTTGAAGTTAAAGGCCAGGAATCCGAACGAGGCCCCCACCAGGGCGCCGCCGAGCCCCACCGCTGCCTCTCCTCCGGCAAGTGCGGAAAACGCACTGAGAACGAGTGCAGCAATTCCGGCCACCCCGGCCGCGAGGCCGTCCATGTTGTCGAGCAGGTTGAGGGCATTGGTGATGCCGACGACCCAGAGCAGGGTCAGGGGAAGCGACAACCAGAGGGGCCAGTGCGGAGCAAAGGCGTACCCGGCATATAACAGGAGGCCCGTGGCCACGACCTGCGCCGCCAGCTTGGCCGAGGGGCGAATCCGTGCGAGGTCGTCGACGAGTCCCACGACGAACATCAACGTGGCGCCTCCCCACACCGCCCACAGCTTGGACACCACCAGAAGAGGGCTCACGGCAAGGGTCGCAGCGACGTAGATCGCGATCCCCCCCATGAGGGCCGTCGGTCGCCCGTGCCATCGGTCCTGCCGGGGATAGGCCAACCAGTCCATGCGCTGGGCCAGACGAATCACGAGGGGGGCCAGGGCCAGCACCCCCACGAGTGACAGTCCCACCGCATGGGCAAAGGGCCAAAATGTGGTTAGCGCCTCAGGTGTCATCGGTAGTAACGAAACGTATAAAAAACGTTACACAAAGCAAATCGTCCCGCCTCGCTTCTCAGAACAGTCATTTTGGCCGG
>CAYXAD010000156.1:0-7835 GCA_964462965.1 uncultured Salinivenus sp.
TCAGGCCTGCAAAGTTTGACTGCTCTGCCGTTACGGTGAAATGACACTTGTTGGGCAGGCCGCCGTGGATCGTTAGACTTACTGGCTTAGAACGAATGGGTGTACCATCCGCCTTTTCTGTTTCGGCTATCACTTGGACAACCCCGGCTGTCTTTCCACTGGCCACGTTGACGGTGGCCGTGCCTCCTCCATTGGTCGTTACTGTCTCGGGAGTGAGCGTTGCATCACCAGGTTGTTTTCCGAATCGGAAGCTGACGTCGACGGCCTGGTCGATGCCAATGGGAGCCCCTGTCGAGTCGACCACTTCAAAAGTAAGGCTCGCGACTTCCTCTCCACCACTCTCCTGCACGCGAATTACATCGGTGGACTGACCGGATAGGGTGATGTTTGTGGGCTTCCCCGGCTCGCCTTCTTCGCCTTCTCCTAAGGCAAGCTCTAAACGAATGTCACCTACCTCATCTAGATCGGCAGAGATACGTTCGGTCGTCTGGGCCGAGGCGCCGCTTTTAGATGCCGTAATCGACACATCTACAGAATTACTTACATCAAGCGACGTGGAGAAATACCCCAGTGAGTCAGTAACAGCTGTAATTTCTTCCTCTTCGCTATCTTCGCTGTAGCGGATAGTCACGACCGCTTCTTCTACCGGATTCATCGTAGCAGCATTCAGGACCCGTCCCGAGACAAGAACATCGTTATCGTTGCTTCCGGCCATATCGCACCCTACGACGAGGAACCCAACCCCCAGGAGAAAGAAAAGAGGAAGCGAAATAGAGTTGAGAAAGGCCGATAAGAAACGTGACATGCCGCGGTCGGAAGGCGCTAAAAAGAATATGTGCTCCCCAGGCATTTTTGCAAAAAGCACGCCCCTCTAAAGGCTTCTACCTGAGTCTTTCCCTAGGAAAACGTCTCGGAGGGAGACCGTGCTCCCCCTCCAACGGTGCTACATCCCGGCGTAGAGATTATCGGAAATTACGGCCTGCTACCAAATTGATTTGAACTTCCAGGTAGAACTGATCCCCAAGGAGGAGCAAGAGGGGATTCCTAAGTCAGGCTGTAGCTGGCCACTCACATCAGAAGATCCGGCATACACTACTTTCTCTGTAGGTCCACAAAAATACGTGAAACGAAGTCACCCCAACAGTGGGCGAGAACTCGTCCCGATAGGAATCGAGGACCTGCACCGACCCGCTCAACTCTAAGGTACAGTTGTCGGTGTCCGCTCGGAACGTGTCCTGACTACTGTCGGGGGGACTACTTCAACAAATGTTTTTTGTTGATCTACTTAACCCCTGTTGCGAGGTACAACCGTTCTGCCTGATCGACGGCCGACCGCGGACTCCGAACGGGTTCGGGACTTCGCGACTGACCGCCGTGACGTGCATGTTTCCGTGGTCAGCAGTCTGCCGACCGGCGTCTCGACAAAAATAGCACGTAGGTCGCAACCTGAGTTACTTAGAAGGCGGTTGCTCCTCACGAGCAGGATGAAGGATTCTTCCCTCATTGGCTGCCCCATTAGCGAGGCCGCTTCACCGAATCATCCCTGAAGGCGAGAAGCTCTCTAGCGTGAGGGGGATTTGCATCTCGCTACAGCTAGATGCAGTTCACTTTCTGCGTCTAATCCATCCCCATGGGCGAGCATTCAGACCCCTGCGGCCCCGCGAAGAAAGAGCGCCGCGGGATTTTTCTCTACTCATAAGCCAACTGCTCGACTCATGCCGGATTGGATTCACCTTCCCGTTTTCGCTATTCTCACATGCCTCATAGTAGGCGCAAGTCTGTCTCCCGCTTTGGGACAAACCTCCTCCGGAACCGTAAAGGGGAAGGTGCAAACAGCGGAGACAGGCGAGCCCCTTCCCGGTGCCAACGTCGCCGTTCGCCGGGTCTCCGACTCTACTCTCGTCGATGGAGCTACCACCGACACTGCTGGCAAATTCGTAATCGAGGATTTGCCGATGGGGACGTATGCGGTGGTTGCCAGCTTCGTGGGACACGCGCCCGCGTCTCGCCGAGTTACACTGAGCTCGTCGGATCCTGCGCTTACGCTCGACGCTCTTCAGCTCTCCGGTTCCACTGCACAGATGGAGGAAGCTACCGTCTCGGCCGAACGGCCTTTTGTGACCACAGAAGGGAGCAGAAAAGTCTACAACTTCGAAAAGAGCCAGGTCGCCCTCTCCAGCAAATCGGTCGTCGACGTGCTGAGGGACCTGCCGTCCCTCCGGATTGACTTTGACGGGGCGATGCGCCTGCGCGGCAACCAAAGCGTCTCGATTCACATCAATGGCGAGCCGGTTTCCATGCAAGGCAAGGCCCTGGTGCAATACCTGAAAGGGATGTCTGCAAGCGACGTCAAGCGCGTTGAGATCAATACGAACCCTTCCGCCCGGCACGACGCGGAGGGAACGGCCGGGATCGTAAACATCGTGCTTGACCGCTCCGAAGACCGGGGGTGGAGTGGAGGCGGCTCCATCTCCGGCGGAACCAGCCCTCGGCTGAACGGGTCGGGCAACCTCGGCTATCAGCAGGATCCCTGGACGCTCTACGGCTCTTACAGCTACTTCCAGCACGAAAGAGAAATCTTCCAAGAACTGCGTCGCCGTAGGGCGAACACGCCGGTTCCTCCTTTTCTCGATCAGTCGACCTCCCGGCAGTTGGCCCGCGACGGACACAGCTTCAACGCCCAGGTCGACTACGCCCTCACTCCGAAGGCGACCCTGTCCCTGATCTCTACCGGAAACATCTGGGGCAGCGAGCAGAGCCAGAGCATGACTGCCCTTCGCAACGGTGCAGGGTCGCCGGACACTCTCGAGGCAGAGAACCGATATCGCTCCGTGCACCTCGACGAGCGGCTTTCACTCACCCGCGAGTTCGAAGCGGAGAACCACGAGTTCTCCGCAGACCTGCGGTATCAGAGAAGTGATCGGCGAGACTGGATTCGAGAGGAAGAGATCCCGTCTGCTTCGCCTCGAGAGCAGGAGGAAAACACGGAAGAGGAACACGATGCCTCCCTCAAGCTCGACTACACGCTCCCTCTGGGAGCCTGGACCGTCGAAACTGGATACAAAGGGGCCACACGTCAGATGGACCAGCACTACGAGGTGGCCAGCGTCAACGAGGAAACCGGACGCTTCCCGAATGAGCCCGATCGTGCCGACGCGCTCACCTATCGGGAGCACGTTCACGCCGGCTACGGTACCCTCCAGCGTACCTTCGGGTCCCTGGACGCTGAGGTTGGCGTGCGAGTCGAGCACACGCAGGTGTCGGTCGATCCGAGGGACGAGGAGGCCGACAAGACCCAGTACCTCGACCTCTTTCCGAGTGCCAGCGCCACCTACCAGATGGGCTCGGGGCGCCGGGTGAGCCTGAGCTACAGCAAACGCATTGATCGGCCGCATTTGGGGCAGCTCAGTGCCTTCAATACGTCGCCCGATCCGTACGTACGCTTCGTCGGAAATCCCGACCTCGATCCGGAGAACATCCACAAGACCGAGCTGACCCTCATGCAGAAGGTGGGCCCCGCCACGATCACGCTTAGCCCCTATGCCCAGCACACGGACAGTGCCATCGAGTGGGCGACGGTCCAATCCGACAGCGTGACGATTCGCACCTTCGACAACTACGATGGAAACACGTCGTACGGCACTGAGCTCACCTCCTCCCTGCAACTCGGAAGCTTCCTGAAGGCAAATGTGAGCGGCAACCTCTCGCACCAAATCATACAGGGAGGCTCCCTGGGCGAAGAAGTGCGCCGCGAGGCCGTATCCGTCATGGGACGGGCCAGCACTACGTGGACGATTCAGCCGAGCCTTCGCCTGCAGCTGTCTCAGTTTTACCGATCCCCGATGGAGAGCGGCCTCGGCCGAATGGACGGACGCTTTCGCACCAGCGCGTCTCTTGAAAAGACCTTCTGGGACGAGAAGGGCACCCTCGGGCTGCGCGTCCGGGATCCGTTCGACACGTCAGAGATGGGATTACAAAAACGCGTGGACGGCATTCACGAGCGGCTCATCCGAGACTGGACCGGGAGATCCCTTTCGCTCTCCTTCTCCTACCAGTTCGGAGAAAGCAACCGGAAGAAGAGCCAGCAGCAGTCGTCCGGAGGAGGCGGCCTTGGAATGGGCGGCGGGTGACTCCCCCTTCCTGAAACAGAGATAGAATCCAGACCGAACCGAGGAGGCGAACGGGCGTTGAGTCCGTTCGCCTCCTCGATGATTTTCTCCGTCTCTCTATTAGATTCGTCTCGCACAATGCCCCCAACTGCTTCTCCCTCCTCCTCACCGAGCGGCGCCACCGAGGGTGTCCCGAGCCCCCCGTCTCCGGGCAACGGTCGCGGAGACGAATCGGCCGCCTCGACGGAGGTGGAAGAGCCAGAATTTCCATACGGCGGATTTACCTGGGCCGAACTTGGAATCGTTGGAGGAGTCTGTGTTCTGCTGGGGCTGATCTCCTTCTTGGGCAACCTCTATTCGCCGTGTTGCTCGCCCACCACGCAGGCGGAAATGGTTCGGTCCGCAGGACGGAACGTGCTGAACACTGTTCTCTGGGGCCTGGTCACCCTTCCCCTGTTTTGGGCCTGTGTGCGGCTGCGGCCCCGCTCCCTCGGATGGGGAGTGGTGGTCGGGGGACACGTGCTCCTCGCAGCAAGCGCTATGTTCGCCATTTATCTGGGGTACTACGGCATCAATATGATGCTGATAACCCTCCTCCCCCCGACCGACCCGTCCGACCCCCCGGTCTTCCAGCCGATCGAGATCTTCTTAGAGCTTCGGTTTTTGAATTTACTCGGCCCCTATCTCTTGTTGCTGGTCGTCGGTCTGGGCCGGTATCGATACCTCCGCTCCTGGGCACACCAGGAGCACGTCCGACGGCTCCAACGGGAGGCCGAGCGGCTCCAGAGCCAGCTGATGGCCGCCCGCCTCAAGTCGTTGCGAATGCAAATTAACCCCCACTTTTTTCACAACACGCTTCATACCATTTCGACAATGGCCGGCCGCGACCCCGAAGGGATTCGAACAGCTACAGCCCGGCTCAGCAACCTCATGCGCTACGTCCTCTCGACCTCAGACCAGCAAGAGATTCCCTTGAAGAAGGAATTAGATGTTCTTGACAGCTACCTCGACATCCAGAAGCTGCGCCTCGGCGAGCGGCTCGACGTCACCAAGGACATCGACCCGGCAGCCCGAGAGGCCCTCGTGCCCACACTGGTCTTGCAACCCCTCGTCGAAAATGCAGTCAAGCACGGCTTTGAGGGCACCGACGAGATCGGACGTCTACACGTCGAAGCGAGGCGCGAAGGCGAGGAACTGGTTCTGAAAGTGGCCGACAACGGTGGAGGACTTTCCAAGGATGCACCTATCCCCGAGGACGGATTGGTGTCCGATGTAGACGGCATCGAAGACGGACATGGTCTTAGAAACATCGCCGAGCGCCTCGAAGGCCTCTATGAAGATGCCGCTTCCCTCCGCTTCGATGAATCCGAAGGCGGAGGCCTACAGGTCACGATTCGCCTTCCCTTCCGCACCCGCGACTCGAAGCGCAACCTACGCGCTACAGGAGTTGTTGCCGAGTAAACCTCCCTTTCAAGCCCTTTCTTTTGTCATGTCTGACTCTCCTCTTTCGGTCCTTGTCGTAGACGACGAGCGCTACGCTCGCGAACGGCTCCTCGAGCTTCTCTCCCCCCGCGAGGACGTCGGGGACGTCGACAGTGCAAATTCTGGCAACGATGCGGTCGAAGCCCTCCGCACTTCCTCATATGACCTGCTCTTTCTCGACGTGCAGATGCCGGGATGCACGGGCCTTGAGGTGATTGAGACGATCGGCCCTTCCAACATGCCGCCGACGATCTTCGTCACCGCCTACGACGAATACGCCATGCAGGCGTTTGAGTACGCGGCCCTCGACTATTTGCTCAAGCCCTTCGAGGACGAGCGCTTCGAGGAGGCCTTCCAACGCGGCCTTGACATGCGTTCTCTTCACGAGGCCGAAGCCGTGGCCGAGCGGTTTCGACGCCTCCTCGACGCCCCTTCTGGCTCGTCCTCCAACTTACCCTCCTCTTCGACATCTGACGGTAAGACCAGAGAATCTCCAGTCACGGATGGAAGTCCCTCCGGGAGCTCTCCCTATCTGGAACGACTAACAATTGATCTTCCCGGCAAAGTCCGCGTCATTCCGGTCGAGGAGATTCAATACATCACAGCCCAGGATGCGTACGTCAAGGTCCACACGGAAGAGGACACCTACCTGCTGCGCGAACGGATGCATGTCCTGGAAGATCGTCTTTCCCCCTCGGACTTTGCGCGCATCCATCGGTCGACGATTGTGCGGCTCGATCTCATAGAGACAGTCCTGCACCGCTCTGGGGGAGACTACGCCGTCCGGCTCAAGTCGGGGAAGAAACTGGCGGTAAGCCGAGGACGTCGTGAAGCCTTGATGGCCCAACTTCAAACCGGAATCTCCTGATGCCAATGGGGGCTGAAGGGAGCCGAGTCAGGGTCTATTTGCACCACTTGGATGGTGATTCTCAGGAACAGGGACGTGAGCGGGCGTCTCCCGGGCAGGTAGTATCGAATTCGTGGTGAAGATCCTTCTTACATTCAACCTCCCCGGAGTAGGAGAGTGATACTTGGGTGTGGCCGAACGGCTCGCTTGGATCTCCACGTAGCACGCCGGCTTCTGCCGTCCCATCGGCCCGTCGCTGCATGCCCCGCCAGAGCGAGCGGTCGAGCAGGCTTGCCTCGAGCGGGGCGGGTCACCGGTCCAACTACCGACTGTGAGCTGCTCCCGCAGTGCTTCTCGTGACCTTCTGTGACGGAGCACACAACCCGGCCGCTGAATGATCCCCCAACAAAAAAGCGCCCGACCGGTTCGCACCGATCGGACGCATTGATGGAAGAGCGTTCTAGAGAAGAGATGCCTTGATCGCTCCTCCTCATTGCCGATCAGAGGACTCCTCTTCGAGGGAGCCGGACGCCGCCGGGTAATTGTGTGGAGTTACGTCCCCGGCCTCATCGGCCTGCACGTAGGAGTCTTCCTCCGAGGTTGGAACGGTCGACGAATTCTGACCGATCGCGTGGCCTACGACTCCTATACAGAACAGGATGGCAAGTGTGAGGAGGGTCGAGACGACGGCCTTTACGGTTGGTGAATCTGTCATGGCAATAATATCACCAGTGACAATAGTCGAAAAGCAACCCGGAGGGCCGATCAATCTTCAGAAGACTGATTATTTCCATCTCCGTCCTCAGTACTTCCGTCGTCCGTTGATTGGTCAGTTTGATCTTGAGGCGCCTGCTGAACTGTCACCTCCTCGTCTTCAGGGGTCGGGCCCGTGAGCGTGTCGGCGGTGCATCCCCCGAGCACAATCAAGCCAGCAATGAGAGAGAAAACGAGTGCGGATCCGAGGGTAGAAGAGCGAAACCGTTTCATAGGTTAAATGTATTGATATGGAGTAGTGATGAAGATGCAGCCAAATGTACAGGAGTGCAGTAACTCGTTCAACACTCCAAATGTAACCTTTACTCAAAGGAGTCGGTCACAATGACTCGTCTGTGGTTTGCCATCCTCGCACTTTTTTGCTCGGTCGGGGTCCTGTCTCTGGGTCCTCTTCCGGCCATTAGTCAGCCGACGTCCGTTCAGCAAGGGGCCGAAACCGCAGACGAGCGCGGGCACCCATTTCCGAGCAAACACTATGCCCCCAGCGAGTATGGCCACGATCCCCAAAACTGGGCCGTGGCCCAGGACGATCGCGGGCTGACGTACGTCGCCAATAGTAACGGGATTCTCCAGTTCGACGGCGAGCGGTGGCAGCTTATTCCACTTCCGAGCACACCAGCGCG
>CAYXAD010000156.1:7845-8093 GCA_964462965.1 uncultured Salinivenus sp.
CGGGCTGACGTATGTCGCCAACAGCGACGGCATCCTGCAATTCGACGGGGAACGGTGGCGTCACATTCCGACTCCCAGGAGTAAGGCCGCTCGCTCACTGGCTGTAGATAGCCTCGTCTTTGTTGGGTCAGAGGGTGACTTCGGCTACCTCCATCCCAATTCATCAGGAAAACTTCGATACCAATCCCTCTCTCAGCACATTCCCGAAGACGAACGGGATTTCGAGGACGTGTGGATGACCCACGTCC
>CAYXAD010000157.1:0-8027 GCA_964462965.1 uncultured Salinivenus sp.
GATCGTTCAGGTGGGACTTTTACAGGCCGCTCATTGATACTAGGAGTACTGTGTCCGTCTTTGGTACTGGCAAAGGGACGTTCCCTCCCGCCGTCTTTGTTTGTCCCACAATATGTTCGTGATCATGGCCCGCCGCACCGTTGTTCTTCTCCTCTTCCTTCTTGCCGGGACGTCCCTGGCCCACGCACAGGACGAGCCCTTTTCCCGCATGGACGTGTTCGACCTCGAATGGGTAGACAGTCCAAAGATTTCACCGGAAGGAGACGTGATTGTATATGAGCGGGGGGGCATGGACGTCATGCAGGATCGCCGGACGTCCCAGCTCTGGAGGATCGGGGCGGATGGATCGGGACACGTCAAGCTCACCAATCGGGAGGGGGACGAGTCCAGTGCTCGCTGGTCGCCGGACGGGTCGAAGATTGCCTTTACGAGCTCTGACGACGAGAATGGGTCCGAAATTTACGTCCACTGGGTGGAGGAGGACCGGACGACGCGCATTACGCAGCTGGAGAACTCGCCGAGTGACCTGTCCTGGTCCCCGGACGGCGAATCCATTGCCTTCTCCATGCACGTCCCGGCGTCGGAGCCGCAGCTCGTGACGCCGCCGGACAAGCCGGAAGGGGCCGAGTGGGCCGATCCGCCGCGTGTGGAGACGCGACTGAATCACGAGCAGAACGGGGTGGGGGTCCTGGACTACGGCTTCGACCACCTGTTCGTTGTGTCGGCCGAGGGCGGTGCGGCGCGACAGGTGACGTCGGGCGACTACAACCACTCCAGCCGTCCCGTCTGGACGCCCGACGGCGAGCGGCTCATCTTTTCGGCCAACCGTCACGAGAACTGGGAGCACGAGCGGCGCAACTCCGAGCTGTACTCGGTGCCGGTCGAGGGGGGAGAGATCACGCCCCTCACCGACCGCTTCGGTCCCGACTACAGCCCCCGTCTCTCGCCCGATGGGGAAACGATCGCCTATCTCGGGTACGACGACGAGGTGCAGACCTACCAGATCACCCGGCTCTACACGATGAACGTCGACGGGTCCAATGTGACCGAAGTTGAGACCGGTCTGGAGCGCTCCATCGACGATCTTGCCTGGGACGAGGACGGCGAGGGGCTGTACCTCCAGTACGAGGACGAGGGCAATACGAAGCTCGGCCACACCGATCTGTCCGGATCCACCACGGTCGTCGCGGAGGACCTGGGCGGAACCACGATCGGGCGGCCCTACGGCGGCGGGGACTTTTCGGTGTCGAACAATGGACGCATTGCCGTGAATCAGACGACGCCTGCGCATCCGGCCGAGCTGGCCGTCACGGAACGAGGGCAAGAGGAGGCCGAACAGATCACCGATCTCAACGGAGACCTGCTGGATCGGCGAAATCTCGGGGAGGTGGAAGAGGTCTGGTACACCTCGTCGAAGGACGGTCGAGACCTGCAGGGCTGGATCGTAAAACCGCCCAACTACGACCCGGACCGCTCCTATCCGCTTTTGGTCGAGATCCACGGGGGGCCGATCAGCAGCTACGGAGATCGGTTTTCGCCTGAGGTGCAGCTGTATGCGGCGGCCGGCTACGTCGTGTTTTATCCCAACGCCCGCGGCAGCACCAGCTACGGGGAGGAGTTTGGCAACCTCCTCTACAATGACTTTTCGGGCGGGGAGTACCAGGACATTATGGACGGGGTCGACCTGCTGATCGAGGAGGGCACTGTGTCCGAGGACAGCCTGTACGTCACCGGCGGTAGTGCGGGGGGGACGTCGACTGCCTGGATTGTGGGCAAGACCGACCGCTTTCAGGCCGCGGTGTCGCAGAAGCCGGTGATCAACTGGATCAGTAAGACGCTGGCGGCCGACAATTACTACGGCTACCACGAATACCGGTATCCCGGCCGGCCCTGGGAGAACCCGATGGAGTACTGGAACGTCTCTCCGATTTCACTCGTCGGCGAGGTGGAGACGCCCACGATGCTGATCGTGGGGGACGAGGACCTGCGCACGCCCCCCTGGGAGGCCAAGCAGTTCTACCACGGCCTCAAGCTGCGGGACGTCGAAACGGCCTACGTCGAGGTGCCCGGCGCGTCCCACGGAATTGCTTACCGCCCCAGCCAGCTGATCACGAAGGTCGATCACGTGCTGGCCTGGTTCGATCGGTATCGGGAAGGGACTCATTCCCCAGGGTCGATCGCGGCCCCCTGACCCGTTCCGACTGACGCCGTTCTCTCCACCCTGCGTCAGTGGGTGTTGACGGGTCACGAGTGATGAGTGACGCGTTGTCTTTCTCGAGCTGCAGCGGCCGTCGCTTTGAACGGGGGCGCCACGGAGTCATTTTCCAGTCGAGCACCGCAAGATCGGCAGGCGGGCGATACAGTGGGGGCCTGCGATCGGCGGAAGGCGGGGCGGCCCCGGTGCAGGATGAGCGGACATGATTGAATTCACTACAGCAATGCCAGGGATTCTCCTATAGACGTCGTGCCGGCACCTTCCGAGGTTTCAACCGAAACGGGTCCCGTTTTTCTGCAAACATCAGCTGGCTTTGGACCGCGTCGACGGACGGAGTGCCTGTGTCGCTCGGCTGCCCCCCTTCTGCTGTGTGCATTGAGACAGTGACCGGCAGGCCCCGGACGGTTTCGGGCCGGAACGCAGACCACGAAATCACACCGTGAGGCGGTCCGTCGTCTGCGGTCATCGCGAAAGCTGTCTTCCGAGTCGCTCCCTGAATGAATCAGATCCACCATTCAGTTCTGAGGCCCCATTATGCTCAACATCCATCGGATTCTCTTTCCGACCGACTTTTCCGAGGGGGCCGAGCAGGCCTTCCCGCAGGCCGCCTCGCTGGCGGACTGGCACGACGCCGAGCTTCACATCTTGAACGTGACCGGCCGCCATCGGCACGACTACGAGACGACCCGAGAGAACTTTCCCGTGCCCACCGAGCGGCTTGAAGCGTGGCTCGGACAGGCGTCGAAAGGGGGAACTGGCTGGCCCGACCTGGAAGGCCTTTCGATTACGCAGCGGCAGATCGAGTCGGCCGTGCCGGCCGAAACGATTCTGAGCTACGCGACGGAGGAGACCGTCGATCTCGTGGTAATGGGCACCCACGGGCGCCGCGGGGCCGACCGGATGCTGTTCGGCAGCGTGACCGAAGAGGTCGTGCGCAAGGCCCCCTGTCCGGCGCTGACCGTCCGGCAAGGGGCCGACGTCGCCCCGCGGCAGGCCGTGCGTCGCGTGCTCGTCCCCGTCGATTTTTCCGACGCCACCGAGACGGCCGTTCGGCACGCGAGGGAGATTGCGCAGACCTACGGGGCGGAGATCGACCTGATACACGTGGTCGAGGAGCCGATCTATCCGAACGTCTACGGCGTCGATCCGGTCGAATTTCCGACGCAAGAGGTCGTCGAGCGGGTCGAGGCGCAACTCGCGGACCTGGCCCGGGAGGAGATTGGATTTGAGCACGTGATGGTGGAGGCCGCTGTGGGACCGCCGGCCACCGGCATTCTCGACTACATCGAGAAGAACGAGGTCGACCTGGTGGTGCTCGCGACCCACGGCCGGACGGGTTTCGAACGTGTGCTGATGGGAAGTGTGACGGAGCGGGTGCTGCGTCGGTCCCCGAAACCGGTCTTTGTCGTCAAGCCCAACCAAAAGTCGCTCCTTCCTGAAGACGTTGCCGAGACGACGGCCTCGGCCGAGTAGGGGATTCGTCGGCCGGAACGAGCATGGAGCTCGTGACCGAAGGGGAGATCTGGCCTCCGTTCCAGTGTTGGAGCTCCATCGGGAAAGCGGGACGGACCTGGAGACTCGTCGAAGGTACGTGTGAGCAGCCCGCTTTCTGTCACCCACCGCCAATGGTTCCGATTCGTGGGACAGTCGGATCAAGGGGAGCACTGTTGCAGCTCTTCGGGCTCATTGGGGCAGCCCATAGATGCTTCCCAAGCCGCATCCCCCGTCGGCAATGAGAAAGGAGCATCCCGGGGCTGTCTCCCAAAGGGATGCTCCCGGACCCATGTGGGAAGGGGGAACCCGCCCGCGAAACGTGCCCTTCGGACTGTCGGTGGGTTGCCGTCTGCCCTCGGCTGATTGAACGCCGCGTCGGGTGTCTCCTGGTGCGGTGTGGACGCCTGTCGGTCGTGAAAGTCACGCAAGGAGGTTGTCTGGCTCGCCTGTCGATCTCCGAAATCGGAGCAGGGCCCCTCACGTGCAGGGGACGCAGGTCCTGTTAATCATCGGGAAAGCTCGAAGGAAGAACGTGGTCTAGCGGTTCGGTCGTGTCCGGTTTCGGTCGGAGATCTCGTGACAAGGAAATGGAGAAAGAGGGAGCGTACCGCCTAATTGGCTGGCCTCTTTTCTCTAGCACAGGTGGGACGTTTCACCTTCACGAGTTGTCTCAAATTAGAAGTACACCGTAGTATGTACCGACCCGTACAAACCGCTATCTTCCTAATTGCCGCACTGCTTTTTGTCTCTTGTGATTCGTCGCCGAACGCCGAGTCGGAGCCAACCGGTACCCTGGAGGTCGTCACGTCCACGACGGGGGACAGTGACGGATACACGGTCACTGTAGATGGAACGACCGAGTCGATCGGCGCGGACGACACCACCGAGGTGTTGGGCGTGAGTGAAGGAAGTTATCAGGCCGAGTTGTCAGATCTCGGGGACGCCTGCTCCGTAGAGGGCGACAACCCGCGCACTGTGAACATCACGGCGGACCAGACGACCTCGACCACGTTTGAGGTGAGCTGTGGGCCCGCGCTCGTCAATCAAATTGCTTTCGATACATATCTGGACGAGAATCAAGAGATTGTCGTTGTCGATCCCGATGGCTCGAATTCCGAGCGACTGACTGATAACGGGACCTTCGATGCTCATCCGATCGTGTCTCCGGATGGAACCGAGATTGCCTTTCTCAGCTCCCGCAACAATAATTCTGTCGGCGAAAACGTCGATCTCTTCGTCATGAATGCCGACGGAAGCGACGTCCGTGAGGTCACGACCCTGTCCATCTACTACGGGTATATGGACTGGTCCCCTGACGGCGAGAAGCTCGTGTACGGTGATGCGTCCAACAACAACGATGACATTTACGTCATCAACGTGGACGGCAGTGGAAAGTCCCGTCTCACTGATGACCCTGAGGTCGATGTTGAGCCTAGCTGGTCTCCGGATGGATCGCGGATCGTGTTTGCCAGCAATCGAGACGGAGACTACGACCTCTACACCGTGGATTCCAATGGAGACGATCTCCAGCGGCTGACGGACGACCAGTCCGACAATCGGCAGCCTCGCTGGTCGCCGGATGGCTCAGAGGTCGCGTTTAGTAGCGATCGAGGGGGCAGCTGGGACCACATATACACCCTCGAGGTCGAGTCTGGAGACATCACGCAGGTGACTGGGAAGGACGCCTCGAACGACAACAAGGATCGATGGCCCACCTGGTCGCCGGACGGCTCGGAGATTGCTTTTCAGTCCGTCGCGTTTGAGGGGACTGGCCTCGAAATTTATAAGGTCAGTGCGGATGGAAGTGGCACGCCTGAAGTTGTGACGAACTCGTTTGAGAAGGATTCTCAAAGACCCTTCTGGAGTCCGGCTCAGTAACTGAATCTGAGCACGTACATCCCGAAAACAGTTACGCCTGCGGCGGTCTTCCCGTCGCAGGCGTTTTTTATGAGGGGAACGGGCGAGGACGCAAAACGATTGGAGAGCGGCTTTCTCGCCTCCTTCCATCCGGCGACCGGAAGGCCGTATTGAGGCGGCTCGGGAGTCTCGCGCTGTGGGCCCTTACAGGTAGAAGAAGTAGAGCATCGTGGTACAGAGCGTGACGAAGAGAAGGGAAAGAAGGCTGCCCGCTTTGAGGTAGTCATTCACCCGGTATCCGCCCGGGGTCATCAAGAGGGCATTGACGTGATGGGTGGGAAGGACGAACGAGTTGGCGGCGCACAGGCCCACCTGCAGCACCAGCACCTGCGCCGTGAGGCCGCTGAGCCCAGTCAGTTCCAGCACGAGGGGCACCATGAGGACGGTGGCAGCGACGTTGGACATGAGCAGGGAAAACACCGTCATCAGCAGGCCCAGCGCAAACAAGACCAGGAAGGCGGGAACGCCCTGAATCATCGCGACGAGGTGTTCGGCGAGAAAGGTCGCTGCGCCCGACACCTCCATGGCCAGGCCAATCGGGATGAGGCCCGCGATGAGGAAGATCACTTTCCACTCGACGGCCCGGTAGGCTTCTTCGATCGTCAGAATCCCACCCAGGATCATGGCGACGGCCCCCGTCAGAAAGCCCATCGAGATCGAGAAATCGAAGGCGAGCACCAGCACGATGGCCCCGACAAAACTGCCGACCGCAAGCCCCGATTTGCCGGTGTCACGGGGTTGATCCTCGAGGGGAGTGACGGTGATGTAGTCCTCACTCTCGGCAAAGAACTGCAGGTTCTCCCACTTTCCCCGGAGAACCAACGTATCCCCCGCCCGGATCGGACGATCCGCCACGTTTTCCTCGATCACTTCGCTCTCGCTGAAAAAGAGCACGACCTGAGTGTTGTGCTTCTCCCGGAGCCCGAGGTCCCGGATGGTCTTTCCCACCAGCTGCGAGCGGGCGGGAATTACCACCTCCAGGTATCCATCACGGGTGTTTGTGGTGCTTTTTTCTGCCTCTTGCTTCAACTTGAGGGCGTAGTCGTCTGCGAGACGGCGGATGTCCTCCTTGCGGCCCTGGACGACGATCCGCTGTCCATTCTGGAACCGGATGTCTTCCCACGTGTCGTGGTCGTTGCCCCAGGCGTCGTAGAGCTTCAGAAGGTTGACGTTATATCGGGAGCCCACCTCGGATTCTACCACCGACTTGCCAATCAGAGGACTCTCCGGCCGAATCTGAAACGTAAAGATGGTGTCGGACAGCCCCCAGACGTTGAGCAGCTTTTTGCCAGAGGAGGCCTTCTCGAACGTTTCGGAGCGGGAGGGAAGCACGTAGGGCCCCAGGATGAAGAAATACGCGATGCCCGCACTCAGCAGGACGACGCCGATCGGCAGGACGCTGAAGAGGCCGAAGGGGGCGAGGCCCTGGGCCCTCAGCAGGTCATTGAGGACGATGAGGGAGCTGGTCCCCACCATGGTGAGGGTGCCGCCCAGGAGCGCGGCGAAGCCCATGGGCATCAGCAGGCTGGAGATCGGAATCTTTTCGCGCTTGGAGATGCCCGTCATGACCGGCAAGAAGAGGGCGGCCGCCCCAATGTTTTGCATCACGCCGGACATGAGGCCCACGGTGACGGAGACGGTCGAGAGGATGCGCCGCTTCCCTTTCCCGGCGATCCGCAGGATGAACGTGGCAATCTGCTCGGTGATGCCCGACTTGTACATGCCCTGACTCATGATCATGACCCCGATGATGGCCAGGACGGCGTTGCTCGAAAACCCGGAGCGGGCCTGCTCGGGCGTAAGGCTTCCGGTCCAGACCAGTGCCAGCATGGCCAGAATCGCCACCACGTCGATGCGGACGACTTCTGTGACGATCAGAACGACGGTAGCGGCGAGGATGACCAGGACGACTTCCATTCGGACGGAGAAAGGGGATCAGACAGTGACGAAAAGCAGAACTCGCGGAGACAGAGGCGCCCCCAGGAGAAGCAACATGTGTACGTACGTCCCTGCTACGTCTTCCGGGTGAACGGAGAATCCATCTGCCACTGCCTCGGTGGGGGGCTGGACAAGGGGCTCCAGCCGTAGGCCTCGAGACGAATGCTTGCGGAGAGGCCGACCACAGACTTGTAGGGAGTGCCCCCACGCAGTCGTCGAGAGCTCCCTCCACTGTTTTCCCGGTCCCCGGCTTGGACGTTGTAGAACACCTACGCCCAGACCGACCATTCGGGGAGCAGCGACCTCCTGCAGGCGGACTCCGAACGACCGTTCCTGGGATCGCCGCGATTCGGGGGCCCCGGCCCCGTGTCGCGCGGACGCCATCCCTCGGACGCCCGCGAGGCCCGCGGAGAGGGGCCGTTCGGATGACGCAGAACCCGTTCGGACGGGTCGCGAGCGGAGG
>CAYXAD010000158.1:0-7989 GCA_964462965.1 uncultured Salinivenus sp.
AGCGGTGCCAACACCGTCAGCGTGGCCGAAGAGATCCGCGCCGAGGTCGACCGCATTAACCAAGAACGGTCCGATCTCGACCTGACGGTGGTCAGTGATCAGAGCGAATTCATCTCGAGGTCCATTGACAATGTCCAGTCCTCGGCCATTTGGGGATCGCTGCTGGCCATTCTGGTGCTCTATCTCTTCCTCCGCAACGGATCGACCACCTTCATCATCGCTCTGGCGATCCCCATTTCCATCATCGCGACCTTTGCCCTGCTGTACTTCAATGACCTGACCCTTAACCAGATGACATTTGGGGGCCTCGCCCTGGGGGTTGGTCTCATTGTCGACAACGCGATCGTCGTCTTGGAAAACATCATTCGACAACGTGAAGAACAGGGCCGAGGGCTCAAGGAAGCGGCTGACATCGGAACACAAGAGGTGGCCGGGGCCATCGTGGCTTCTACTCTTACTACCTCAGTGATCTTCCTCCCCATCGTCTTTGCCCAGACGTTGAGTGCCTCGCTGTTCCAGTCGCTGGCCCTCGTCGTCGTCTTTGCCCTGGTCTGCTCCCTGCTCGTGGCGTTGACGCTGGTTCCTATGTTGGCCAGCCGCTTCCTAACGATCGAGGCCGGAACGGCTCCGGACCAGAAACCATCCGACGAGGACGCACAGACTGCTTCAGCTGCGAAAACAGCCAAGACGCAACCCAACTGGGAGAAGAAGTCGGCGTTTCAGCGGTTCTTCCTCCGAATGGAAAACCGGTATGCCGACTTGCTGCGCAAGGCCTTGCAGCATCGCCTTCTCGTCTTTGGCGTCACCGCTGTGCTTCTCATTGGAGCCGTCGCCCTCTGGCCGTTGATTGACGTCGAGCTTGCCCCGCAGACCGACGCCGACCAAATTGACATCGATATGGAAATGGCGCAGGGGACCAACATTGCCGTCGTCACTGAATATCTCGACGAGCTCGATAACCTCGTCCGTCCGGTTGTCCCGATGGAGGAGGTCGAAAACTATTCCAAAGGAATGAGCTGGGGCGGGGCTGAGGTAGAGCTCTCTCTCAAATCTGCCGACGAGCGCTCCGTTGATCCATCTGCTTTGGCCGACCGCATCCGCGAAAACGTCCAGGGAGAAATCCCTGGCGCAGACATTCGCGTGCAGGCTCAGTCGGGGCTCTGGATGCTGCGCCGGATCTTTAGCTCGGGGAACAGCTCCGAGGACCTTCAGCTCGAACTTCGTGGGTACAATTTGGAAGAGGCCCGCTCGATTGCCGAACGGATAAGGAGTCGCATGCAAACGGTCCCTGGAGTGTCCGGCGTGCGCATCGGCCAACGAGAAGGGCGTCCGGAAGAGAACATCCGATTTCAGCGCGATAAGATTTCCCGGCTCGGCCTGTCGATCCGCGAGGTGGCCCAGGCCGTTCAGACAAACGTAGGAGGCAGCCGCGCGGCCGTATTCCGGGATCGAGGCGAGCAGTTTCCCATCACCGTTCGCCTCCGCCCTGAGGATCGACTCTCCGTCTCGGACCTCTCCAACGTGTCCATCCAGGCTCCGAGTGGCGAGACGATCCCTCTCTCCTCCCTGATCGAAATGAATCGAGGGCGCGGCCCGACTGAAATTCAACGTGTCAATGGCCAGCGGGTCACGTACATTTCGGCCACCCTCGAGAGTGGGGTCACTCTGAGTGCGGCCGTCGAACAGATTCGCCAGAAAATCTCGGACATCTCGCTGCCGGAAGGATTTTCAGTCACCTTCGGGGGCGAATATCGAGAGCAACAACAGGCCCAGCGGGACTTCGCAATCGCCATCATCATGGCCCTGGTGCTCATCTATATGGTGATGGCCGGTCAGTTCGAGCGATTTCTCGATCCCTTCGTCGTCATGTTCAGCGTGCCGCTGGTCCTCCTGGGCGTGCTCCCTACTCTCATCCTCACGAACACGACCGTCAACATACAGAGCGTGATGGGCCTCGTGATGCTCATTGGCATCGTCGTAAACAATGCCATCGTGCTCGTGGACTACATCAATATCATGCGCCGGGACCGTGGGCTTTCCCTCGTCGAGGGAGTCGTGGAAGCCGGTCGCCTTCGCCTGCGGCCGATCCTCATGACGACACTTACAACCATCCTCGGCTTGATCCCCCTTGCAATCGGCTTAGGGGCGGGGGCAGAAATTCAAGCCGCCCTTGCCCGCGTCGTCATCGGCGGACTGCTGGCGTCGACCCTGGTTACGCTCATCCTCATCCCCACAGCGTATGTGAGCGTCGATCTGGCCGCCAACAAGATCCGCTCACGGCTTCCGGACTGGTCCTGGCTCCCTGATTCCTCCCCCGTCCAACCTCGCAAGGCCTAATGTGGGGCCGGAGGCATGACCCATTGGAGAACCCTACTACCGAAGTTAAACTCCGGAATACGACTTCCCCGTAGCTAGAGCAGGGACGCCGAGCCAATTCGTTCCTGCCGCACAGGGTGAGACTTGACGATCGGGATGTCAGGGGAAGAGGGAGAGAGGGGTTCCCTTCATTCTGAGCTGAGAGCCCTTCCAAGGAGTGACCTGTTCGGTTTCAATGGGTAAGACCACCCATTTCAAGCGATAGAAGCGGTCAGCGGGCGGCCGTCAGGGGAGCAGAACGATTGGACCCTCGCAACTTGGGGGATACACCTGTGTAAGCGCCCCTCCCAAGAGAACCGCCAAAGATCCTCGAAGAGACATTATCCCCGGATTTCCGTGACGAGCTGGATCTCCTTGAGGACGCTCTGCACCTCAAAGCATTCTTCGAAGGTCCCCTCGTAGACGTCGGCCTGGCCTTCGTTGTGAACCGTCCAGGCAAGGTCTTCGGCTTCTCCGCGACTACAGCCGGTGGCTTTTATGAGCTGGCCAATCACCTCTTCGAAAGTGTGTACTTCGTCGTTGAACAGAATGACGTGCCACGGCTCGTCGGTGCCACTCCCCTCCTTCTCTTCTTCGAGCTCTTCGACCTCCGGCGTCACCGGCTCGACCTCCGGCTCAGCGGGTGCTCCAAAGGTACTGTCGGTTGCGGTCAGGATCATAACGACTTTTACTTTTACGGGGTCGACGACTTTCAAGAACGAACCCTGAAAGGGCCCTTCCAGGCCCAATCGGTTCGAGTCAGGCTGCCTGCTCTTCAATCTCCTCAGCGGAAGCAGGCTCCAGCTCAATGTCAAAGTTTTCCGTCACCGGATTGGCCAGCAACTTTTCGCAGGCGTCGGTGACGACTTCGCGGGCCGTCTCCTCGTCCTCCACATCAATCCAGACCTCGGCGTGCTTTCCCATGCGCACCTGCGCAACGTCGTGAAAGCCAAGGTTCGTAAGGGCATGGTGTACGGTCTTTCCCTCTGGATCGAGGATGGAGGGGCGGAGGGTGATGGAGATTGTTGCCTTATACATAATCAGTCAAAAGAAGGTTGTGGATCGGAAGGGACTTCAGTACGGGCTCACGACTCCAAGTATTCCTCTGGCGCCGGCGTCGTGAGGGCTTTCATCAACTGATAGACCGAACGCCCCATGCCATGCCCCAAATACGCGGCCAGGACAATCACGAGCCCAATCTCTTGAAGGGCCACGATGAGGACCCCGGCGAGTACGTACGCCGCCGTCTTTTTCGGATGTCCTTGCATGTACCGCAGGGTCGGCGTGGGAATGGCGTCAAACCGGATGCTCGATACCATCAGCCCGGACAACACTACGACGATGGGCAGAACGACCTGAAAGCTATCGAGGGCGAGGTAGCCGCCCCAGCGTGAGTTCTCGGCGGCCAGAATCAGGGCGACAATTGCCACGGCCTGCCCCGGAATGGGAAGGCCCTCGAAGTCGTCCTTCCCGTCGTCACTCACGTTCGTATTGTACCGGGCAAGCCGCACGCTTCCACAGAGGGCCGGCAGCGCAGCGACGATGATCCCGAGCGGTTGGTACGCCGACAAGGCATAGGCATACACGACGAACGCCGGTGCAACCCCGAAGGAGACGACGTCGCTCAACGAATCGAGCTGGACTCCAAAGGGACTGTCGGTGTCAGTAAGGCGGGCCATCATGCCGTCGAGCAGGTCGAAAAAGCCGGCCAGGACGATGAGCCAACAGGCCATCACGAACGCCGATTCGAGTACCTGCGTGAGCGCCAAAAACCCGCACAGCAGATTCATGAGGGTAAAAAAAGACGGCACGACCACGCGAGGAGGCGGCCGGTCGCTGCGTTGCCGTCGACGTGCTGCCCGATACGCACTGAGACGGCGCCGAATGCGAGCCGGGCGGGACGTGCTTCCGTCCGTGGGGGCAGAGTTGTTCGCAAAGACAAGAGGAAAGGCGTCGAACATCAACGAGAGGGATATGAATCAGGAAGATGATGAACGACGAGAAGAGGAGGTCGCAGTCGCTTCATCCTTCGAAGAGACGGAGCGGTCTGCATCACGAGTCTCCGGAATTCGTCCGAGGACGGTGGTTCCCGCACGCACGGACTGCCCTTCTTCGACGTCGAGGTCGACAAAGGGAGGCACGAGCACGTCCATCCGAGATCCGAACTTCACGATGCCGAAGCGTTGGCCAGCGGTCACCGTATCTCCCTCGTGAACGTGATACACGATCCGACGCGCTACAGCTCCCGCAATTTGCTTGAAGAGGACTTTGGTCCCGCTGGGATGCCGCACCCCCAGCTCCGAGCGCTCATTCTTCTCACTGGCCTTGGGATGCCAGGCCACGAGGTAGTCACCGGGGCGGTACTTCTCATATTCAATGACCCCTCGGACAGGAACTCGATTGACGTGGACGTTCAGGGGCGAGAGGAAGATAGAGACCCGCTGGGCCGGCCCCTCGAGATACAGGGGCTCTTCCTCCTCGACGACCTCGACGACGCGCCCATCTGCCGGCGCCAAAATTCCATTCTCTCTGGCGTCCTCGGGAGGAACGCGCTCCGGGTCCCGAAAGAAGAAGAGCGTAAAGGCGAGGCCGCCGCCCGCGAGCACGAGCAATGGCGCTCGCCACATCCAGGCGTCGAGGCGAAACGCCCCGATGGCCAGGAGGAGAGCGAGGCCTGCGACCACGGCTACGATGGTGTACCCTTCACGTGCAATCACTGATTAAGCGCTGGGGTTGTACAGAAGAGGACGAACCCTGCCGAGGGGGACAAGGCCAGAGGTGGGAACTAAGCCTTGGCGAGATCCGCGGTCTGGCCCCAGGATTCCTCGAAAACAAACGTCGAAAGCGGCTTTCGCGACCGAGGCCGACGTTCTGCTTCTCGACGCCCTTCGGGCAGCTGCTCCGGGTCCCCCAGGTATCCGACGGCAATGCCCGTCGTGGGTTCAAACTCCTCCGGCACGTCGTAGGCATTCCGGATTACGTCCCGCCGAATGCCTGCCATCTGATGCACGTACAGCCCCATGGCGGTGGCCTGAAAGGTGAGAGCTGCCGAAGCCGCCCCAAGGTCGTGCTTCGCCACTCGGTTGGGCTCCTCATTCTGCGAGAACGTCGTCTTGTAGAACGCGAGCATCAGGACGGGGGCGAGATGAGCCCACTCCCGATTCCCTTTGGTCAAACACTGAAGGAGCTTCTGATGGGCCTCCGGGATCTCCTTCGTCGCCACGAGATAGCGCCAGGGCTGTTCGTTGTACGACGACATGGTCCACCGGGCGGCTTCGAGCATGCGCTGGATCTTCTCGGATTCAACCGGGCGATCCGCAAACGCCCGAGGACTCCACCGGGTGCGAAAGAGATCCAAGACCTCGTGATCGACATCCGCAATCTTCGATGCCGGTACGTCCATCACAGTGTGCTCCACAGGCTCGATCCGTCCTATACGACAGAGTATGCGAGGCAGGGATGGGGTGTCTCGTTACGAGCTTGCATCCATACCTCTTTGCCACACAGAAGTTCACCCTGATGGATGAACATCATTCACAAAATGGCCACTGTATTTTTCCGTCGTCGCTTCTGCTGATCTGAGAAGACGCCCCTCCCCGTTCCGATCTAGTTGTGCTTCGTTCGAGACGACCTCGACGGGGTAGAGGAGACATTCTTCCGACCGATATGACAATGCGGAGCGCATCTCTCGATTTACCCCAGTCGGCGCTGCCGTCCTCGTCTGGTCAGGCCCCTCCGCAAGAGGGGGATCTCCCGATCGGCCGGAAAGAGCTGAGAAATCTCCGAAGAGGGTGGGCACGATCGACTCCCAGCCGTTTAGCTTGCGGGAGGGGGCGCCGTGTCCACTCCTGACGCTCCCCCGTGTTTGTTACAAATGTACCTCACTCGCTTCGCTCCACGACGTCCAGGAAACGTCCCCACAGGAATCCCGACGTCCAATCTCCCGGGTTACCGAGAGAGGTACAGGTCCTTCATCTCATACGGCTGCTGGAAGTGCTCGTCGCTCAGGGCATCGACGAAGGCGATGGACTCGCCGGTCGACTTCATCTCCGGCCCGAGCTCCTTGGGCACCTCCGGGAACTTGTCCCAGGAGAAGACCGGCTCCTTGATGGCAAACCCCTCCAGGGACGACTCCAGAACCCCCTGCTCGCGGAACGTCTGGAGCTTCTCGCCGAGCATGACCTTGGTGGCAATGGCCGGGATGGGAATGTCCGAGGCCTTGGCCACGAACGGCACGGTGCGTGAGGCTCGGGGGTTGGCCTCGATGACGTAGACGACCTCGTCTTTGACAATGAGCTGGACGTTCAGAAGCCCAATCACGTCGAGTTCGAAGGCCAAGTCCCGAACGTACTGGCGGATGGTGTCCTGCACCTCCTCCGACAGGCTGAAGGGCGGAAGGACGGCTGTCGAGTCCCCGGAGTGCACGCCGGCCGGCTCGATGTGCTGCATGATGCCGGTGATCCAGACGTCTTCCCCGTCGCAGACCGCATCGACGTCAATCTCGATGGCGTCTTCGAGGAAGCGGTCGAGTAGAATCTCGTTGTCCGGGTAGATCGAGAGAATGTTCTCGACGTAGTCGGCGACCTCGTCCCGGTTAATCGCAATGCGCATGCCCTCCCCGCCGAGGACGTAGCTCGGCCGGATGAGGGTGGGATAGCCGAGGCGATCGGACGTCTCGACGGCTTCCTCGACCGAGTGGGCCACGCCGTACGGGGGGAAGGGAATCTCCAGCTTCTTCAGAATCTCGGTAAACTTGCCCCGGTCCTCGACGAGATCCATCTTCGAGTAGGACGTGCCGAAGATCTGGAAGCCGTCCTCCTCGAACCGTTCGCCGAGCTTGATGGCCGTCTGCCCGCCGAGCTGCAGAATGACGCCCTCGGGCTGTTCGAGGTCGATCACGTCCTGCACGCGCTCCCAGAAGACGGGCTCGAAGTAGAGCTTGTCCGCCACGTCGAAGTCGGTAGACACCGTTTCGGGATTGCAGTTGAGCATCAGGGCCTCGTATCCCATCTCCTGTGCAGCTTTCACGCCGTGGACGCAGGAGTAGTCGAACTCGATGCCCTGCCCGATGCGGTTCGGCCCGGAGCCCAGAATGAGCACCTTGGGCCGGTCGGTGACCTCGCTCTCGTTGACCGTCTCGTAGCTCGAGTAAAAGTAGGGCGTCTCGGCCGGAAATTCGCCCGCACACGTGTCCACGACCTGATAGGCCGGCGTCACGTCGAGGTCCTTGCGGTAGCTCCGGACTTCGCGGTCCGACACGTCGTCGGGGACGAGGTAGGCGATCTGCTCGTCTGAGAAGCCGGCCCGCTTAATCGTCCACATCGAGCGCTCGTCGATCTGTTGGAGCGACGTGTCGCGGATGTCTTCCTCCAGGGCCACGAGGTCCTGGATCTGATGGAGGAACCAGGGATCGATTTGCGTGATGTCCTGCACCTCTTCCACACTCGCCCCGTATCGGAACGCGTGTCGTACGTGCAGAAGGGCATCCCAGTGCGGCTTCTTCAGACGCTCGCGAACCGTCTCGCGGTCGGCGTCCGGTCGGTCGGCCCCCAGGCCGGAGTAGCCAATCTCCAGGCTCTGCCACGCCTTCTGCAGGCTCTCGTTGAACGTCCGGCCGATGGACATGACCTCGCC
>CAYXAD010000159.1:0-7961 GCA_964462965.1 uncultured Salinivenus sp.
GTGGCCGAGCAGTTCACCGGCATCCCCGGCAAGTACGTCGACCTCGAAGAGACCGTGCGCGGCTTCCGCATGATTCTCGACGGCGAGCTCGATCACCTGCCCGAACGCGCCTTCCTCCTCAAGGGTACCATCGACGAAGTCATCGAGGAGGGAGAAAAGATGCTCGAAGAAGAAGAGTAACTTCAATTTCGAATTGCGAATGTCGAGTGTCGAATGAATGCCCGGAATTCGCAATTCGCAACTCGAAATTCGACACTGACCTATGGCTGACGAACTAGACGTTGACATTGTAACCCCGGACGAGCACGTCTATCAGGGGCCCGCAAACGGTGTGCGTGCCCCCGGGGTCGAAGGTTCTTTCGAGGTGCGGAGGGACCACGCTCCCATGATTGCGGCCTTTGACATTGGCCCACTGATCGTGAAAAGCGAAGCGGCGCACGAGTTTGCCGACGTGCACCACGATCGCATCGTTTTCGCCACGAGCGGGGGCTTTCTGGAAGTGGTGGACAACAACGTCACGGTGCTGGCCGAAACGATCGAGCCCGCCTCCCAGATTGACGTGGAGCGAGCAGAGAACGCCGAGGAACGAGCGCTCCGCCAGCTTGAATCCGGCATACAGGGCGAGGAGCGGGAAGTCCACGAAGCCGCCCTCGAGCGGGCCCGCAATCGACTGCGCATAGCCATGGGAAAGGTCGGCACGCGTCAGGCATAACGCCTGTTCGTCCCGGAACGGAGGCAGCCTCTCTCCTTCCGCCCTCCTTGCGCGCCCACGGATCCATTTCTCTCCCGCCAACGAGGGCCGAGGCCCCGGCCTTCATCCATTTGTCTGAATGGCCGACTGCGACTCGGCGACGCCCGTCACCACCTCTTTCAACTCTTCGAGCTCCACCGGTTTCGAAAGATAATCGTCCATTCCCGACTCGAGACACATGTCTCGGTCCTCCTCGGTGGCGCGGGCCGTGAGTGCAATGATCGGAACATGCCCCCCCGTCTTCTTTTCCTGGGTTCGAATCCGGCGCGTCGCCTCAAATCCGTTCATTTCCGGCATCTGCACGTCCATCAACACCAGATCAAAGGAGCGCTGCTTGAAGGCGTCCACGGCCTCTTTGCCCGTCTCGGCCAATTCGACCTTGTGTCCCCGTTTCTCCAGCAGTTGGACGGTTAACTTCTGGTTGACGGTGTTGTCTTCGGCCACCAGGATGCGGAGTGCAGACGATCCTTCAGTCGAACCGAGCGAAGGCTCGGAGTGAGAGGCCGACGACGCCTCTCGGGAAGATTTCGGATGTTCATGGGCCTCCAGGGCCGCCGCCACGCTCTCAAAGAGCGTCTTCCGGAGAAAGGGCTTCATAAGGCGCCCCTCCACCGTGAGGGCCTCGCTCCTCTGATCGTCGGGCTCAGTTACGGAGGTCATCAAGATAATCCTCACTTCCTCCGGGGGCCACTGGTCCCGGAGGCGTTCAACGACGTCACCCCCCTCCAGATCGGGCAACGTTCCATCGAGCAACACGAGCGGAAAGGGACCTTTCTCGCTCGAGGCAGCGTCCTCCATCTTGGCAAGAGCCTCCGCTCCTTCTTTGGCGCCCACCGGCTCCAGTCCCCATCGGGTCAGTGTACGAGTGAGGAGGTGCCGATTGGTGTCGCTGTCGTCGACCACCAACACGCGCGTCCCTTCCAGCCAAGAGATTCTGTCGGACGCTGGCCCTTCGTCTCTGTCCTCCGCGCGCTCGATGCGTACAGTAAAGTGAAAGGTGCTTCCCTCTCCGGGGGTACTCTCGAGCCAGATGTCTCCTCCCATGAGATCGACGAGTCGCCCGGAGATAACGAGGCCCAACCCCGTCCCCCCATGCTCCCGAGTGGTAGACATGTCGGCCTGCTCAAAGGCCTCGAAAATCTTTTCCCGCTTGTCCGGAGGAATGCCGATTCCTGTGTCCTGCACTCGGACGTGCAGCGTGATTCCGTCGTCCTCGAGCCCAGTCGAATCAGCTCTCGTGAGATCTGCGGCCCCCGTTTTGTCTCCCCCGTCAGCGGTTGCGGCTGAGGAATCCCCCAACACATCCTTCGACGCAGACTCGATGGCCACTACAACTTCCCCTTCCTCCGTAAACTTGATTGCATTGCCCACCAGATTGACCAGCACCTGCGACAGTCGGGTTGGATCCCCCACCACCCGATTCGGCACGTCTGGGTCGATGTCGAGTGCCAACTCCAGCCCCTTTCGATGTGCTCGAATGGCCAGTGTATTGAGCGTCGTCGACACCTTCTCGCGAAGAGAAAACTCCGTCCGTTCGAGGCTGAGCTTTCCGGCCTCGATCTTCGAGAGGTCCAGGATGTCGTTAATGATGGACAAGAGAGAATGCGCCGACGATTTGGCCATCGACAGATACTCCCGTTGCTCCTCCGACAGAGCCGTGTCGAGCACCAGATCGATCATGCCCATAATTCCGTTCATCGGCGTCCGAATCTCGTGGCTCATATTCGCCAGAAACTCGCTTTTGGCCCGGCTTGCCGCCTCGGCTTTCTTCTTTAGCTTCTTCTCCGTGTGGAGCTTCTTGCGGATCAACTGCGTCTGCTCGTGCACCTTTCGGCGCAAGGTCATGCCCCAAGCGGCAGTCCCGAGTCCCACCAGGACCAGGATCACAATCAGCCCCACCGTGTGCCACCAGTTCCACCAGGGAGCGTGCTGTATCACGGCCACGTCCGAGGCATCGCGGAGCCGGAGGGAAAATGACTGTGGAATGACGTCTCCCCCCGTCTCATCGACCCGAACCTTGTAAATGCCCGACACGCGAAGTCGACTTCCGGGCTGAAGCGCTTCTAGTGACTCGGACGAAGCGCCCTCGTGGAGAGAGGCCTCAAAGACGTGCGGTCCCGTACTGAGGGTAAGGATATGACGCCCTTCGATATTGAGGTGATCGAGCAACTCGGCTTCGATCTGAACCAGCCGACTGTCGTAAGAAGCGTTCAGGGCATTGTCGGATTCTAGCAACAGTGGAGAAGGCGGCTCCCCCGCTCCCTCCTTCCGATACCGGGCATCTTTCAAGATGGGGTCGTACGTTCCGGGGGCCTCGAAGCCAACCACCGAAACGCGATCTCCGGGCTCTACGACGGTTGTCTCGATCGTCTGCACAAAAACCGCCCCCGTCGGATCTTGCACATAGAGATCCCCCTCGGACGTCCGATGCGTAACCGTTCCTTCCACCCGCGCGAGAGAGATGGGGCTTTCGTCAAACGTGTAGTGTAAGAGGGACCGGATCGGCTTCGAGGCAAGGGAAAAAGGATCTGCGGGCCCCGGCTCATGAATGTCGATGTGGGACCACCCCGGAACGAACATTTTGACGCCCACAAACTGGTTCCGGGCATTGAACACGGTACTGGATACTCCTTCCACGCTCACCTCGGCTCCAAAAAGGCGCTCCGGAAATGCCTCCCCCGCAAGGTGAGGAGGAATCTGTGCCTTGAACTGCTGGGGCCCCGTGTCGATCTTTAGAAATACCTGGTCCTGATTGTCCCTGTAAAGGGACCGCACGGTGCCGCTCAGCCTTTGCCACTGTCCGTCCTCTCGCCCGGAAAGAAGATGCGACAACGGAAGGGAGGGAGGCTCCGGGAGGGATCCCTCTCCAAGGAATTGGATCGAGGCCTGATCGACAATGGGAGCAAACCCTCCCGGCCCACTCACCCCCTGTACAGCCACCTGCTGTCCCACCTCGAGGCGCTCCCACGGCATCGTACTCGCCTGTAAGTAAATGCCTGCTGTTTCGTCCTGGACGAAAAGCAGTTCCCAGACCGGATCCACATAGGTCACCACTCCCTCAATGTACACGGGGTAGCGCCGCCGAGCCTCTCTGGCCGACAATCCGACCACAGAGCGGACCGTTCGAAGGGTTGGGAGCGACTCGGACGTCCGTTCTGTGCTCTGAGGGGAAGAGTTGGTGCCCACCGAGCGCACCCTGGCGTCTCGCACGTAGGCCTGATCGGCATTCTGTGCCCAAAAGCCGATCACTTCAGCCGAATCCCCCTTCTCAATGGAGGGCGAAGCGGTCGGCTGTACTTGAATCGTTCCCGTCGAATCCTGGAGGTGAAACAACAGGCCCGCGGTTTTTCGCACTACCCTCCCTCGAATCCGAACGACCGGCTCGGCGTCCTCGGAGGGCGGCTCCTGGAGGGATCCAATTCGATATCGAGGAGCCTCTCGAGCTGGACGTTCAATCTCAACCTGATCGAACGAAGGGGCGTAGAGTTGAATCTCCCGCAGTCCGGGGGCGGCATTAGAATACGTGGCCACGGCTCCCTGTACTCGAACTCGCGCTCCGAGAAGAGACTCGAAGCTGGAATCCGGATAGCTCTTCACCCGGGCCACGAGGGAATGCTCTCCGTCGTCCAGGGTGAGCACGAGCCGCCGAGCCTCAATCCGGGCCGACCGCACGACTGCCTCGACCTCCACCCAGTCGGCCACATGCTCGCGTAGCGACAATTCTCCGAGAGCCCACACATCGGGAGAAGGGAGCTCTGCCTGACCGAGCGTCTCGATGTGTAGCGAATCGACCCCTCTGCGAGACGGAGCCACTACCCCCTCCAAACGAACGTGCTCCCCAACAGAAGGAGACGAGGACAGGTTCTGGATATTGACGTACGTTCCACCCGTCTCGTCCTCAACGAGGAGCTGCCCCCACGACGGATCCGAATACGTCACCACCCCCTCCATCCTCACTCGCTCTCCGTGCGAGGCTTCAGTTGCGCTCGCCTCTTCAATTTCCTGAGCAGTGGTATGCACCTGCTGGACCTGTTCAGACTCACAGCCCGACACAAGAAGGGCGCCTGCCAATAGGAGACCCACCCAGTAGGGATCGAAAGAAGCCATCCAGAACATGCCGAAGGGGGTCGAATGAAAGAAGTGACCGTAAGAGGGAACGTCCCTCTATCGACAACGAATGCGAAGAAGACGGGGGAGAAGAAGTTTCCGCATCGGGCCCCTTCCTCAGGGAGTCCTTACCGCTTCTTGACTACTACCTTTCAACAAGAAACGGGGAATCGACCAATGAATCCAACATTTTACCCGTACCGGAAGAGGAACGCCCGGTCTCACTCTGACGTGAGCCTTCTTTGACTTGTATTAACAATAATTTAATATTTAGATTTTTTCCTCCTCGACGAACTGAGATCCGCCGACTGACTTTTCACACCGCCGCAATTCTCCCCCGATCTCTCACATTTGGCGTCTCGGGACTGCCACCTGATGTCGCCTGGATCGCGCACGGGCAGAATTGAAGAGTTTCCGCTTACTACTTGTACTCGTTAGCGGCGGACCGCAGCGGTCGACGTTTTGCGGGTCGCCCCCTACCTTCGTGCGTAATGCCCTCTGCTCGAATTCCGTTCTTCTCTCTATGCGCATCGGTGCTCTCCTCCTTTTTCTCTGTGGATTGCCAGGGCTCACCCTCGCCCAGCCCAATCAAGGCGCCCGCCCCTCCGACGACCTGTTGCAACGTCCCACCCTCCAATCGCTGGTAGAGATGCAGATTCAGCGCAACGGAGAGCCTCTGGTGAAACGACTTAATGACGACAATCCAGAGGTCCGAGCCCGCGCTGCGTTCGCTCTTGCGTCGGTGCAAGATACGACTGCCATACCAGAGCTCCTCTCCCTCCTGCGCGACGGGGTCCCTCTCGTCCGCACGGACGCCGCCTTTGCCCTCGGCCAGATGCCGAGCGGAGCGGTTCCAGCCGACCCGCTGCTCCAAACCCTCGCCTACGAACGAGATCCTCGAATGCAACGTCGTTTGATCGAGGCACTCGGCAAGACGGGAGATGCCGCCTCCCTTCGCGCGCTGCTGCGCCTCAATCCCCCCGACACGCGCGATGCCGACGTGGCTCTTGCTCTCGCACGATACGGCATGCGAGGAATCGTCGACTCCGCCGGCACGGCCTGGCTTTCCTCCCACCTGACGGTGAACGACGCATCGACCCGCCGTGCCGCCGCCTATGCCTTCGGGCGGGTAGAAGCCCTCGTCGAGGGGCAGGCCGATTCGCTCCGGCGGGCCCTCGACCGGTACGCGTCAAACGATCCGGCGGCCATGCACCTCGTTCGAGCGCTCGGCACCCTGGGAGACGCGAGCGACGCCGACCGCCTCATCCAGTGGCTCCGCTCGGGCGCCGATGCCCGGATCCGGGTCAACGCCGCCCGAGCGCTTGCGGCTTTGCCCACCACCTCGGCTGTGCGATCGGCCCTAACGGAGGCACTCCAGGACCCTCATCCGCACGTCGCGCGCACGGCGGCGGAGTCCCTGGCCGAAACCTCCTGGACGTCGGCCGAGTCGTCGGCGGTCGGCGCCTGGCTGGACGCCCACCCCGACCGGTGGCGCGTGGCGGCGCCGTTGCTACGCGGCCTCGCCCAGTACGGTTCGTCCACACGCGTCCTCCACACCGTAGAACGCTGGCAGCGTGAGCGATCCACGGTGGCGTACGCGGCCGCTCTGCCGGCTCTGGCGCCGCTGGACACGGTGCGTGCCGACTCGCTGCTGGTCGAGGCACTTCAGTCGGAGGACCCTCGCTTGGCCGCCGCCGGTTTGGAGGGGCTGCTCGCGCGCTGGGAACGGATGCGTCCCAATCGGGCCGACTGGACCTTCGAGCAGCTGTCGGCGGCCGTGCGCCGCGGCGACCCCGCCCTTCTCTACACTGGTGCATCGACCCTGACTGATTCCCTCTTCGCGGAACGCGGGGCGGCCGACACCCTTGCGGCCACATACCGCTCCCTCACAACGCCGGACGACCTGGAAGGGATGACCGCCGTCCTCGACGCGCTCGGCACCCTCGGCGGCTCCACGGCAGAAACGGTCCTTCGCACTGCCCTCGACCATCCCCACCACGCCATCCGGCAGGCCGCGGCCGACGGCCTCTCCGCAGCGACAGACTCAACCGTGACCGCTGCTCCGACCCCCCTGCCCGACACGCCGTCGCTCGACTGGGACTCCCTCCAGGAGCTCGGCCCCCATCCGCAGCTCGCGCTCGAGACGAACCGCGGCGAGGTGGTCGTGCAGCTCGACACGGAGCAGGCCCCGCAAACCGTTCAGGCCATCACCCGCTTTGCTCGGGAGGGCCGCTACGACGGCGTGCCGTTCCATCGGGTCGTGCCCAACTTCGTCGTCCAGGGGGGTGACTTCGCGCGGCAGGACGGCTTTGGCGGCCCCGGCTTCTTCCTCCGGACCGAGATCACTCGGATCCCGCACCGCCGCGGCAGCATTGGGATGGCCAGCGCGGGCAAAAACACGGAGGGGAGCCAGTTTTTCATTCCCCACAGCATGCAACCGCACCTCGATGGCGGATACACGGCCTTTGGCCGCGTCGTCGAAGGGATGGAGGTGATAGACCGGCTGCGGGTGGACGATCGCATCGAGACCGCCACCGTTGAACCCACCTCGGATCGCTAAGTAGACCAGCAGAAGAACATTAAGGGGAGAGTCACCCCGACAGTAGTCGGGACAGGTTCCGACCGGAGCGCCGGGAGCGGATGCGACCGAGTACTCGCTGGGGGCGAAGCGGAGTGGAAACACGAGCGCATCCCGATAGCTATCGGGAAGTAAATCTTTCCGCAGACTGGCGGAAACGCCCCACAAGGGCGCTTCGACTCCTATCGGGTTGACTAAACTACATATTTATGATGGTCTACTTGGTACAATCTTGAGAGGCAGAGTCGAGAGCTCTTGGCACCCATGAATTCGACGAGAGAACTGGCCTGTCTCTTTAATGAAACGACACTCCACCTCCTCCCTCCATTCATTCATCCTTCCATCCGCCCACACCTACACACATGACCACCCCCGAACTCCCTACCCCCTGCCTTCTCGTCGAGCAGCCCCGCCTCGACCGCAACCTGGCACACATGCAGGGCAAGGCCGACGCCAACGAGGTGTCGCTCCGCCCCCACGCCAAGACGCACAAGTCCACCGCCCTCGCCCAGCGCCAGTTCGAGC
>CAYXAD010000160.1:0-7951 GCA_964462965.1 uncultured Salinivenus sp.
CCGGGCTACGTGATGGCCTACGTCCTGCTCGCCACGACGGGCACGCAGGGAACGCTCGCCGAAACGGTTGGGGTGGTGCTGCCCCGCCTCAGCGGGTATACCGGGTCCCTCATTGCACTCAGCCTGTCTACGTTCCCGTACCTGTTCTTAAATTTGCGCACCGCCTTCCTGGGCCTCGATCCGGCCCTCGAAGAGTCGGCCCAGGCCCTCGGGTACAACCGATGGGAGGTGTTTGCGCAAATCGTACTCCCTCAGCTTCGCCCGGCGTTCCTTGCGGGCGGGTTGCTCGTGGGACTTCACGTGTTGGGGGATTTCGGGGTCGTGTCGCTGATGCGATTCGAAACCTTCAGCTATGCGCTCTACCTGCAATACGCTGCGTCGTACGACCGGATCTATGCGGCCTGCCTGGCGCTCATGCTGTTGGCGCTGACGGGGGCCGTCTTGGTGTTGGAGGCGCGCCTGCTGCGCGGCCTGCTCTTGCATCGCACGGGAAGCGGCACCACCCGACGAGCAGCTCCACGGCGCCTCGGGACGTGGCGCTGGATCGGGTACGGCTTTGCACTTCTGGTAGCGGGAGTATCTGTCGTGCTGCCGGTCCTGACGGTGGGGCACTGGATGGCGGATACGGTCTCTACCGGCCTGCCGTGGAGCAGCCTCGCGGGGGCCCTCTGGGCCTCAGTGTCGGCCTCGGCTCCCGCGGCAGGGGTCGCCGCGCTGCTCGCACTTCCCGTGGCCTACCTCGGCGTGCGCCATCCGTCCGCATGGACCCGCGGCATCGAGCGGATTGCTTATCTCGGGTACGCCACGCCGCCGCTGGCCTTTGCGCTGGCACTCATCGTCTTTACCCTGGGAAGCGTTCCGTTTGCGTATCAGACACTCGGCCTCCTCGTGGTGGCCTACGCCCTCCACTTCATGGCCGAGGCCATCGGGCCCATCCGGAGTGCTCTCTACCAGGCCCCGCCCAACCTGGAAGAGGCGGCGCGGTCGCTGGGGAAGACGCCCCTGGGCGCCTTTGCCAGCGTCACGTTTCCGTTGGTGCGCCGCGGGCTTCTCGTGAGCGTGGCGTTCGTGTTTCTCTCGGCCATGAAGGAGCTCCCGCTAACCTTCCTACTGGCCCCCATTGGGTTCGAGACCCTGGCGATCGGGGCGTGGAGCTATGCGGAAGAGGCGCTCTTTGCGGAGGCCGCTCCCTATGCGCTCACCATCATGTTCTTTTCGGCGTGTTTTGTCGGGCTCCTGCTTACCCATGAGCGCACGACGTCTCGTACGATGGCCTCATAACCCACAGGCCTCGCGAATTGGGAACGAGTTGTCCCTGATTGCGTGCCGCACTAGCCATGAGCGAGCCAATTCTTTCCGTTCAGAACTTGACCAAGCGGTTTGGGCCGGAGGCCCCGCCGGTCGTCCACGAGGTGTCTTTCGACGTGGGGGACGGTGAAATCTTTGCCGTCCTGGGACCGAGCGGCTGTGGCAAGACGACCACCCTTCGCTGCATCGCCGGGTTCGAGCGAGCCACTGCGGGGACGGTCGTCATGGGGGAGCACACCCTCTCGGGCACAAAGGCCCACGTCCCGCCGGAGGAACGGGAGGTCGGCATTGTCTTTCAGGATTACGCTCTCTTTCCTCACCTGTCGGTGCTCGAGAACGTGGCCTTTGGTCTCCAGGGGGCTCCCCGGGACGAGCGCCTGGCCCGGGCCCGCGAGACGCTGGAGATGGTGGGGCTGTCCGGCTTCGAGGAGCGAAGCCCCCAGCATCTCTCGGGGGGACAGCAGCAGCGGGTGGCGCTGGCCCGGACCCTCGTTCCCGAACCGGACTTGATTTTGCTCGACGAGCCCTTCTCCAACCTCGACGCCCTGCTCCGCCAGGAGACGCGGCAGGAGGTGCGCGACCTTCTGAAGGAAAAGGGCATGAGTGCCGTGCTCGTCACGCACGATCAGGAAGAGGCCCTATCATTTTCCGATCGCCTCGCCGTCATGCGCAGTGGGCAGCTCGACCAGGTCGGCACCCCGGAAGACGTCTACTATCACCCCCGCACGCTTTTTGTCGCCCAATTTCTGGGCCGTACCAATCTGTTGCTCTCGCAGGCGGCAGGGACCGAAGCCGACACACCTCTTGGCCGTGTCACGCTCAACCGATCTGCCGAGGGCACCGTGCTCGTGTCGCTGCGTCCGGAGCACCTGACCATCACGGCCCCGGAAACTGCGGACGGTCCCATGGGCACCATCGTGGGGCGGGCCTTCAAGGGACACGACATTACCTATCGGGTGTCCTGCAATGGAACCGAGTATCTCGTGCACACCGACAACCGAGTCTCCTTTCAGCCGGGGGACACGGTGGCCCTTCGCCCCCTCGAACCGGCCGTCGTCCTTGAGAGTCGAAGCACCCCGGCCGAGGTGCCGCGGGGAGCCACGCCGGAGCCGAACGAGGCGACCGGCACACCCGGGGCGTAACTGTGGAGGCAGAAGGCTTCCGGGTACGACCGGGCCGGGCGTAGAGCCCGTCCCCCTCCCTGATTCGTAACTCTTCGGTATTTGTCTGAGGGAGGATCCGTTGGTGCGAGAATGGCTTCCTGCGTCTTTATTTTTCTCTAGACGGAACCGGAAGGCGGAAGGCATTAACCGTTAGAACAGGTCCAAGAAGGGAGCGACTTTCCCCTGTCGCTTGTCTTTGTTCTGATTTGCTTCCTATTCTCCAGGGGGGAAGTCCCTTTTGTCCGATCCACTTCGCGGATAGGAATCGATTGGGGAAACGTCCTGCGGGTGGGAAACGGGTTCTTGAACCCTGGAGCGGGTGCATTCGAGGGAGGAGACGACCTGACGCTTGCTCCCCTCCATTCTTGAAGCGTATGCAGATTGCTGCATTCATGGTGAATCGCATTCGGAGTTATTTAAAAGGGGTTGTCCGCCTGCTGCGAGACCTTGGGCTACTGCGCTTGCTGGGAGTCGGCCTGGCACTTCTCTTTTTGGGAGCCATCGGGCTGTGGATGACTGAGCCACGCGTTGACGCTGGAAATGCCCTCTGGTGGAGCATTGTCACCCTCACCACCGTTGGCTACGGCGACATCTCCCCCGCCACGCCTGCCGGGCGGGTAATCGGAACGCTGCTCATGATTTTTGGCATTGGGGTCATTGGGGCCTTTACCGGCCAGGTCGCCTCTCTTCTTACGGAACGCAGACGTCTCAGAGACAAAGGATTGCTCGTGGATTCTACTCTCTCCAATCACATCATTTTTTCAGGGTGGAGCGATCGAGCCAAGGCGGTGCTCCAGACCATTCGCTCCGACGAGCGTGGAGCTGATCGGCCCATTGTGCTCATCGACGAGCGCGAGGAAGTTCCCGTTCGGGACGAGCACCTCATCTTTGTTCAGGGGAAGACCGAGGAGTCGACGCTGCGGAAGGCCAATCTTGAGGGGGCCGAGACCGTGATTTGCTTTGCGGATCCGAGCCTCGACGAAGAAGCCCGGGATGCGAAGGTGGTTCTTCATCTCCTTACCGTCGAGAGCCTCAATCCCTCAGTGCATACGATTGCCGAAGTGGAGCGGGCGAGCAGCATCGAGCACTGCCGCCGGGCCAATGCCGACGAGGTGATCGTGGGGAACGAGTTTACCAGTCACCTCATGAGCCGTGCAAGCATCGACCACGGCATCTCGAATGTGCTTTCGGAATTGATGGACCCGCGCACGGGCGTCGAGATTTTTAAGGTGCCCGCTTCCGAGGGGCTTATCGGAGCCCCTTTTGCGAGTGCCCTCCAGCAGGTAAAGGAGGAATCCGACTGCATCGTCGTGGGCGTCGAAACGATCGTGGATGAGCAGCAAGCGGTGCTTACCAATCCCGACCTCGATCGGGAGGTCAAGTCTGGCGACAGCCTCATTCTCATTGGCAAGCAAGAAGCTCATCGCCTCGAGACAAACCGCCCCTGACGGGTCGTTCCAGCCAGTTCTCGCCCTGGGGGCAGGGGCAATGCGTGGAGAACTGTAACCCCGCGTGCAGTAGAGAGACAGTATTTGGGCTGGCCGTGGGCGCTTCCCTCCCTTTTCTTCGTGTCCTTCATCCACCGCTCTGTCCTGCACATGACTACCGACTACGACGTCATCGTCATTGGCGGCGGGGCGGCCGGCCTCACCTCGGCCGGCATGGCCGCCCACCTCGGGGCCAAGACCGTTTTGATCGAACGCAGCAGGCTGGGGGGCGATTGTACCTGGACGGGATGTGTGCCGAGCAAGGCCCTGCTCAAGGCCGCGAAGGTGGCGCATCAGGTTCGTACAGCGAGTACGTTCGGCTTCTCCGATCAGGCCCTTGACGTCGACTTTGGACAGGTCATGGAGCACGTTCGGTCGGTGCGCCAGGGGGTGTATCATGAGGCCGATCGACCGGAGATTTTTGAGGAGATGGGGATCGACGTGCGATCCGGAGCGGCCCATTTTGTCGATGCGCATACCGTCGCCGTCGATGCGGGAGACGGGACGACCGAGCAGATTACGGGACGCTTTGTCGTCGTCGCCACCGGGGCCCGACCGGCCGTTCCCCCCATTGAAGGCCTCGACACGGTCGAATACCTCACCAGCGAAACGATCTTCGAACTTGAGGAGAAGCCCGAGCATCTCGCAATCGTCGGGGCCGGTCCCATCGGTACTGAAATGGCACAGGCCTTTATTCGTCTCGGCAGCCAGGTCACCGTCCTTGATGCAGCCGACCGAATTCTTCCCGAGGACGATCCACAGCTGGCCCACCACCTTCAGAAGCACCTCGAAGGCGAGGGCATTCGCTACGCACTGGAAACCCGGGCCGAGGAGGTCAACGCCGAGGGGGACACCCTCACCGTCTTGACCTCCGGCATCGATGCGGTTCCCGTCAAAGCCGATGCGCTGTTGCTGGCCACGGGTCGTCGGCCCAACGTCGAAGGCCTCAACCTGGACGCTGCCGGCGTCGAATACGATGGGACGGGCATCTCCATCACTGATCGATGCCGGACCAGCCAGCGCCACATCTACGCGGCGGGGGACGTGACGGGGCGCTATCAGTTCACCCACATGAGCGATCATATGGCCAAGGTGGCGGTCACGAACGCCCTTCTGAAGGTGCCGAAGACCATCGACACCGACCACGTCCCCTGGGTGACGTATACCGATCCGGAGCTGGCGCACGTGGGGGCCCAGCCAGAAGCTCTGGAGGCCGAGGGCATTTCACATGAGACCTACCGCTTCCCGTACGACCAGCTCGACCGGGCCCTTGCCGAAAGCGAAACCACTGGCCTCATCAAGGTACATGCAACCTCGCTGACTGGAAAAATTCTAGGCGCCAGTGTCCTCGGCGAGCGGGCGGGCGAGCTCATCACGTCGTTTGCCCTCGCCATGCGGAATGGCACCACCCTTCGCAACATTGCGGACACCATCCATCCCTATCCGACATATGGCGAAGGGGTCCGGCGTGTAGCGGACCAATGGTACGTGCAGAAGCAGTCGCCTTTCTTGACGAAGATCGTGCAGACACTCTTTGGCTATCGGGGGCCCGTTCTCGATCCCGGCCCGAACGAAATTCTCTGAGGCTCTTCCTTCCGTCCATGGAAGGGCTTGCTTCGAGGGATGAGTTTGCATCTCTTTCTACTCGTACGGCCAGGCGGTGGCCCGCTACGGGAGAGCGGCCGTGGACCGCTTTGAGCGGGGAACCGAACCCCCCATGCCTTCGTGCATCGGTTGTCTTTGAGGGCGGCAACGGCCTATCATATAGCAATCATTTTTCCCATTTCTCTCAGACGCCATGGCTAGCCTCTCCGATTTTCTGCGCTCCACGTTGATTTTTGCCACGGCTCTTCTCTTCACCGTTGGAAGTGCCGCTGGGCAATCCATTGAGGTCGAGCCGTCGGACGTGACACTCGAGGTAGGGGAGACCCAGAAACTGGAGGGCTTTTACGTATCCCCGGAGGGGGAGCGGCAGGCCGACACCACCATCGTGTTCTTTTCGCGCGCTCGGTCGGCCGTGCCGACGACGCGGGACGGCGACGTAACGGCCGCCGAACCCGGCACGTACGAGGTCGTCGCGCTTCGCCCTCCCGCCGGAGAGGATGAGGAACGGCTTACGACGCAGGTGTCCGTGACGGTGTCTCAGCCCGCTGTCGCGGAGGTCCGCTTCGAAGAGCCGCCGCGACAGGTCTATGCCGGGACGACCGTGCCCCTCACCGTCAAAGCGCAGGCAGAGAACGGTCGGGAACGGAGCGACGTGGAGGTGCGCCTCGAGAGCAGCGATCCCTCCGTGGCTACCCTCGATCGCTTCCACCGACTCCGGGGGGAGTCGCCCGGGACTGTGACGTTGACGGCGAGTGCGGAGGGGCAGCAGAGCACCGCGTCCGTCGAGGTCGTGGAAAATCCCGTTGCATCCCTTGATCTGACGGGTGGGGCCGATTCGGCCCGGACGGGCGACGTGCTCGCCTTCGACGCGGAGGCCCGGGACGCTGACGGCGATGCCGTGGAGGACGCCCCGATCCGGTACGCGGTGCGTGCCGAGAAGACCGACAACATTGCCCCTGGCGCTTCCGCAGAGATCGGGGACGACGGCCGGTTTGTCGCCGAGGAGCCGGGACGGTATACCGTCGTCGCGACGAGCGGCTCGTTCGTGGCCGAGCACACCGTCGACGTGCGCCCGCGAGATCTACAGGGAGAGATCGAGGTCGTGGGGCGTGGACAAGTCACCGATGTTCACACGTCGGACCTCTGGGTGTGGGAAGCCCCGGACGGGCGCGACTACGCCATCACCGGCACCTGGGGCGGCGACGGCGAGGCCTACTTCTGGGACGTGACCGATCCGGCAAACATCACCCCGGTCGACACGGTCACCGTCGACGCGCGCACCGTCAACGACGTGAAGGTGAGCGAGGACGGCCGAACCTGCATCATAAGCCGGGAGGGGGCCTCGGATCGAAAGAACGGCATCGTCATCCTCGACTGCACCGATCCGACGGACGTGTCCATCGTGACCGAGTACACGAATCGCCTCACGGGCGGCGTCCACAACCTCTTTATCTACCAGGATCACGTCTACGCGCTCAGCAACGGCCGCCGCTACGAGATTATAAACATCGAGGACCGCGCCCATCCGGAGCGGGTCTCGCAGTTTGAGCTCGAGGCGCCCGGGCACGCCATCCACGACGTGTGGGTCGACGACGGCATTGCCTATTCCTCCAACTGGGACAATGGGGTCGTGCTCGTCGACGTGGGCAACGGCGTGAAGGGCGGGTCGCCCGCCAACCCGGTCGAAATTGGACGCTACACCTATCCGAGTGGCTGGAACCACGCCGCCTTTCCCTACGAGGACGAGGAGACGGGCAAGTCGTGGGTCATCGCCGGGGACGAGGCGTTTCCAAATGGGCTCCACGTGGACGAAGAACCGACCCTTCCGGCGGGATGGCTGCACTTCGTCGACTTTACCGATCCCGACAATCCGACCGAGGAGGCGCGCTACCAGGTGCCCGAGGCCGGATCCCACAACTACTGGGTCGACGGAGACACGCTCTATGTGGCCTACTACAACGGAGGGTTGCGGGTCGTCGACCTTTCTGGAGATCTGAAAGGCAACCTCTACGAACAGGGTCGAGAAATTGCTCGGTTCTTGCCCTTCGATGCCGAAGGCCGCATTCCGAATGCCCCGATGACGTGGGGGCCGCAGCCGTACAAGGGCCACATCTTCATCTCGGACTGGAACTCGGGCCTCTGGGCCGTTGAGCTAAACGGTGCGGATGGTTCCGAGCCCGCCCCGTAGACTCAGACGGAGAGACCTCGACCCTCTTGACCCTCGATCCTCGACTCTTCGACCTTCGTACCACCATGAGGATTTTCCGCCTTCTGATACTGGCTGTCCTGGTCACGGCCCTTTCCTCGCCGGTTGCCCTCGCTCAGGACTACTTCGTCTACGCCGCGTCGGAGTCGGCCGATGAGGTCTCGCTCGTTCGGTTCGACGGA
>CAYXAD010000161.1:0-7913 GCA_964462965.1 uncultured Salinivenus sp.
TCGCCCCTGCGTCAGGGGTGAAGCGTGCATCGACCAGAGCAGCTTCCTTCTGAGACTTCTCGAGTACGCTTCAGAGGAAAAGAAAACAGTCCGGTAGTCTACCACCCACCAAGGGTCAGAAATTACGGTCTCGTTTGAACCCATCGGCTGCAGGAAAGCTTTAGAGGAGAGGGTTCACTTCCCAGGCTCGTTCTGGAAACGACTTCGCTGCCTTTGTATTTCCTCCGGTAACAACTCCGAAGCTCCGTTCTCGTCGTGTTTCAAGCAATCGGTCAATATGGTCGAGTTCTTTCAGCAGCTGTTCGACTCGTCGTTCATGCCTCACGGCCACTGCTACCTCTGGAAGCCGGGACTGGTGTGGCTGAAGGCAGGCGCCGACATTCTGCTCGCCCTGGCCTACTTTCTGATCTCGTACCTGCTTTTCTGGTTCGTGCGCAGGCGCAAGGACCTGGCCTTTCGGTGGATGTTTGCACTCGGCAGCCTGCTGTTTGGGCTCTGCGCATTGACGCACGTCATGGGCACGGTGACGATCTGGTATGGGACCTACTGGTTCGAAGGCTCCCTCGATATGATCACCGGAGCAGGGTCGATGGCGACCGCGTTGCTGTTGGCTCCCGTCGTCCCCAAGGCCCTGGACCTTCCGACCCCCACTGAGCTCAGAAAGGCCAACGAAGCCCTCGAGAAGGAAATCAAACAACGCAAGGAGGCCGAGAAGGAGCTCGAGGAGGCCTACGAGAAACTCAAAGAGACGGAGCGCCTCAAAGACGAGTTCTTCGCCAACGTCTCCCACGAGCTGCGCACCCCGTTAACCCTGATCCTCTCGCCAGTGGAATCAATCCTCGAGGAGGACGTCGAGACCGGGTCCTCGGAAGAAGGCTCCGCGCAAGGCGAAGCGCCGGATACTTCATCGTCAGAGGAGACGTCCGCCCAAGAGAACGCCTCCAAAGGAAAGTCCTCCGGCGTGCGTTCCTCGAAGCATCGACAGCGGCTCGAGACAATTCACAACAACTCGCTCCGCATGCTTCAAATGGTAAACGGCCTCCTGGACTTCTCAAAGCTGGAGATCGGAGAGGTCGAGGTGGCGCGCGAACCGACCCAGATCGATGAACTCACGCGATCGATCTGCCAGGATTTTCGTCCGCTAAGCGAGCGGAAGGGATTGGACCTCGACTATGACTGTACCATCGAGGCATCCATCGTGGACATGGACCGCTACCTATACGAGCGGATTCTCTTCAACCTGCTCTCGAACGCGGTCAAGTTCACCGCCGAGGGCGGGGAGGTCTGGGTTCGGCTCTCCCAGGAGAACGACCGGCTCGAGCTTACCGTCGCCGACACCGGAGAGGGCATCCCTGAAGAAGAGCTGGAGGACATCTTCAAGGACTTCCGTCAGGTCGACGCCTCCTCGACGCGGCGCTTCGAGGGAACCGGGCTCGGCCTGCCTCTGGTCAAGGAGTTTACGGAGCTCCTAGATGGGGGCATATCCGTCGAGTCGACGCCGGGAGTCGGATCGACCTTCACTGTGGAGCTTCATGCTCCGATCTCGGATCAGGAAGAGAGGCCTGAAAAAGAGCAACGCCCGCATACGCTTGCCCAGCAGTACGGCGTTGAAACGGAGTCCCGAGAGGGGCGCCAGACGGAGGAACGCACGGCGGAGACAGACACTCCTCACTCTGAAGGGGAGCAGAGGACGATAGGGCCTGCCAGCAACAGATCGGAAGAAGAGCGTCTCTCAGATGTCGTACTCGCAGAGGACAACGAAGAGCTTTCTGCCTACATCAAAGACCTATTGGCGGGGACCTGCACTGTCCACGTGGCTCAGGACGGAGAAGAGGCCTTCGAGTTGATCCAGCAGGTACACCCTGCGCTCGTCATTACCGACATTATGATGCCGAAAGAAGACGGGCTCGATCTCTGCCGCACGCTGAAAGCGAACCCTGCCACCGCAGACATTCCCGTCGTAATGCTCACGGCCCTGACCAACCGAAAGGCGCTCCTTCGCGGGTGGGAGGCCGGCGCCGACGAGTATCTCTTCAAGCCCTTTCATCCGAAGGAGCTCGTGACGCGAATTCGCACCCTTCTTCGCAATGTCGAGCGCCGCAAGGAGGCCGAAGCGGTTCAGAAGCAGCTCGAACGGGAGCTCCTCCAGACCAGCGAGAGGGAGCGGCGTCGCATCGGCCAGGACATTCACGACGGCCTCGCTTCCCACATGACCGGGCTTATGACCATCGTCCAGAGCTTGAAAGAGAAGGGAGGGGAAGAAGAAGAGACGCTTACAATTAAAGCGAAGAGCCTCGATCGCATCGTCGATCTCGCCCGAGATGGTGCCCGACAGGCACGGGCCTTGGCCCGAGGTCTCAATCCCGTGAAGCTCGACGAGAAGGGGCTCCCCGCGGCCCTACAGACCTTGGCTGAAAATCAGGAATTTCGATACGAGCTCACCTGTGTGTTTCAAGAGGACAGCTCGCGCCCCGATCTTTCCCAGGATCAGACGATGAACCTCTACTGGATTGCGCATGAGGCAGTCCAAAACGCAATTCAGCACGGGAACGCGTCGCGCGTATCAATTTGGCTCGGGATGGAGGATGGGAAAACAATCCTGGAAGTCACTGACGACGGAACGGGACTCCCAGATCCCGTCGAGGAGATCGAGGACGGAATGGGCCTGGCGACCATGCGCTACCGCACTGAGCTGATCGGGGGACGCCTTAAAATCCAAAATAGAGCGGAAGGAGGGGTTCGTGTCGTCTGTACGCTTCCGACCCCGTCCTCGCCCGAAGCTTCGACGTCAGAGGCATCCCTCTGACACGCCAAGACGGGAAGAGGTCCTAACTGACCCTCCCAAGGAGGACTCCGGATGGAAGAACTCCTCTTACGTCTGGAGCCGGCAGCAACCGGGCGTGCTCTCTTCCAAACGTAGGCCTATCACAATGTCCGGCGTGCCAGAATACGTACAGGCATTCGGGACGGTCGATCGGGCGATCCAGTAGAGGTGCGCGGCGACATCCCGTCAATGCTCCGCCAGAAACTCTCTCGCCCGAATGAGCTCAGGGCGCTCGGAGTCGCCCTCTTCCGTAAGCGCTGCCAATTGTGCGTAGTACTTCCTGGCCGCATCGGCCTTCCCAGCCTTTTCTGCAGACCGCCCCGCTCCGTACAGGCTGTTCAGCCGATTCGGGGAGATGCCCAGGGCCGTCTCATAGGCGTCGAGGGCATCTTCGGGCCGCTCCAAAAGCACGAGCATGTCGCCGAGCAACTCGCGGGCCGGCAGCACGTCACTGGGCGTGACCGGATGTTTGTCGACCGAGTCTTCCTGGTCCGCGGCCGCCTCCATGCGTGACAGGGCTTGGTCCTCTTCACCATCGGCGTAAAGAATCCAGGCCTCGACCGTCTTTCGCTGCACGTCGACGAGCCGGGCCCAGTACTCCTCGTCCTTCTCAAGCGTGCGCTGGTGAAGCGCCTCCAACGTTTCCACGGCCTCCCGCGCTGCGTTTAGATCGCCCGTCTTGGCCGCACCAAGACCCCGAGCCCAATGTATAATTGCCTCAAACTGCGGAAAGTCGTCCCACGGAAAATTGCTGGGCACCCGGGGCTCCAACCGAGCCGCCTTTTCCCATTTCCGACGTTCGAGCAGGTACCGTGCCCGCGCTGCAGGCACGTTGTAGGCAGCTCCCACGGCGGGCTGATACCTCTCCACGGCCGTTATTTCGTCCAGCACCGCCCGCGCCTGTTCGTTCTGTCCCTGCTGTAGATGAGCATACATCAAATAGTCCAGGGCGTGCGAATAATGATGGGAGATGTGCTCCTCACCCGATTGCTCGAGCGCAGCGGCGGCGGAACGACGGTTCCACTCGATGACGTCGGGCCAGAGACCGAGACGGACGAAGATGTGACTCGGCATGTGCAGGGCGTGCGGGACCTCGGGGGCGAGCTTATCGTAGCCCCGTGCCACCTCGACGGCCCGCTCCGCCAGGGCCGGATTGTCATACGCGTGAATCAGGTAGTGGAACAGCCCCGGATGGCGAGGGGACTCCTCCAGAAGCTCCTCCAACAATGCCCCCGCCCGTTTCTGATGCGCAAAGGTCTCGTCGTCGGACGGAGCCGTCGCCAGGTGCGAAAGGGCCCAGAACGCTCCGGCATCCACATCTTCCGGAAATGCGTCGTACAGCGCGTTCTGAGCCTCCTCCCAGGCACGCAGCCCTGCACGGTGACCGTCCTGATTCGCCACGTCGTAGTAGGTTGCAATCGCAGAAATGTACTGTGCTTCTCGCTCGGTCGGCGCATCGAGGGTCCTCGCTTTGTCGGCCGCTGCCTGGCCGCGCTTCAATTGGTCTTCCGACGGCGGAGCCCACAACGGATGGAGCTGCGTCATCGCGAGGCCCCACTGCGCCATCCCGCAGGAGGAATCGTCGGCGGCGACCGCCTCGAAAACGTCCCTGGCTTGCTCGTACATCATGTGATGCAAAAGCGCCAGGCCCTCCTCGAAGTCAGTCTCCCCCTCCGGGCTGCACGAGGTCTCGAAGTCGACGGTGCCGAGGTCCTGCTGCCCCATCAGGGCAGACGGGGCCAGCGCGGTAAGGACCGCAACGAGTAAAGTGGATGTCAGGTAGCGCATGGTATTCACCTACTGTTGTATGGGTTTATGCTTAAGAGTGCCTAACAAACCCGCGAAGGCGTAGCCCAGGCTTTGTCTGCGCCGAACTGCCCCCCGTGAAGGAGCAGCTACGGGTCTCTACGTGCAATCAAGCTCGAAAGAGAAAAAATGGGCGCTCCGTGATTGAAGAAGGTTCGCGGTCGTAATCACAGTCGAGCCACAGGCGCACCGGGCAATGAGCAGGGCGTGTTTACGAGTGAGAGCAGTGGGAGAGCATCACGCGCCGCTCGTCACTTACCCAGCCTACAGCAGGCGCTGGTGCCCGGCGGAAGACAGACACATCCCCACTGGCGTTCGTCGGGTAGAACGACCCAGCTGCCACTTACGTCTGGGTCCTGCTCTGTCCCTTCCGCCCGGTAGACGCCTGCCACCCCGCTGGCACCCTCCGCCGTAAACGCGGTCTCCTCGCCCCGGAACGTGACCGTACCGGTGACTGCCTCACCCTCGACCGACAGCTCGACGGTGGCGTCGAAGTCGCTCTGATCGGCGCTCTCGAGCGTGGCCTCGCCGGTGGAATCGACCGTGCCGATCAGGGCCGCAAGCTCGCCGCCCTCATACAGCGACACTGTGACATCCCGTTCGGCATCCCGATCGGGGGCGCTCTCCTCGCCGAACAGGGCGATGGGCGAGGGCCCGGCCCTCGCCCATCGCGGTCACGTAGGAGTCGTCGACCCGCTCGGCTTCAAGGGTGCCATGCTCCGTCTCGGCTTCCAGCGTCTCGAGGTTCAGTTCCACTGCGTCGTCGCCTTCCGGCTCCGCCTCGTTGCTGTCACAGCCGACCCATACGAGCAGCGCCGCGAGGACGAGTGCCCCAAGGCCCTGAATGAGAAACTGGTGGGATCGACGTTCTTGCTGTAAGACAAACATGTTGGCCTTGGGGGTCATGATTTCGGTTTAGGAGTACTTTCCAAGGGCCGCTTCTGCGGGGGCGACGGCACAATCATCGGCACGCGCTCGCGGTAGGCCCGGTACTGCTCGCCGAACTGTGCGATCAGGTCGCGCTCTTCCAGCACCATGGCAATGAAGATGTATCCCGTCGTGGCCAGGGCGAAGACGAGGTGCCCGACCGTCATCTCCGGCGTGGCCCAGAAAGCGATGATAAAGCCCAGGTTGAGGGGGTGACGCACGTAGCGATACAGCCCCGTGACCTGAAAATCGGGAGCGGACAGCTCTTCCCCTTGCGCGTGCTCCTTGACCTGTTTCAGCCCAAACAGGTGCCAGTGGCTGATCATGAAGGTGGCGACGAGCACGAGGGCCCAGCCGAGGCCAAAGAGGCCCCAAAGGAGGTTCTGGCCCCACGCGACCTCCACGTGCCAGACCACGTCCGTGAGGGGACGCCACTGCCAGAAGAGCAGGATGAGCACGACGTTGCTGAAGAGCACGTACGTGCTGCGCTCGATGGGCTCGGGGACAATTTTCGTCCACCACCGCTTGAAACCTCGGCGGGCCATGCCGCTGTGCTGTACGGCAAACAGGCCGAGAAGCCCCGCATTGATGAGCAGCGACGGCCAGAAGGCCCCCGTCGGACCGCCGCTGTCGATCGTCTTCGGCACCCAGAAATCACCGACAAAGGCAATGGCGTAGAGAAAGACGCCGAGGAAGACGACGTAGTTTACAACACCGTAGAGAAGACTGAGAAATCGAGTCATAGCACTATCGAGTTGAGAAAATGAGTCGAGCGAAACTACCTGTCGAGACCCCCTTCCGGGACGGAGCCCGCCGGTGGACCCGATTGCGTTTCGTCGCGTCCGACCGTGAGCAACGGACCCGCTGAGCGCATCCCTAGGGCACGATCCATTTGCCGTCGCGGAATTCCCCGTCCTGGAACGTCGCGCGGCGCCCCTCCTCGTCGACGAAGTAGCCCTCTTCGTACACCGTGCGGCGCTCGTCGCCGTCCACCAGCTGAATTACTTCCGGCTCGACCGCCCGGTCGTACGGCTCGTAAACCGTCCCCTCGACCTCAACGGTCTCCAGGAAGTGCTGCTGCAGGAAGCGCTGCGGGATGTTGACCACGAAGTAGAACGATTCGTCCTCGGTGAAGACGCCCGTCGTGTAATCGGCACCCCGGTGCGTCGAGGGACAGAGCTCACCGACCACGGCACAGTCAAATCCAGAGAGCTGTCCGGTGACCGTCCGGACGACGGGCTCGTCCTCGGCCTGCGGCTCGGCGTGATTGTGTTCGTCGGGGTCGTCGCTCGGGTCGGAGCTGGCACCGCATCCTGCGAGGCCCACGCAGGCAGCGGCGAGGAGCAAGACGGCGGCGATGCGGGACGTGGAAGCAGTCATGGCAATACGGGGTTGAGTTCGAAAGAACACCTGAAAAGAGGCTTCGGGGGCGGAACAGGGTTCCCGCCGCAGGGGCGGGCCCGTTCAGGCCGCTTTCGTGCCGGTGAGAACGACCGCGTGGGCGCCGAGGCTCTTGGCCACCGAGCGGGTTCCCTCGTCGGGACTCCGGGCGAAGTAGTCGACGCGATCGAGAATGCTGACGTCCTCGAATCCCACCGAGCGGATCAAGTCCACGTATTCGTCTTCCGGCTCGGCCCCGACGATGCACTCGGCCCAGAGCTCCGGATCGGCTTTCGATTCCGCAGAAACCGGCTTCGAGAGGACGATGTCGGCGATCTGGAGTCGTCCCCCCGGCCGCAGGACGCGAAACACCTCCTCAAAGGCGCGTTGCTTGTCGGGAACCAGATTGAACACGCCGTTGCTCGTGATCACGTCGACGGAGGCGTCGTCCAACGGAAGATCCTCAGCGTGCCCTTCCAGGAGCTGAATGGTGTCGACGCCCGCTTTGCGGAAGGTGGCTCGGGCCTTCTCGATCATGGCGGAGGTCATATCGACGCCGTATACGACTCCCGCGGGTCCCGTTTTGAGCGTAGCGACGAGGGCGTCTACGCCGGAGCCGGACCCGACATCGACGACCGTGTCCCCCGGCTCAATTCCGCCGGCGAGGAACGGGTAGCCGACGCCGGCAAAAGAGTCAACGGCCTCTTCGGGAATCGCGTCGAGCTCCTTCGCGGAGTAGCCGAGATGGAGACAGGAGGAGCGACCGGTCGGAAAATGGAATTCCTTCGTGGGCGTCTCGGCGACCTCCTCATACATTTCCTGAACGGCGTCCAGAATCGATGCTCGATCGAGGGGCTTCGTGGAGGTAGGCATAGCAGGAAGAGGGGTGTGAATGAGAAAACCAGTGATGCACCCGTAGGGTACGGAGCGACTCTTCCCGCCGTCTTCCGATTTTCTTCCGACGGTTTCCCGGGCA
>CAYXAD010000162.1:0-7882 GCA_964462965.1 uncultured Salinivenus sp.
CGTCCCCCTCCATCACCGCCACGACAGAGTTTGTCGTGCCGAGATCAATGCCTATAATCTTACCCATAAGTTCACTATGCTCTAGTTCGAGACAATTCGCGGTCGTATCTTGAAGGCGTATCGAAGTTTACGGCCTAAGCCGTTCCTACGTCGCCGGGGAGTCATAATCTCAAGAACGATGCCGACCCCTCTATTTGGGAGCGCTCCCGTCACTATGACAGACTGCGGGATGAAAACCCCTCTGTGGCGTGGAGAAGCGCGTCAGGAATGACGCAGTGCCATTTGCGAGCCTGAAAACTTTGCAGGCGGGTGCGAGGAGTCGGGATGCAACCGGCGCTTCCGATGTCCGTGCAAAATGAGGCACATATTCCTGTCGTCCCCGACATCCTTGGTGCTCGGGCTTATTCTGTAACCGTATGTACACCTCGGCTGCTCTTCGCTACATTCCAAACCTCTTGAGCGTTGCTCGCATCCTGGCAACGCCTCTACTTCTCCTCCTTCTGACGCTGCCAAGCAAGGCGGGACAATTGGGTGCGTTGTCGCTGTTTGTCCTGGCCTCCCTGTCGGACTACTACGATGGCGTGCTTGCTCGCCGATACGGAGCACGGTCGCGACTGGGACAGTACCTCGACCCGCTGGCCGATAAGATCCTCGTGCTCGGGACCTTTGGCATGCTGGCTGTTCAGGAACCTGCGGTCGTGCCCTGGTGGGCGGTCGGCCTGATTGCTCTGCGAGACTTGCTGGTCACTGCACTGCGCTCCTGGGCGGAAGCGTGGGGGCAAACCCTTCCCACCTATCGATTGGCCAAGGCAAAGACGATGCTGCAGGTGGCGTTTCTGTTTGGGGTGCTCGTCCTGCGGGTCGGGACGCACTTGTCTCCTCCGCTGGCACAGGGAGCGACGTGGCTTCTGTATGAGACGTTCGTTCCTGGGATTGCCCTGGCTGTCGTCGTCGGGTTCACCCTAGCGACGGGAGCGCTGTACTTCTTTGCGCCGGTCGAGGAGCAGGTGGACGTCGAGTAACGGTCGGTCTTGTCTCTCACAAATCTCTGTCTTGTCGCACGCCCATGTCTGATTCTTCCTCGAGCTCCCTTCAGAATGTCAGTACTACGGACGTAGCGCGGGCCATTGCTCGCGACTTGCTCGACATCGGGGCGATTGCCCTTCAGCCGAAGAGTCCATTTACGTGGTCCTCGGGGCTCCGGGCGCCGATCTATTGTGACAACCGACGAACGATTGCGTATCCCCGAGTGCGTCGCGTCATTCGGGATGGATTCGCCGAGATTGTCACGGATCGGACTCTGGGCTCCGCGACCATTGCCGGCACGGCCACGGCGGGCATTCCGCACGCTGCCTGGCTGGCCGACCAGCTCGACGTTCCCATGGCGTACGTGCGCTCTTCGGCCAAAGAGCACGGCCAGGGCGAACGCATCGAGGGGCGGGTCGAACCCGGAGAGGACGTGATTGTAGTGGAGGACCTGATTTCGACCGGAGGCTCTGCCCTGGAGGCCGTGGAGGCGCTTCGTGACGCCGGGACCACGGTACAGGCCGTCCTGTCCATCTTTACCTACGAGCTGGACGTTGCCGAAACCGCGTTTCGCAAGGCGGACGTGCCTCTGCACGTGCTCAGCGACTTTAGCACGCTGCTGAACGTCGCCCGGGAACGAGACGCTCTTTCGGACGATGACCTTGAGGTGCTACGCACCTGGCGAGAGGACCCGGACGCCTGGTCCGAGCAACGAGGAGGGGCGTCGCCCCGACGGTAGCAGCCGGCTGAATTCTGGAATGTATTCCTAAAAAAGATCGACGAAGGGGTGCCCCATGAAGGCACAGCTCCTTACCATTGGAGACGAGTTGCTCATCGGGCAGTCGACCGATACCAACGCCGCGTGGCTCGGGGAGCAGCTGAGTGTCTTAGGGATCCAGGTGGAACGAATCGTCACGGTCGGGGACGATGCAGACGTCATGCTGCACGAACTCGACCGGGCGTTTGACCGGGCCTCGTTCGTCGTGATGACTGGTGGGCTCGGTCCGACCCACGACGACATCACACGGGAGGTGGTGGCCCAGTACTTCGACGTGTCTTTGGAAACGGACGATGCGGTGCTGGATCGCGTGCGCCGCTACTACGAGCGGCGCAACCGGCAGATGCCTTCGTCGGGCCCCAAACTGGCGAAAATCCCTGGGGGCGCCGAGATTCTGGAGAACCCGGTCGGGGCTGCCGTCGGACTCTGGTATGAGGATTCCCGTCGGAACCGGGCGCTGGCTGTCCTTCCGGGCATCCCGGCTGAGATGGAAGCCATCTTTGATGCGGCTGTTCGCCCTCGTTTGGAAGCTCGTTCCGACCTTCGAGAGGTCACCCATCGGACCCTCGTGACATCGGGCATTGGCGAGTCCTCGCTACAGGAACGATTAGGGGACCTCACCGACCATCTCGGAGAGGAGGTCCACCTCGCCTACCTGCCCTCGACCAGTGGGGTCCGCCTGCGCCTGACCGCCCAGGAGGGGGACGCGGCCGCTCAGAGTCGGCTCGATCGACTCGAAGCGGCCATTCGAGAGCGGGCGGGCGAATACGTCATCGGCACGGGCGACGAGACCCTGGAGGACGTGCTGGGAGACCTGCTGCGCCGGCACGACGCCTCTCTCAGTGTCGCCGAAAGTGCAACGGGGGGACTCGTTGGTCACCGCCTGACCGGCGTGAGCGGCTCGTCCGACTACTACCTGGGGGGCATTGTCGCCTACGCTAACAGCGTCAAACAAAATGTCCTCGGTGTTGACGCGGAGACCCTCCGGGAGCACGGAGCCGTCAGTGAACCCGTGGCCCTCCAGATGGCCGAAGGGGTGCGGGAGGCCCTAAACGCCTCTATCGGACTTGCAACGACAGGGATTGCGGGGCCCACCGGTGGGACACCCGAAAAGCCGGTCGGGACGGTGTGGATCGGCTATGCAGATGCAACAGACCAACGGGCGGTGCACCATCACTTCGTGGAAGACCGGTCCCTCAACAAAGAACTCTTTGCTTCTGCGGCCCTCGACCTCGTGCGTCGAGCCACGATCGATTGACTTTCTTTCTGTAGGAGAGACGTAGCGTGAAGCACGAAGCGTCGTTTATTGAAGAACAGTTCGACGATTCAAGAGAGCACTGAAACGGTGAAGCCACAACGGATTGAACGCATTCTATACTCAGGGGCTGTGGCGGGCGGATTGGTTGCTCTTCTCGGAGGGGTCTGCTGGGTCACGGGGGAGCCGTTCGTTTTTCCGAGCCTCGGGCCGACCGCCTTTGCCCTCGCCCTTCGGCCGGAGTTTCAGCGGTCTCGAGCGGTCATCGGAGGGCATTTCTGTGGGGTTCTCGCTGGACTCGTGGCCTATTATCTCTTGGCCAACGGGATCGATCTGATGGCTCTGCCTGCGCCGGGAAGTTGGGCGGGACTACGACTGGCTGCAAGTGCTGCTCTATCGGTCGGCCTCACGACGGGGGCGATGATTGCCACCAAAACGGTACACTCTCCCGCCTGTGCGACGACGCTCATTGTGTCCCTCGGGGTTCTCTCCCGACCGGTCGATGGCGTCATCATTATGGGGGCTGTCACATTGCTCTACGGATTTGCGGTGACCGTTCGGCAGCTGTGGTCGCCCCACACACAGCCCGTCAGTTGATTTTTGCTAGCCCCTCTTTGTATGTACCGCAGGGGCATTCATCAGCTCGTTTCATCAGGTTCCTGAACGTATGCGCGCCGTCGTTGTCACTGAGGAAGGAGATCCGGAGCACATGACGATTGGCGAGGTGCCGACCCCGGAGCCCGGGGCCGACGAGGTCCTCGTAAAGGTCCATGCCACCGCCCTGAACCGCGCCGATACCTTTCAGCGACGGGGTCATTACCCGCCGCCGGAGGGAGCCTCTGAAATCCTCGGGCTCGAAATGGCGGGCGTCGTGGCGGACACCGGACCGGGGGTCGTCGACTGGAACGAGGGCGATCGCGTCTTTGGATTGCTCGCCGGCGGCGGGTACGCAGAGTACACCGTGACGCACAAGGACATGCTCATGGCCATCCCGCCCGGCCTGTCGATGCAGGAGGCTGCGGCGGTGCCCGAGGTTTTTCTGACGGCCTATCAGGCCCTGTACTGGCTCGGTGGCCTCACGACCGGTCACGAGGTGCTCATTCACGCCGGGGGCAGCGGGGTCGGGACCGCCGCCATCCAACTCACCCGAGCGGCAGACGCACATCCCTACATCACGGCCTCAGCGCCGAAGCATCCGGTCTGTCGAGAGTTGGGCGCCGAGGCGACCATCGATTACGAGTCCGAGGACTTCGCCGCCCGCATTGCAGACATCACCGACCAGCGGGGGGTCGACATCATTGTGGACTTTATCGGCGCTCCGTACTTTCACCAGAACGTGGCCTCGCTGGCTCAGGATGGACGCATCATCCAACTTGCCACGCTGGGAGGGAGCACGGTCGAATCGGTGAGCCTCCGCGACCTCATGGCCAAGCGGGTTCAGTTGTTGGCGTCGACCCTCCGCGCACGGAGCCTCGCCTACAAGGTCGAGCTCACGCAGGAATTTGCCAGTGACGTGTTGCCGCAGTTCGTGGACGGCCAGCTAGCACCCGTCATCGACTCGACTTACGACTGGACGGACGTGTCGGACGCTCATCGCCGAATGGAAAACAACGAGAACGCCGGAAAAATCGTCCTGCAGATCGTTCAGTGACGGGGAGGAGACGGGAGAAACAAAAAACGCCCCAGCCCTGACAGTAGAACTGGGGCGGTAAACGAGACGAAAAAGCGTCCGGGGTCGGGTTAGCTCAAGGTGGCGTCCACGGTAATTTCGGTGCCCGCCAGGGCTTTCGAGACCGGACACTCGTCCTTGGCCGTCTGGGCATGCTGCTGGAAGGTCTCGTCGTCAATCTCGGGGACGGAGGCGTTGGTCGTGAGGTGCACCTTGGTAATCGCAGGGCCGTCCTCGAGGGTCTGGAGGGTGACGTTTGCGGTGGTGTTCACCGATTCCGGGTCATACCCCTCCTCGGCCAACACATTCGACAGGGCCATGGAGAAGCAGCCCGCGTGTGCCGCAGCGATGAGTTCTTCTGGATTGGAGCCGGCCCCGTCTTCAAAGCGGGAGCGAAAAGAGTAGGCCCCTTCGTAGGCTCCGCTCTGAAGTTTCATCGTTCCGTTGCCATCGGGGAGATTTCCCTTCCACGTTGCTTCCGCAGAGCGATCGGGCATAAGGTCGGTAGAGTTGATTCAAAAGTTTAAGGAGAGATCTATTGCGTTCTAAAAAATGCCCACGGGTGCGTTCCCGGGACGAGGGAGGTTGGTAGAAAGAACACATAGGAAGGAGATAACTGTCGTCACTTCCCCTCGACCTCGGCGTTGAGGTCGTCGACGTGTACGTCCATCTGAGGGTATGGAATTCCGATGTCTGCCTCGTCGAGGGCGTACTTGACGGCCCGGATCAGTTCCTGCCGCAGGCGGAAGTACTCCTCCGGCTTGCCCCAAATACGCACCTGCCAGTTGATGGCGGAGTCGCCGAGACCGAGGAGGGCGGCCTGTTCGCCTTCTTCTTGAATTCGGCCCTCGACGCTGCGAGCCGCCTCGAGGAGCACCTCCCGGGTGGCGTCGATGTCGGCCGGATAATCCGTTCCGACGTCGCAGTCTATTCGGACGACCTCGTGGGCGAAGAGATTGTGAATCGTCGAGTCAAAGATCTCGTCATTCGGGATAATGACGAGACGGTTGTCCCGGGTCGTAATCCGAGTGAAGAAGAGCTGGATGTCGTACACGAAGCCGGTTTCGTCCGAGACTTCGATATAGTCACCGACGTCGAACGGACGAAAGAGGAGGAGCAGGATGCCCGCTGCAAAATTTGAGAGCGTACCCTGAAGGGCGAGCCCAATCGCAAATCCGGTGGCGGCCAGCACGGCGACAAAGCTGGCTGTTTCCACGCCGAGTGTTTCCAGGGCGGCAAAGAGAGCGAGGAGGAAAATCCCGTAGTACGCAAAATTTCCTGCAAACCGGGTGAGGGTCCGGTCGACCGCCGGCCGATCCAGCGTTCCTCGAATTCGACCGTGAACCCACTTGGCCACGTAGTGGCCGGCCACGAGGATGAGAATGAATGCGACTGCACTCAGCAGATAGGCACCCAGCTGCTGGAGGGTTTCGACGGTGAGGTAGTCTTGCTCGAAGAGAGAGTCCATAGCCGTAAGCGGGATCAGTGAGACAACAACGTCTAATCTTGCAGATGCCACGGGGACAGTCAACCGAGGTCATCGGCCTCATTCTCGGGAACGGACCGATGAAAGGGGGGCTCGATCGAACTCAGAGCGGCCTCGGATCCGTTGTAAGAATCGTCGCAGGAGCGACCGTCGGAGTTCGAGCTCCGGTTCTTCCTGGGTGAGGCCTGTAATTTGTCCGGTCGGGCTTCTCTGAAGACGAAAGGTGAAGATGTACTCTCCCTCCTGGGTGAGCCCCACGTCGGATCGTCCAAATCTGAGATCGTGGAGCAGCAGAGAGCCATCGTCGTCCCGTCGAACGATGAAGTATCCCCGAGAGAATCTGCGCAGGCGCTGGACGACTGGGTGGTCGAGGGCGGAGCCCAGCAAGTGGTGACGCTTCGGCTCGTATCGGAAGCCTGTAGGCCGCTGGTCGCCCAGGAGGGAGTACAAACCGATGTAAAATCCCTCTTCCGTTTCGGCGATGCCTTCCCAGAGAAAGGTGTTGAAAGGAGTCGGTTTGGTAAAGATGCGTTCTACCGGCTGACCTTTTTGCTCGAAGGTGAGGTGAAACGCCTGCTCGACGAGGAGCTTATTTCCGATGGTGAAAAGGAGGTAGGCTGTACTGAAGCCAAGCCCGATGTAGTTGGCCCACCGACGTTGCCGTGCGGCCGGAGGCCACCGGAAGGAGAGGAGGAGGCCGGCGGCAAGGGGGACCGTGTAGAAAGGATCGATAATAAAGACAGTCCCGAAGATCACGGGATACCGGGAAAAGGGCCAGAAGATTTGGGTCCCGTAGGTCGTGAGGCAATCGAGGCCGATGTGGGTGAATAATACGGCGGCCGCGAGGCCCGTCCACTGCCAACGTGAGAAGGACGTTTCATCGTGGAGACGAGAGAGCCCAATCCCGACCAGGAGAGAGACGACCCCCGCAAACACGAGTGAATGCGTAAGGCTTCGGTGAAAGGTGAGGGCCTGCGCCTCCGTCAGGAAAACGTCCGCGACGGTGTCGAGGTCGGGAAGAGTCCCGAGTACAGCTCCCCATATGGGGGCTTTGGCACCGACTCGACGCCCCCCCACTGCTTCTCCGACCGCCGCTCCCAGGGTGATTTGTGTGACCGAGTCCATATGCGAGGAGGCTACCGAGAAAGATGCGGAACGAGGGGGGCGGTCCGTTGTACGGCGCGGGGAAGAGTCATGCGCCGAATGTTCAGTGGGCCATCAACAGCCACTTTATGCCCGATCGTTTTCGCTGTCGTGTCGAGAATGCCGTCGTACGTCCCGACCGGCGGGAGACCCTCGACGACCTGGTCTATAAAATGTTCGAGCGACGGCATCATCAGTTTGTGGGCGGCCCGGAACAGGATTGGCTGACCGTGGAGCTCGTTCAATCGCTTCGGCGAAAGAGTCGGGTCTATCGGGAACAGTTGAGTTCTGAAACCGAGGGCCCGTTGCCGCTGGCCCTCGGGTACTTCAAGCGACGCGAGGAGTCGCTAGAACTGGTCAGCGATCAAATTCCTGCTGCTATGGCCCCTCGCCCATTTGTGCTGTTTCTCAGCGAGTTTCTCGAGCCGGGCGCTCGATTTTGGTTTTCGCAGGGCGAGCACGAGGAGGCGTGGAGGATTGAAGGAGAGGGAGAGGTGAGCGCGTTGTCCTCCCCTTCTGCCTAGG
>CAYXAD010000163.1:0-7825 GCA_964462965.1 uncultured Salinivenus sp.
ATCGGCCCGGTTCGCCTCGCAGGCATATAAACGTTCTCTTTCCGTCCCTCCCGTCACACATGGTTGCATCGACGGAAGGGGGACTCGTTTTCTTCGTCTCCTTCGTTTATCGATCGCTCCTCCGATATGAATTTGATCCAACGCCCTTCACTTCGCCCCCCTCTTCTCTCGTCGTCGCTGCTAAAGGGGCTCCTCGTTCTGCTCCTGGGACTCACGTGGCTCTGGGTTCCGACGACCAGTTGGGCTCAGACGGACTACTATTTTCCGGAAGGAACTCAGTTTGACACGGAGATTTCCTCTCCGTCTGAGTTTTTAGGCTATGAAATAGGGGATCATCTCACCCGCCACGATCGGATTGTGGCCTACTTCCGGGAGCTGGCGCGTCAATCCGACCGGGCGACGTATCAAGAGATCGGCCAGTCGATTGAGCATCGGCCCATGCCCCTCCTCACGGTCACCGCGCCCGAGAATCACGAGGAGTTGGAGACCATACGCCGCCAGCATCTAGAGGCACTCGATCCTGAAGAGAGCTCCGGTTCCGCTGAAGAGCGGCCCGTCATCGTTCATCTAGGGTATGGAGTCCACGGAGATGAGATTTCGTCCAGTGAGGCGGCCCTCCTGACGGCGTACTGGCTCGTTGCCGGCCAAGGCTCCGACGTCTCCCGCTACTTGCAACAGGGGGTCTATCACATCGAGCCGGTGCTAAACCCCGATGGAAGGGATCGGCACACTACCTGGGCCAACATGCACAAGGGCGATCCACTGGTGGCCGATCCGCTGGATCGGGAGCACAACGAAGTCTGGCCCGAGGGGCGAACCAATCACTACTGGTTCGACCTGAACCGGGACTGGCTCCCTCTCGAACAGCCGGAAAGTCGGGCGCGAATCGACTTTCACCACCGGTGGCGCCCCAATGTGGTGACCGACTATCACGAGATGGGGACGAACAGTACGTACTTCTTTGAGCCCACCGAGCCCGAGCTCTCCTGGAACCCGCTCCTTCCCGAGCGTCTCTATACGGAGCTGACCCCGGAGTTTGCGGACTTCTACGCCGATGCTCTCGATGAGATTGGTTCCCTCTACTGGACCAAAGAGGACATCTTTGACAATAGCCATCCCGGCTACGGGTCTACGTATCCTAACTTTCTCGGAGGGCTGGGACTGGTGTTTGAACAGGCCAGCTCGCGTGGGATCGTGCAAGAGAGCACCCGTCACGGAGAGCTCACCCTGTCCTACGCCATTCGGAACCATCTCCGGACCAGCATCGGCACCGTCCAGGCCGCCGTCGAGCGCCGGTCACTGCTGTTGAACTATCAGCGTGACTTCTTTGCGTCTGTCCCGGAGAAGGCGGAGGAATTCGAAGTCGATGCCTACGTCTTTGGGGATCCGAACGACGATTCCCGCAATCGGGCGTTTCTTGATCTGCTCCTCCAGCACCGGATTGACGTCTACAAGCTCTCCGAAACCCGAGAGATCGGAGGGCACACCTTCAACGAAGGGTCGGCCTGGGTCGTCCCCACCAATCAGCCCAACTACCACCTCGTGCGGTCCATCTTTGAACGGACGGATAAATATACGGGGCGAGCGGGCAGTCGAGCGTCTGCGTGGACGATGAGCCTGGCGTACGGGATTCCAGACGCTGAAATTCGTGACGGCGACTTTTCGCAAGGCGCGCAAGTCACTGAGGTGTCTTCTCCGGAAGGACTCGGGGAGGTGCCGCAAAGCTCCTACGCCTACCTGCTCGATTGGAGCGAGTACGCCGCTCCTAGGGCGTTGTACCACCTTCAAAAGAACGATATTCTCACCAACGTCGCCTTCAAGCCGTTTGCGGCACAGACGAACGAGGGAGAGGTCGAGTATCCTCGAGGGACCATTTCGATCCCCGTGCAGCCACAGGACGTAGATCCGTCGACCCTTCATGGTCTGATCCAGGAGGCGGAGAAAAAGGCGGGCGTTCAGATCCAGAGTACAGAGACCGGCTTCACGCCGCAGGGAATCGATCTCGGAAGTGGAAACTTCCGTGCCATCGACACACCCAAGGCCCTCATGCTGGTGGGAGAAGGAACCTCAGGCTACGAAGCCGGAGAAGTGTGGCACCTTCTCGACACCCGAGTCGACATGCCCATCACGAAAGTGGATCGCAATGACCTCTCCGGCGTCCATTGGGGCGACTACGACGTCGTCGTGCTCGTGTCAGGGGAGTACGAGTTCTTGGAGGAAGAACTGGACGACGTGCGGCGGTGGGTCGAGAACGGCGGGACCCTAGTTGCCTTGCGCACCGCTGCGCAATGGGCGGTGGAGAATGATCTCGCTCCTCGAGTGCCCGTCGAGGAGGCTGACGAAGGAGACGAACAGGTCGACGCGGAGGACGAAGAAGAGCGCCGGGACTACGCCGAGGCGTCGGTGCTCCAACCCAGGCAGGAGATTGACGGGACAATCGTAGAGGTCGATTTAGATACGACGCACCCCCTCGGGTTTGGCTATCATCGCCGCAGCCTCCCTGTTTGGCGAAACCACAACATCTTTATTCCGCCGAGTGAAAACCCATATAGCACCGTGGCCCAGTATACCGATGATCCGCGCCTGAGTGGCTTTCTGACGGAAGAAAACGTCGACAAGCTTCAGGGGACGGCGTCCGTTCTGGCCGACGAGCTGGGAGAAGGGTCTGTCGTGCTCTTCCTGGACAACCCTAACTTCCGTGGGTTCTGGTATGGGACCAATAAGCTGTTTCTGAATGCCCTCTTCTTTGGTGATTTGATTGAGGTGCCCTAAATCGTTCTGCTGGCAAGGAGGCGGTAATGACTGTGCTTCTTCGTGTAGAGTTGGCCCGCTGAATTTGGATTTTCTACACGTCCCGTCTTATACCTCTAGTGGCACGACGCCATCGTCGGAGCCCGGACGCTTCCCCTCGAAGGTGTAAATGACGGGCAGTCCGTCGAGACCGCCGGGGTCGTTCCTCTGCACTGCTTTTAAAAGAAGTGCGTCCCTTGACGCGGTCGGTCAAGGGATCCATTCTGGAGCGCCGCTATCTTCTCATCGAATCAGACCTCTCATGCCCACTGGTACGTCTCGTCTCTTCAATCTAGATTTCTCGGTCCCTCGCCGGCACGTGCTGGGTCTGCTTGTTCTTCTGATCGGAATGGCCCTCTTCAGCCTACCGAGGACGAGTGTGGCTCAATCCGAGTACTTCTTTCCAGACGACGTGGCTTTTAATTCAGAGATCCCGTCTCCCTCGGAGTTTTTGGGATACGACATCGGATCGCACCACACGCGCCACGACCGGATTGTCGCGTACTTTCGGGAACTGGCTCGCCGTTCGGATCGCATCACGATCAAGGAGATTGGCCAGACGAATGAATACCGACCCTTGATCTTCGGCATCGTTACGGCGCCCGACAATCACGAGAATCTCGAGGAGCTGCGCCGGCAGCACCTTCGGATTACTGATCCGACGGCCTCGGTGGAGAATGTCAGCAATCAGCCCATCGTCGTGCAGCTCGGGTATGGGGTTCATGGGGATGAAACGTCATCAAGTGAGGTGGCCATGCTTCAGGCATACCATCTGGTGGCGGGGCAAACCCCCGAGGTGAATCGATACCTCGAAGAGGGCATCTTTCTCATCGAGCCGACCCTCAACCCTGACGGGCGAGATCGTCATACCCACTGGGCCAACATGCACAAGGGCGATCCACTGGTGGCCGATCCACTGGATCGAGAGCACAACGAAGGATGGCCCGGCGGGCGAACCAATCATTACTGGTTCGACCTGAACCGGGACTGGTTTCCCCTCACGCAGGTAGAAAGCCGAGTGCGAGTCGACTTCTATCACGAGTGGCGCCCCAACGTGGTGACGGACTACCACGAAATGGGCAGCAGTAGTACGTATTTCTTTGAACCGACCGAACCGGAGGGCTCTTGGGATCCGGTCGTGCCCGAGAAGGTGTACACGGAGTTGACCAATTACTTTACCGAAAACTGGTCGTCCGCCCTCGACGAACTCGGTTCGCTCTACTTCACCAAAGAGGTCTACGACAATTCCTATCCCGGATACGGATCGACCTACCCGAATCTGCAGGGGGGCATTGGGTTTGTCTTCGAGCAGGCGAGTGCCCGGGGACACGTTCAGGAGACGGAGACCCGCGAACTGACGTTTCCCTACACGATTCGCAATCAGCTTCGAACCTCTCTGGCGACGGTGGAAACGGCCATCGAGCAGAAGGAGGTCTTCCTGAATCATCAGCGTGACTTCTATACCTCGGCGCTGGAGGAGGCGGAGGAATATCCGGTAGACGCCTACGTCTTCGGGCACCAGCGGGACACGTCGCGCACCCAGGCCTTTCTCGACCTCCTGCTTCAGCACGAGATTGAAGTGTACGAACTCTCGGGCTCCTATACGGCAGAGGGCACGTCCTTCGAGCCTGGGTCCGGGTACGTCGTGCCGACCCGCCAGCCTCAACATCGGCTCGTCCGGTCGGTCTTCGAAAAGGTGACCGAATTTGCCGACAGTACGTTTTATGACACCTCGGCCTGGTCGCTGGCCCTGGCGTACGGCCTTCCTCACGTAGAAGTGGAAGATGGAAATGTGCCGCAGGGGCGTCGGGTGACCTCCGTGCCCGAACGGGAGGGGATTGGAACCGTGGATCAGAGCACGTATGCCTACCTGCTCGACTGGAGCGAGTACGATGCGGCGAAGGCGCTCTACGCATTGCAAGAGCACGACATCGTGACGAAGACGGCGTTTGAACCCTTCGAGGTGTCTACGACCCGTGGAGCGCAGGCCTATCCCCGGGGCACTGTTCAGATTCCGGTGCAGCCGCAGACCATCCCGGCCGATAGCTTGCACCGACTCGTGGAGGAGGCCGAGCGCCACGCCGAGGTGAACATTCAGTCGACGTCCACCGGGTTCACCCGGGAAGGCATCGACCTGGGAAGCGGGAATTTTGAACCCCTTTCTCGGCCCGAACCCCTGATGCTCGTCGGAGAAGGGACGTCCTCGTATGAGGCCGGCCAGGTCTGGCATCTCCTCGACCAGCGGGTCGACATGCCCATCACCAAGGTCGACCGGACCGACTTTAATCGGGTGCAGCTGCACGACTACACTACCCTCGTGCTTGTCTCTGGGGAGTACGACTTCTTAGACGAAAGCCGGGTTGAGGACATTCGGCGGTGGCTTCAAGCCGGGGGGACGCTCATCACGATTCGCCGGGCTACGGAATGGGCCCTCGATGTGGGGCTGATTGACGAGTCCACCCTTGTGGAGCAGGAAGACGAGGAGGAAGGAGAGCCCGACACCTCGACCGTGGTCCGCCACGACTATGCAAAGGCCGACGAGATCGAAGGCGCCCAGCGGATTGGCGGATCCATTTACGAGGTCGATCTCGATACGACCCATCCTCTTGGGTTTGGCATCGACCAGCAGACGCTGCCCGTCTATCGGGACCACCGAATCTTTCTGCCTCCGACGACCAATCCATACAGCACCGTCGCCCGCTATACCGACGACCCGCTGCTCAGTGGGTACGTGTCGGACGAAAACCTCGAGCGGATTCAAGGGTCGTCCTCCCTGTTCGTCGAAGAGGTCGGCCAAGGCCGTATCATTTCGTTCGTCGACAATCCAAACTTTCGGGGAATGTGGTACGGGACGAACAAGCTATTCTTCAATGCCCTCTTCTTTGGAGAGGCTGTAGACGTCCCGCATCACGTGCAGACGGAATAAGGAGCGGAGCTGTGGGTCGGACTCCCAACAGTGCACTTCGGCAGCAGAGGGCTGACCACTGGAGAAGGCTGCATACGGGAAGACTTGTGCTTTTTTCCACGAGCCAGTCCGGACCGCGCGGACGGGGTCCATTTCGCCCCGGTCAGCCCTCCTCGTCGGTGTAGTTTTCGTCCGTCTCTGAGCTCCGAGACAGGCTTGAACCGTCCACGGATCCGGGGTGAAGAACTCCCCTGCTACGGAGTGGGAATGATCTCCTCTCGTTCGAGAGAGTCGGGCGGGTTAGAAGGGATGACCCACCGATGGATTTTCGCACGGTCCATCCGGATGGTCGTATCCGGCTCCCAGGCACCCATGTCAAAGTCGTGGGAGACGACCCGGTCTCCGGAATCGAGTTGTTCGAACAGCTTGGGTCGAAGCCTCCTGTTGGTCTCAGGAAGAAGATAGAGAGCGATCACCGTGGCGTCGCTGAAGTCTGCTTCGAACATGTCTTGCTCCCGAAACTCGACTTGGTCAGCCACGCCTGCCTCCTTAGCATTTTGACGAGCCTCTCGGACTCGTTCGGGGTCGATTTCTATCCCCACGCCTCGTGCCCCGTACTCTTGGGCGGCTGTGATTACGATTCGTCCGTCCCCACTCCCGAGATCGTAAACCACGTCGTCCTCGGTGACGTTTGCCGCCTCGAGCATGCGGTCCACCACTGGCTGGCGGGTTGACACGAACGGGACGTCCTTCTCCGGTTCTGCATCAGAGGAGGAGGCTGTGACTTCGACTCCAGAGGTGTCGGGGACTGCTGTGTCCTCCTCCTGGAAGCAGCCGGAGAGCAGGGACATTCCGAGTAACAGTACTCCAAGGCAGAGGAGGGAACGGACGGAAGGGTGGTTGGAAGTCATACAATAGGGGGATGCTGGAACTAAGACCGCCTGTGGCGTACAGAAAGATGACGGGCGCGTTTAGGACGTAAAGGCACTTTCCCCTAAACGTGGGCAAGATTTCAAGCGGCCTTGGAGAAAGAATCGCTCACAGGAGCTGCGCATGGAGAGCGCAGGGGGCCTTCAGAAGGAGCGAGATGGGTTGAAGTTGCAGTCTCTTAAAAACTGGAGAAGTACACCCGAACGAAATTTATCGCTCCATAAATCTGGAGGATAAGCCGCTCTAGAGATGACGGAGCGGATACGGGCAATCCCTCGCGTGACCCTCTAGGTGAAAGCTGGAATCGGCTTTCGACAGGCCGACATCATTCGAGATACCGACAAGACGGCCGATGAGGGTAACACAGTTTCCCCTTCGAAGAACGCCTCAAGCCCACAGCCCCAAGCCGGGGGAACGGACCTCTCATTTACGATTGACGGAGACGCCGTCGGAAATAAAGTCTCTTACGCATTCTTAGAAGCCCGATGGACGATAGTTTATTCCTCCAGGGCTTCGTATTCGGCTTGCTGGGCAGGCACGATGTACTCGTCAAAGTACCAGGCGGTGGCTTCCTCGAAGGTCAGGTACAGGCCCGTCCCCAGGACGGCGATGAGCACGCCGGCAAGAATCAGGTTCTTGCGTTTGCGCTTCGGGTCCACAGAACACTGATCTTGTCGTTTCCGGTACAGGTAAAGGCCATAGATCCCGACCAAAGCAGCAAGGACGCGGAGCGCCCAGGCACCGATTCCGGCTGAACCGTCCGGGGCGTAGAAGAAGTCGGCAAAGGAAATGGCATAAATGCCCCCCATCAAGCCCAGGGCAAACAATACGGCGGGGGCTACACAACAAATCATGCCCACTAGGCCCACGGAGGTGGACACCTTGAGCACCCAGGACCAGAGGCCGGGCTCTTCTTTTTCTTGCGTTTTAGACGTGCTCATGGGAGGGAGCTCTGTTTGAGGTTTTTGAACACATTCTGTAGGTCAACATCAATACATTCGTTCAGTCATCCCGATAGGAATCGAGGACAGGCACCGACTGCCGTCGTGTGCAGGTCCTGGGCGACAGACGACCGAAGGGAGGAGGGAGGATCTCCTTGAATTCGGCGGAAGCGTCCGCCTAGGTTGCTTCCACTGGTAGTTGGGAAGATTTACTTCGTCAGTCGCACTCTAAAAGCATTCGGTCGCTTCGCTCCCAGCA
>CAYXAD010000164.1:0-7736 GCA_964462965.1 uncultured Salinivenus sp.
ACCTTTTGCCCGGTCACTCCTATTTTCTCGCAAACGATCGAGACGCCTCGATCCGAAAGCTAAAGACCGAGTTAGTGCCCCTGTTGGAGGACTATCTGGATCGAGGGTACGTCGCTGGATTTGAGGGGGAAATCCGCTCGTATCTGCAAACAATCGAAAGTTTGTAGCCCATCGACGGGTCCCCTTTAACCAATCGTCCCCTGCGCCGTGTCCACCTCCCCAATCGGCAATGTCGTAGACGTCAAAGACTCAAGTCGAACTCGCATCTCCGCGGCATCTCTTCTCGGCTTCCAGAATTCGTGGCGACAGGAGTCAAAAATTAGTCGGCTCGCAAAGCAGCTCCTCGATCAAAACGAAGGACTCCTTCAGGATTTTGACGTGCAGGGAGAGGTGGTGTATTACGGCGACTCGGTGAATCTTGCTCTCGAAACTGGCAGCATCACCGGCGCTCTACCGCTGCGTTCTCCCACTACGGGCCGGGCTGACTATGGCCTTCTCATTCGTCCCCGGTTTGGCTGGCAAGGTGTCGGGCGAACACTTCTACATTCAGGGTGGCGGGTTACTCCAGATCTCCTGCAACTCCCAAAGCTGCCTCAATCCGACAGGCGAATTCCACCCTGGGTGTTGGCCAGTACGGTGCTTCGCCGACTCGAGGACTTGCTCGACAACTTGACGCGCGAGTTTCAACTTACCGAAGAGAATCGGCGGCGCCCACGAGGACGGGTTCAATGGCAAACGTACCTCGACCAACACGTTGCTCGCGGCCGCTTTTTGGAGGTGCCGTGCCGCTTTCCGGAGCTGCAGGACGATCATGTTTTGCGCGGGGCCATCAAATACACGCTTCAGAAACAGCGTAATTCCTTGGAAGCCCAACGGGAGGCCGGACCGATGGTCGTAAGGCTCATCGAGAAGTGTCGACGCCTTCTTCAGAGAGTACAGGGCGCTCCCACACGCCAACCTGATTCGACTACATTGCGGCAACGTGGAACGTATTCTCCCACCCACCGAGAGGTATTCGAGCGAGGCCTCGAGGCGATTGAGTGGACGGTCGAGGAGCGTGGACTAGCAGGACTGGGCGACCTCTCAGGACTCCCGTGGCGACTCCCGATGAGCTCCTTTTTCGAAGCGTGGGTTGAGACGATTGCGGAGCGATATTGTACGCTGCGAGGTGGATCGCTCCGAACAGGGCGTGACCACGAAACGGTCGTTCCTCTATCGTGGGAGCCTCCCTACCTCGGCTCTCAGGCCTCGCTCCGACCGGACTTCATCATCGATCGAGGGCCGCAGTCAATCGTCCTCGATGCAAAGTACAAGTCCCACTGGGAAGAGCTGAACCTGGAGGCATGGCAAGGAGCGCCTCAGGCGCTGAGAGAGCAACATCGTGCAGATTTGCTTCAGGTTCTCGCCTACGCCAATCTTGCAGATGCACCGCACATTACAGCGTGCCTGATCTCCCCCTGCCGAACCTCGACGTGGGAATCACTAGGCGACCGAGACCGACGGGCCCACAAGCTGAACTCGGTACTGGCAACCAAACTATTGAACTGGTTCTGACTGCCGTTCCCTTGGAGGTAGAACCGGATGAAGCCGTTCAGGCATTGGAAGCCAGTATTCCCGAGCTCAATGACCTGTGGACCTAATTCGGAACTTTCAAGATGGAGAAGCCTCTTGTGGTTCTCTACACCGCCTCGCCCGTCCCCACCTCTTCGAGGGCGTATCCTTTTAGCCCCATGGCGTCGTAGGTCGCTCCGTCGAAGGCCGGAACCGTAGACTGCACGTGATCCATGACGGCCTCCGGCCCCTCGGCGAAGTCGAAGTCTACCCCCACGCGGTCGGCGATCTGAGGCAGGAGCTCCCAGCTCGGCTTACAGTCGATGCGGTTTGCGTCGTTTTGCCAGCGGTCGAAGGGCGTGCCGCTCTTGTCCTCTCGGCTCGAGCCCATCTCGAGCATGAGCGTGCGATTGACGCCCTGAATCTCCTTGGCAGGACGCACGCGCTGAGCCCGACCGTCCTGATTGACGTACGTACCGACGGTCTCAACGACCATGGCGGCCGGCAGGGCGGTCGTGGCCGCAGGCAGCGTCTCATTCGTGGTGTTGTAGTAGTGCAGGACGACGTCGAGGGCTTCGAGGTCGGCGGCCGAGCAGAGGCCGGAGCCCACCGGGTCGTCTTCGAGGACGTAAATGAGGTCGTACTCGCCGTCGGCAATGCGGGCCCCGACGAGCTCCTCGTCGATCGGGTGGATGCCGAGCCGTTCGCAGCCCTCGGCGTTCGGCGTCTTGTCGTCGGTGATGAGCCAGTCGTCGCCGGCCCCGGGCTCGATGTGGGGGATGTACCGCGGTGCCTCGGCCCCGAGGGCATCGGCCAACTGCGCGAGCAGGTAATTGTCCTCGACCGTCGCATTCGCGGAGCCCAGGAAGAGAATGCGGTCCGGATCGGTGCGGCCGAGAAGCGCAGCGGCCTGGGCATAGGCCTGCTCCCAGCTTCCACTCTGCATCGTATCGTTCCTGCGGATGCGCGGACCGTCCGGCCGGTTGTCGTTAAACCGGTTGTAGACGAGCCGGTCCTCGTCCGGCAGCCAGTACTCGTTGACTTCCATGTTTTGCCGCGGCGTGATGCGCAGCACCTGATTGTCGCGCACCCAGTAATGGCAGTTAGCCCCGGTCGCGTTGGTCGTCACGATGGAGGGCGCCGAGCTCATTTCCCAGATGCGGGCTTTGAACCGAAAGTCCGTTGCCGTGAGCGCCCCGACCGGACAGAGATCGATCGTGTTCATCGAGTACGCCTCGTCGAACGTCTCCCCGGGGGCCGTAATCGGATAGTTCTTGACACCCCGGTTTGCGATCGTAAGCTGGTTGCTCCCGGACACCTCGTCGGTAAAGCGGGTACAGCGCGTGCAGTTAATGCACCGCTCGGCGTCGAGCGTTACGCGGGGGCCGAGCTTCACGCGCTTGGGCTTGTGCACCTTGCGAAACTCGAAGCGGGAGCCCTCGGGACCGTACTTGTAGGCCTGGATCTGGAGCGGGCAGTGCCCGGCCTGGTCACAAATCGGACAGTCGAGCGGGTGATTGGCCAGGAGAAATTCCAGGTTGTCCGTATGCCCCTGTCGAACCTCGTCGCTGGAACGATGGGTTTTCACGACCATGCCGTCGGCGAGGTCGATCGTGCAGCTCGGCTGCAGCGTGGGCATGAACTGAATCTTGGGCTCGCCACTTTCGTCGAGCTCCACCTCGCCCGTCTCGCGGTCCTTTTTGGGCATTCCCACCTTGACGAGGCACTGCCGGCAGTTGGCCGGGATGGACATGGCAGGGTGGTAGCAAAAGTGCGGCAGCTCGATGCCCTGGTTCAGGCAAAACTGCAGCAGTTTCTGCTCTCCCTCGTACTCGTAGGTCGTTCCGTCGATGGTGACGATGGGCATGGTCGCAGTCGGATTGTTGTGCCGATTCGAGCCGTCGGAACCGGCTGAGTCCATAAATTCTAGTTCAGCGAACGAGAGGCAAACAAGCACCCGCGTTCTGTAGCTCAGAGAAAGCCGGGAAGTTCCAGCAACGTCCTCTGATCTATTCGTTTTCCTCTAGATCGAACACGTCGAGGTATATTTCTTCGAGCGGCAGGGTGACCTCAATGGAGGGACACGAAAGCTCCCGGTCGAGTCCATCCATCTCAGTAAAGCGCCAGCTTTCGTCCTCTTGCCGAACGTAGTGCTCGACATGAGGCCGGTCCTGTGCGACGAGAATGTACTCCTGGAGCGAATCTAACCGGCGGTACCGGGCAAACTTCTCGCCACGGTCGTAGTCCATGGTCGCCGGTGAAAGTACTTCGACGACTAAAATTGGGTTATGCAGAAGATCGTCCCGATCCGCCTCGAGATCCGGCTCTCCGCAAACAACCAACACATCAGGATAGGCATACCCCTCCTCCGAGGGAAAAACCACCTTGATATCACGAGAAGCAGTCCGGCAACTGCTTCCCTTCAATTGAGTCCCGAGTTCCCGGTCGATGTTCGAGGTGATCACACTGTGGGGCCAACTTGCCGCGGCAGTCATATTGATTCGCCATCCGTCTACATACTCGCTGCGCTCCAGGCTGTCCTGCTCGCGCTCTAGATATTCCTCGACCGAGATGGGTTGGTCGTTGACAGCCCGTCCTTCGAGGGCCGGCGGAATAGAGGGCGTGGTTGCTGTAGCCATGACCCCGAGTAACTGGTTACGAGTCTGAATCCATGGGATGAACGGGCGTGACCTCCACACCGTTCGCACTCAGTCGCAGAGTGCCGTCGTCCAGGCGCAGCGGGCCGGCGGCCACGGCAACGCCATCTTCGTCGTCTGGAACCTGCCACGCGCAGCCGTCGCCCTCTGTGCGGACCGCCGTCACCAACAGCGGAGGCACCTCATTCGTCTCCAGCCGGAGTGTGCAGCCGTCGTCGCGCACCGCTGCTACGCGGCCGTCGACGGCCAGGGACCGCCCCACATACGCCTCGGCCTCGGCGGCCACAGCAACGGCGGGAAATGCATCAATGGCGTCCACCGGTGCCCCGTACGTTTGCTGGGCCTCCGATGGATTCGAAGTTCCAGACCCGCAGGCGGCCAGAAGAAAACCAGTGGCCGCAACAACTAAAAGAGGCACGCTCCTACATTTCATCACGAGCCCTCCCTGGAGAATGCCCAACGACCGGTTCGGATGTGCCCTCGAGCTGATGGAGGAGCGCATAAAGTTGCTCGGCCTTGCTGCGGCGGATGAGAAGGTTAATCACAGGAAGCTGTGGAATAATGAGCAGCGGGACCCCATGCACGAGAGTGGACAATGGCCATTGAAGCCACACGCCAATCCACACAGCAACCGCAACTCCCCCCAAGATCCCAAACAGCAATCTCTTCGTCCACCATTCGTCTCGGCGGAGATCGTCCAGACGCTCCTCTACGAACGACGGCGGATACGGCTCGTCCCATGACGTACGCTCGGCGTAACTCAGGGCATCGCGCTCTCCAAGCTCGTCAAGCGCCTCCACGATGTCCGTTCGCACATTATCGTCTAGGGACATGCCCATCGTACGGAGAGAAAGAGTTCTGGCTACTCCGTCGCCGGAACGGCCGATTCGGCACCGGCCGACACTTCGGTACTCACCGGATGGACAGTCGCCTTGCACTTGGCCTCGAAGTCCTCCCGGAAGCGTTTCACCGTAGCCCGTACGGGCCCGACGGCCCCGTCGGCAAAGGCACAGATGGTGCGCCCCCCATCCATGTTGTCGCAGAGTTCGAGCAGCAGATCGAGGTCCCGCATGGTGCCCTCGCCCTCATCGATGCGGGTGATGATGGCCTCCAGCCACCCCGTGCCCTCCCGGCAAGGGGTACACTGCCCACAACTCTCGTCCTGGTAGAAATGAGCCACACGACGAAGCCACGACACCATGTCCGTGTCCTCGTCGAGCACGAGTGGGCAGAACGTTCCCGTTCGGGACCCGACCTGTCCGAGACTCTCGTCGCTCATCGCAATGCCGTCGATCTGATCCCCAGGCACCGGCGGCGTCGACGAGCCTCCCGGGATGAACGCCTTCAAGTCCTTGTCTCGAGCCATGCCACCCGAGACCTCGTAGATTAGGTCGGTGAGGGGGATCCCCGTCGGATACTCGTAGACCCCGGGGCGCTTGACGTGCCCGGACATTCCGTACAGGGCCGGCCCCGGCATGTCTTCGGCACCGATCCCCGAAAACCAGTCGGCTCCATTCTCGACGATGAGGGGGACGTGCGCCAGGGTCTCGACGTTGTTGATGGTCGTGGGGCACCCAAAAATCCCGCTCTGCGCCGGAAAGGGCGGCTTGTAGCGCGGATATCCCCGCTTGCCCTCCAGGCTCTCCATGAGGCTCGTCTCCTCTCCGCAGATGTAGGCCCCGGCTCCCTTGTGGAGCACGATATCCATGGAGAAGTCCGCCCCCATGATGTTTTCTCCGACGTAGCCCTTCTCGTAGGCTTTCCGCAGTTCCTCCCCCATGAGCTTGATCCAGTCGGTAAACTCGCCCCGCACGTACACGTAGCACGTGTCGATTTGCAGGGCGTACCCCGCGAGGAGCATTCCCTCGAAGAGGAGATGCGGGTTGTACTCCATGATCTGCCGGTCCTTGTACGTCCCCGGTTCGCTCTCGTCAGCGTTGCAACCCAGGAAGCGTGGCCGCTCGTCCACCTCGGGCATGAAGCTCCATTTCACGCCGGTCGGGAAGGCAGCCCCCCCTCTTCCCGTTAGCCCCGAGGCTTTCACTTCGTTGGTGATATCATCTGGCTCGACACTGTCATCCTCAATCACACGTCGGAGCTGGTCGTAGCCTCCGTGTTCGTCGTACACCTCCAGCTTGTGAAGGTCCTGTATCGGAGGAAGGAGCAGCCGCTCGTACGAACGCCAGTCGTCAGCGTGGGTGGAGGGTACACCGTTGGTCGCTTCCATGATCGTGAGCGTGTTGTGGAAAACAAATTGAAAAAGATTGTCGGCGTGTTAGGAGGCTGAGGCAGGCGTCTCAGTAGCCTCCACCTCGTCCTCGCGCCCCAGGTTTCGAAGCGCTCGATAGCACCACAGCTGGTGCCGCCAGTTCATGTAGATGTATACGGCCCACCCCATCTGCACCGCCGCAAAGAGGCAAGCGGCCACCACCGTCCCGAGAAATCCAAAGATCGAAAAGCTTTCGGTGGCCTGATAATAATGGTAGAAGGCACTGGTGGGAACCACGATCGCAATACCCCCCATCGTTCCAGTAAGCCCCAACATCCACTTCCGCGCCTCCTCAAGCGAGGAGACTTTCCGGTCTGCGAAGACGGCCCAGCGAGGCCCATAAAGCTTCTGCTTTTCGTCCTCGGACAACGAGCCCAGGGCGTTGATGAGCACCTCTCGACTCGATGGTCTAGACGAGGACGACATGGGGAATGAATGCGTGCGGAAAGTTACAAACGAGATGCTTCGGCCGAAACCTCAGCCCTTATTGAAGGCCGCAATGCAAAAGCTGCGCTGACTGCTCCTGCAGAGGTCGGAAGAAGAGATCAACAGGAAAAAATCCATGTTGGGGCTTTCCTGAACTACTCCATGTGCTGTCCGCGGGGCGGGGTCTCGTACGTTGTGGTATTCTCGACGTCGGTGCGGCGATTCCCTCCCATTTCGTCTTCGTCCTGCGGCAACGTAACGGACGTGAATTCAGGCACTTCCCCCTCCTTTAATTGCTCAATCAGGTCATCAACCTTCTCCGGGGTCAACTGGTGAACATAGACGCCATTTGTAATCTCCATCATGGGGGCCGACCCGCAGCAGCCGAGGCATTCTGCCTCCTGCACCGTAAACATGCCGTCGTCGGTCGTCTCCCCGGCGTGGATGCCCAGCTTTTCCTCCAAATAGTGCAGGATGTCATACCCCCCGCACACCTGACACGAATAGCAGGTGCAGACGTCCAGCACGAAGGTCCCCTTCTCCTCCTTGTAGTACTGGTGATAAAAGGTGGCCACGCCGTAGGCCTGCGTGTACGTCATGTCCAAAGTGTCGGCACACAGCTGGATGACCTCCGGAGGCAAGTAGCCAAATTTCTCCTGTGCCAGCCACAACACCTTCATGATGGCGGCCTGATCCTCCGGGTACTGTGCCTTCCAGGCCTCGATCTTTTCTTCTTCCTCGTCGGTCCAGACGAGCTCCTCGTCCGAAAAGACCGGCTCCGGATCCTGATCCGGCAGCTCGACGATGGGCCGCTTGATGTCAAACTTAGACAT
>CAYXAD010000165.1:0-7731 GCA_964462965.1 uncultured Salinivenus sp.
CCCAGGTGGTCGAGCGCGTGGAAAAAAGCCTGGCTCAGCTGGTGCACAACCAGGTAGGGTACGAGCACGTCGTGGTCGAGGCCACGGTCGGGTACGCTCCGTCGGTAATCCTCGACCGTGCAGAACGGGATGAGGTCGATCTCATCGTGATTGCGACGCATGGTCGCACTGGCCTCGATCGGATGCTTCTGGGAAGCGTGACGGAACGTGTTGTCCGCCGGGCTCCGGCGCCCGTCTTTACTGTGAAGTCCTTTGGCAAGTCGCTCGTTTCTTCCTCGCGGAACGGTGGGTCCTCGTAGCGGCCGTTCGTACACTGGGGGGTTCTCTTTCTTCCAATGCTCTCATTCTCTCATGACACTTCGCAACATTCTCATTCCAACCGACTTTTCGGAATGTGCCGATCACGCGCTCACCCATGCCGTCGAGGTGGCCGATCGGTTCGATGCCACACTTCACCTCCTGCACGTCGTCAATGAACTAGATCCCGACTGGTACGGTCTCACAGAAGCGCAGGAGCAGGCGGCGGAGCTGCGGGAGCAGATCCGGACGACGGCCCAGGAGCGGCTGCAGGAGATTGCTCCCACCGAGTCTCATTTTGACTTCGAGACGGTCGTTTCCCTGCAACTGAGCTTCGACGTGGCCGACACGATCGACGAGTACGTCCACGAGCGGGACATCGACCTCGTCGTCATGGGGACGCATGGGCGTCAGGGGCTCGACCGTCTCATGCTGGGCAACGTGGCCGACAAGCTGATTCGCCACGCTCCCTGTCCGGTGATGACGGTTCGGGAGGAGGTTCCGTGGACGTCGGATCTCGAAGACGTGGCGTTCGATGAAATTCTTGCTCCGATCGACTTTTCAGAGCATTCCCGGGAGGCTCTGCGGATTTCGAAGGCCTTCGCCCATCAGTATGAGGCGCTCCTACACCTTCTCTTTGTAGCTGAGAAGCGTGTGGTGCCCACTTTTAGTGACATGGGGGTGCCGGGCGTCGGGGTGGTGGAAATGGATCCCGACATTGTGAAAAATGCGCGCCAGGCCCTTCAGCAGCTAAACGACGACATCGGAGGCCCCTCCGTGGAGAGCGCGTATCACGTTCGGGAAGGCGAGGTCGCCCGCGACATTGTGGACTTTGCAGAAACCAGTGGGGTCAGCCTTATTGTGATGGCCACTCGGGGCCTTACGGGGATAGACCGGTACCTCTTGGGGAGCTCTACGGAGCGGGTAGTACGGGTGGCTCCGTGTCCGGTCCTTACGATTCCTTCAACCCTGCCGGAAGAGGAGTCGTCTCAGTAGGGCGAATGCTCCAACAATTCACCCCAGATATAAAGGAAAGAACCCCCCGCTGGATCTTCGTCGCTGAAGGGGAGCGCCTATTGATCTCGCGAATACTCTTCCTGGTCAATTTCTCTAGGCCAGTCGAAGGGAACAGGCTCCGGCTCGAAGGAAGGAGCGGAGGCCGGAGAGGAAGACTCTTGAGCCGGTTCGGGGGTTGTCGACTTTTGGGCGGAGGAAAAGTCCACAAACAGGGAGACCGGGGCGACGACCAAGCTCCCGAGAAGGGTCCACATGATTCCCTGCGTCCACAGTTGGGCATTGGCGGGATCAACCACCAGCCCGACGACTGTAACGACCAGCATCGTTACAAGGAGTCCTACAAAAAAGATGAGGATATTCCGGATTACAGTCATTGATAGGGGCAATCAGATAGAAGGAAAGAGAACGACGGATGGAATGAAGGCAAAGAAAGCATTTTCAATCGGGAGAGAAGCCATTTCCGTGCGTTCCAACCTGGAGAGAGGTCGCCAGGAATTTCGACACTTTGGATTCTCGATTGGAAAATGACGGTTTTTTATGCCTGGAATAACTTCCACCTGAAGAGGGGGTAACGATTTGTTGACTGCTGGGGCCTTCACGATTCGGAAAAAGAGTAAGAGACTGACTGAAAGTTCGTGTTCGCAAAGGGATGAAAGAAGGCCCGAAATTTATTGGCACTTCCTTGGTAGATTCCGATTATCCGTTGTGCGTTTCTTGTGGGTTAGGCCAACCATAAATCAAATTCCAGGGCCGGAACGATGAACTCATTTCGTATTCACCCCCCTCTCCTGAACAGGGAACGGGCTGGTATGTACGAGTCGTTGCGCTGGATGACAGATCATCCTTATCGCTTTTCTATACAGTCTTCATGAGGTTCTACGCGGTAGGTCTGAATCACGAATGTGCGTCCCTGCGCCAGACTGAGGCCTTTGCGCTGGATGCGGACGTTCAACGAGCCCTGTACGACAATCTGTCTCTTCAAGAGACAGCGGAAGTCGTTCTGCTTTCCACCTGCAATCGGACGGAGGCGTATCTGTACGGTACGGAGGAGGATGTCGCTCAGGTTGAATCCGCTCTGGCGGAGGCTGCAGGGCAGTCCTGGCCGTCAGATGCTTTTCGGAAGCGGGACGAAGCCGCAGTGCGTCACCTCCTGCAGGTCACCAGTGGCCTGCGCTCCGTGGTCGTTGGAGAGAGCCAAATTCTCGCTCAAGTCAAGAGTGCCTACCAGCGTGCCGTGGACGCTGGAGCCGTGCACTCGTTGATGCACCGCCTTCTGCACACGGCCTTTCGGGCAGCCAAGCGCGTGTCGACGGAGACGACAATTGATCGGGGCGCCGCCTCTGTATCGACCGCCGCCGTCGAAATGGCCCGGGAGTATCTTGATGCGCACTCTACCATTCCTCTTTCGGACGCCGAGGTCGTGCTGGTGGGGGCAGGGAAGATGGGACGGTTGGCGTTGAAAGCCCTGGCCGATGACAATCCGGCCTCGCTGACGGTGACGAATCGATCTCCAGACCGGGCTGAGGCGCTTGCGTCCTCCTTTAACGGGACGGTCGCTCCCTGGTCGCGTCGCCACGAAGTGGTGTCTTCTGCCGATCTTGCCCTCGTAGCGACAGGGGCGTCGGATCCCGTGGTACAAGCGGATGCTCTTCCTGCGCAGGAGGACGACTCGTCGACCCTTCTCGTCGACATTGCCATGCCTCGAAATGTGGAGCCCGTCATTCAGGAGCAGAAGGGATACGAGCTCTACGATCTAGACAATCTCAAAGCCTGGACCGAGGAGGTTCGGAATCGTCGGGCTGAGGCTGTTCCCGAGGCAGAGGCCATCTGCGAGGAGCTCCTCCAGGATTTCGTCACGTGGGTCTTTCATCAGCAGGCCCTACAGCCTGCCATTCAGGCCATCCGGCAGACCTTTGACACGATTCGGGAGCAAGAGGTCGACCGCCATGCCCACCGGACCGACATGGACCGAGAGGAGGTCGACCGCCTGACGAAGTCGATCATGCAAAAGCTTCTCGCGGTGCCGATCGTTCGACTCAAGAACGTCGATCCCGACAGTATCGATTTCGTTCAGGGCATCAAACTCCTTCACGCTCTTTTCTCTCCCGGGGAGGATGCTGAAGAAGGGCGGTCTCTTCAGACGGTTTCCGGCGACGTGCAGCCGAGTCTGGGAGAAGCTCCTTCTCGCTGTCCGTATCTTACTCACGATCCGGAGGACGAAGGGGAGGAGATGAAACAGCTGACCCGGGCGCTTCAGATGTTTCCGCGAACCGAGACAACGTCCGAGGAGGCCTCTGCCACTTCTTCCACTTCGCAGTAGAGAAGAGATCACTCTGGGGGCACCTCGGACTTTCTGGAGGTCACTCGGGGTATGTTTTCCAGTGCCCCCCAAGACCCCTCGACGCGTTTCCCGAATAACCCCACCTGTCTTTCATGACGCCTCCCGATCCGCTTGTACTCGGTACACGAGGCAGTGAATTGGCCCTTTGGCAGGCCAACTTCGTTCGGTCCAAGCTCGAAGCTGCAGGACATCGGGTGGAACTGGAAACCATTTCCACACGGGGGGACGAGGACCGAGACTCACCAATTTCGGAAATTGGAGACGAGGCGGTGTTTACCAGAGAATTGGATCGGGCGCTTCTAGCGGGGGATATCGACGTGGCCGTTCATTCGCTCAAGGACATTCCATCGACTGTGCCGGATGGAATATCACTCGCGGCGATCGGTCCGCGTGAGACCCCCTTCGACGCCTTCGTGGCTCACCCCTCGTTCGACGGACACCTCGAAGACCTCCCGTCCGGTGCCACGCTTGCCACGGCGTCGCTCCGTCGTCAGGCGCTGCTCCGTACCTGGCGAAGTGACCTCGAGATCGTGCCGGTTCGGGGCAACGTGGATACGCGATTGGAGAAGCTGACGGAGAGCGAGTGGGACGGGATGGTCCTTGCCGTCGCCGGTCTCGTGCGACTCGGGCTCGGCGTGCATATCAGCAACCACATCGATCCAGAGATTGTCGTCCCCGCTGTGGGACAGGGTGCTCTCGGAATTGCCTGTGCGAAGGGGGACGAGACCGTCCACTCTCTTCTCCACGAGGTCCTGCATCACGAGCCCACTGGCTTTGCCACAGCCGCTGAACGTGCCTTTCTCCGAGAGGTGGGCGGTGGGTGTCAGGTACCGTTGGGGGCGTGGGCTCGCCTCACCGATGAAGGAGAACTCGTCCTGGACGCCTGTATCGCGACTCTCGATGGGAGCGAGTCCTATCGAGATCAGCGGCGGGGCGCCCCGGAGGAGGGCAAGAAGATGGGCCGCAGTCTCGCCGTCGACCTGCTGGACGCTGGAGGGGCGGCCATCCTCGAGGACGTGCTCGGGGAGCAGTGGGAACGAGGTTCGACATTCCGGCCGTAACTTTCTCACATTGCGGGGACAATCTAGGGATCTGCTTGCTGAGAAGAACGTGTCGAAGTCATGTCACCTTCCCCGGATGTTATTCTCCTGCGCTCGGCCGAGGAGCCAGATCCGTACGTAGATGCTTTTGTCGACGCCGGATTGCAGGCGGTGTGCCGACCCGTTCTTCGGTTTGTGTTTCCTCACCAGGACCTTTTGCGCGAGCGGCTTAACGAGGGGAAGGAGCACTATGCAGCCCTTGTCGCCACGAGCCCACGGGTTGGGCGGGCGCTGGAGGCTCTTTTTGAAGAGCATTCGTCGCTAAAGGAAGACTGGAGGGGCAGAACCGCCTATGCAGTCGGTCCAAAGACGGCGGCGCGCCTGCAGGCGGTAGGGCTTCAGCCTCGTGGGCAGGAAGCCGGCACTGCAGACGATCTTGCAGATCAGATCGTGGACGACGCTCCGGAGGCTCCGTTGCTCTTTCTCTGTGGAAATCGACGACGAGAGACCCTTCCCAATCGTCTCCGGGCTGCAGAGGCTGCTTTCGAGGAACTGGTCGTGTACGAAACGCGGCTCCGGACCGATCTCACCCTCCCGTCCGCACGCTGGCTCGCGTTCTTCAGTCCATCGGGCGGGGAAGCGGTTCAGAAGGCGACGAACGTCGATCCGACGTCGTATCGACGTGCTGCGATTGGGCCCACCACGGCCGCGTCGCTGGAAGAACAGGGGCTCTCAGTGGATGCTGTGGCGGACACGCCGTCGCCGCAGGGCCTGGTGACAGCCATCGTTTCCGCACAGGAGGACGAGTGAAGTGACTTCCTTTGCCTGTGCACCTTTTTTCGGAAAAACCCCGAAAATGGAGCTACGCCTTCTGAAGAGTTCCGTCGATTTCCCGGCGCAGCCGACTCGCGGCTCGATCAGGATTTTTGGCCGTGGCAACGGCAGACAGAACCGCTACTCCGTGGGCGCCTGCCTCCAGTACAGCACGTACTCGGTCTCGCGTAATTCCCCCGATCGCGATGACGGGAATCGGTACTGCCTCACAGGCGTCGGCTAATCCTTCGGGGCCTTTCACCGACTTCGGGTTGCGCTTCGAGGTCGTCGGAAAGACGGGGCCAAAGCCCACGTAGTCGGCGCCCGCCTCGTAGGCGTCAACGACCTGATGGGTTTTTGTCGCCGTAGCTCCAATGAGGGCATCCGAGCCGAGAACGCGGCGGGCTTCGTCCACCGGAAAATCTTCCTGGCCGAGGTGAACCCCTGTGGCCTCGACGGCCTGCATGATGTCGAGGCGGTCGTTGACGATGAGCGGAACCGAGTGCTCCTCGCAAACCTCGGCGACCTTGTGGGCTTCCAGGAGCATGTTCTGGATGCCCCCGTGCTTCTGACGAAACTGAATGGCGTCGGCACCGCCCTCGATGGCGAGACGAGCCAGTTCGGCGTGGGATCGGTTCTGCTGGAGATGAAAGTCGGTGAGGACGTGCAAGCGCCCAATGTCCGTCTCTGTTGAACTCGGGGCTCCGTTTGTAGAAGGCTCCTCCATAGTGGACCGGTGTGATGGATAATACTGTCTCCTTTCTGCACTTTCGAGCCTGGAGGCGGTTCCAAGGTGGAGGGGGGCTTTCATTGGAGACTTCAACGGATGGGCTCAAGACCGGCACAAACTTCTTTTGGGTGGTGAGGTACCTGGGCTAAAATCGACTTTGGTAAATATTTGTCTTTGATCGATTATGGCGTCCAACTCTTCCGAGACTCGCGTTGACGCTGATGCTCGTGCCATTTTTCAGGCCGCGGTGCAGCGGGTTCAGGCGCCTCGCCTTCTTCCTGACCTCGGGTCCCTGTCATGGGGGGCGGAGGCCTCTGATTCGGATGATGAGCTCAGAATTTTTGGGATGGGCAAGGCGGCGATGGCGATGGCTGGGGTCGTGGAGGATCGACTGGACACTTCTATTTTGGAGGGCACGGTGATTGTCCCCGAGGGGTATCCGGAGACGTTTCCTGACGATCTGCCTCGCCCCTCGCGAGTCGAGGCGGTAGAAGGGGGACATCCTCTTCCAACCACAGGAAGTGTGCGGGGCGCACGCCGTTTGCTTGCTCAGGCTGAAGCAGCGGAGCGAGGGGAGAAGGTGCTCGTGCTCGTCTCCGGTGGGGGCACGGCGCTGTCCACGCTTCCAGCCGAACCGCTGGAGGTGGAGGACCTCAGGCAGACGTACCGGCTGCTCATGAGAAAGGGTGTCGGAATTCACGAGTCGAATGTAGTCCGTAAACATCTAACGCAGGTGGGTGGGGGACAACTGGCCCGAGCCGCCCATCCCGCTCACGTGAGAGCGTTCGTCGTCTCGGACGTAGTGGGAGATGACCTGTCCGTCATTGCGAGTGGCCCGACCGTTCCGGATCCGTCGACCTACGAGAATGCGATGCGTGTGCTGTATGCCCGGGGGCTCTGGCACGATGTGCCGGCTCCGGTGCGAACCCATCTTGCTGACGGAGCCCGAGGGCGTCATCCGGAGACCCCCAAACCAGGTGATGATTGTTTCGAAAGGATCGAGACGACACTGGTCGGATCGAATCGAAATGCGCTCGAAGCGGCTCGCCGTGCAGCCGAAGAGAGAGGATACAGCGTATGCTGTATCACCTCGGGAGTGGAGGGAGAAGCCCGGGACGTGGGTGAAGCTCACGTTCGAGCAATGAAAGAGGACTCTCCGTCCCAACCGGCCTGTTGGCTCTGGGGCGGCGAGCCCACGGTCACCGTGACGGGGGCGGGCCAGGGGGGACGCAATCAGGAGGTTGCTCTGGGGGCGGCGCTGGTTCTCGACGACATGAATGCCTCCGCTGTACTGCTGAGCGGGGGGACGGACGGAATCGATGGTCCCACGGACGCGGCGGGGGCCTGGGCGACGCCGAGCACAGTTTCAAAAGCCCGCAATCAGGGGCTTGACCCGGAGGCTCACCTCAGTGACAACGATGCGTATTCGTTCTTCGAGGCCATCGATCAGCTTCTCCGTACCGGCCCGACGCACACGAACGTCATGGACATTC
>CAYXAD010000166.1:0-1032 GCA_964462965.1 uncultured Salinivenus sp.
GCCTCGACCGCGGTAATGTCTCCTCCACCTCCCTCCTCGACCTCCGTCCATTCGAGGCTGTTCCCATTATAGCCGAGCACCTGATCGTCGGACGGATCATTACTTGCGGCGAGAGTGGGGGCAGTGACTGACTCGGTCGCCAGTTTGGGAGTCGTAACGCTCTCATCGGCATATTTACTCGTCCCCAGCCCCCCGTCCCGGACGTTAATCGTGGCCGTGGGTCCATTCGGATTGTTGATCTCGAGCGTTCCATCACCATTCTGAACTCCCTCGACTCCATTGGCGTCTCCGTCTCCTCCCGGGGCCGAAATTGTGATGGTCTGCCCCCCATTCTCGGCGGATACCGTGGCGCCGTTTTCCCCTTCCAGGGTCAGGGGGCCAGAGAGATTGTTGAGTGATGTCACCGCCGCCCCATCCGTGACCCCTTCAGCCGTGTCCGCCCGCATCGCGTAGGCCGTGCTCGCCATCCGCAACCGCGAGAGCCGCTCCCCGTTGACTTCGAGCTCGAGGTAGCGGGTCGATCCTGCAAAGAGGGTGTCCGGAAAGGGGGTTGAGCTCCCAAGCAACAAGCTGACCTGACCCTCCGTGACGGACACGTCAGACCGTGCTTCGCTCCACAAGGCCTCCCCTCCCTGTTCCGCATCATAGATGCGCACGGTCAGGTCTACGGGCTCCTCGACAGGCTGCTCACCGTCCAACAGACGAGCCTGGTAGTGCAACACGTCCGGAACCTGGGCCTTCCCCGTTGCCACAAATACGCTCAGGAAGACCACCAGTAAGAGCGTACGACGAGTCATAACCATAGAGAATTCCAGACCGTTTAGAAGGATGCGAACCGACTGCCTGCCCCCTACTGCTCGGGAGCGTCGGAAGGCACCGAACGCTGCTCCAAGCGCTCTATGCGGCGCTCCAGAGCCTTCAGAGTCGCTCGTTCAGCTTCCAGTTGTTCTTGGTGGGGTGTAATTGCCTCGATGAGAAACGCCCCGAGTCGCGCATACTGAACGGACCGTGCCTCCGCCCCCGTGTCCGCGT
>CAYXAD010000166.1:1042-7716 GCA_964462965.1 uncultured Salinivenus sp.
AGATTGACCGAGATCGAGGAGGTCGACGACGAGGTCCGGGAGCAGATCGAGATCGAGGTCCTACCCGAAGTCCTCCGGCTTATCACGGACGCCCACCGGCAGCTCGAAGAACACCAGTTGTCGGACTTCGATGAGAACCGCCACGAGTCGCGCATACTGAACGGACCTTGCATCCTCCCCATTGTCCGCGTACTGGACCACTTCCGGCAGCACCTCCCCGACCTCTTCGGCGATGAGACCAATGTCGGGGTCCCCGCTTGCTTTCCACCGATACCGCACGCCCTGAAGCTTCTGCACGAGGGACAGACTCCTCTCGAGGGGGCGAATGTCGGTCTTCCAGCGGCGGGAACTGAACAGCCCGCCGTCCCCGTCAATCCGAATCGCCCCTTCCTCTTCATTTACCGTTATGGAGATGTCATTGCCCTCGACGAGACGCACCTGATCCGTGAGGCCGTTCAGAGTTTTGACCACCTGTCCCTCGTCGATTTTCCCGCCTCCGACGGCGGCGTCGCTGAGCTTTGAGGTGGTCACCGCCCCGTCGGCCAAGGCCCCGGTCTCGACGGCCCCGCCCTCGAGCTTTTCTCGCGTTACGGCCCGATTGGCCAGCTCGTCGGTCGTGATGACGCCACTCGCAAGCGCCGACGAAGTGACGGCCCCCTCAGAAAGTTCGTCCGCGGTGACGGCGCCGTCCGCAATCGCTGTGGACGTAACGGCCCCAGGGGCCAGGGCCGACGTTCCCACGGCTCCTTCCACGAGAGCGTCCCCCGTTACCCCTTCAGAGGATACGCTATCGGCAACGGCCGCCTGAAGCGCATACGGAGTGCTTGCCATCGGAAGGCGTGGCAGGGTATTGTCATTGACGGTCACTTGAAGGTAGAGGCTCGAGGCTTCAAACAACTCCACAGGCAGGGGCGTCCGTTGGCCCAGCAACAGATTGACACGTCCATTTGTCAGGTCGACATCCGAATGGGTCTCCGACCACCCCCCCAGCGGAGAGCCCCCCGTCGAGTCCGCAAAGAAGGCAAAAGACAACTCCGCCGATCCTTCTGGCGGTGCCCCCTGCTCGATCAGGGTGGCCTGATAGTGAAGCAGCCGTGGCACCTGTGCGACACTCGTCTGCGACCCGCCCAGCAGCAGAAGTCCCACGAGAAGTCCCGTGCAGAGCCGTGCCACGAGCCGTGAAGTTCGAGGGCCAGAGTCGACCACAGAAAGAAGCTGACAATGACAGAGGACACGTCGACATCAAGGATTTCCGGAGCCGGGAGGAGAGGGAGGAATGGGAAGGGGTTCCGATCCCGAGGGACCTCCTCCATCCCCCCCCGGCCCCAGCGTGAAGTAGGCCACGCCGCTGCCGAGGACGACCCCTCCAATCGTGAGCCAGGTACTTCTGCGCTGGAAGAACGGAGGATCCTCCTCCGCATCGTCTTCGAGCTGCTCGGGGTCCAGATCCTCTTTTACTACGGAGACGAGAGACACGTAAGAAGGAGGGCTCTCCACCTCATCGGGCTCATACTGCGGATTGACTCCCAGGAGATTGATGACTGCCTCTCTCGCTGCCTCGAGCTGATCTTGCTTCAGGTGGATGAGCGCCAGGAGCCGATAGGCTTCGATGGCCTGCTTCGAGGGAACCTCATCCTGATTCAGGCAAGCCGAGACAACTCGACGAGCTTCCTGGTAGGCTCGCTCCCGATACTGCTCCTCGGCCGTCTTGATTGCCTCGGTGCATACGTCCTCAGATTGGGCGTTGAGAACGCCCGGACAGACAAGAAGCCCGAGAAGGCATAGCCCGAAAGGGAGCCGGAACGGAGACCGAAGCACACTCATGGCATCGGTTCGTACAGCAGAAGGACAGAGCAGGCCTGACGAATCCTCGACTCAGAGCCACAGGTGTCCCCCTACATTCGTGATTCACTCCCAGAATCCGATGCACCTAATGTTGAACCTCTATGCTCTAATCAGACAGGAAAAAGGTCTCTTATCGTTGGGTCTCGCTGTCATCGCCGCGCAGGTTGATGACGATTTCGTTCTCTTCATTCGCCTCGAGGTCCACCGTCCGGGACTGCTCTCCGAGGGAGGGATGAACGACTCGAACCTGGTGTTGGCCCACGGGAAGCTCTGTTTCGTACCAGATGTCGGACTCGCGGGCGTGTAAGCTGTCGTCGATGTAGATGGTGCCCCACGGACGAGCGAGAACCCGAAGCTGCCCCCTGAGGGGCTCGAGGGTCCCATGCACGTTTTGGGTGGTATTGGCTTCCGTTGAGACTGACGCTGACCAGGGAGCATAGCCTTCCCGCTGAAGAGTTACGTCGTGTGATCCTTCGAGTACTGCATTCAGAGTGAGGGGCGTTTGCCCACGTCGATTCCCATTGATGAGAACCTCTGCCCCCCTGGGCTCCGACGTGATGCGGAGGCTGCCGGTCGGTAACCCTTGAGAGCCCTCATCGGACGCCGGCTCGGAAACCGCGGCCTCCGTTGATGAAGGTTCAGGGGACACCGAGGACGACGATTCTTCCTGGGGCTCCGTATCGTCGGACGACGAGGAAGTTGGCAGCTGCGCATTTTGCCCGTCTGCCTCCGAGACTTGCTCGGTCCCCCCTCCGGTCGAAGCGGGCTCGGAGCCAACCCGAGGCCTGGCGTCCAGCGAAACCGTCAACTCCGGGGCTCCTCCATTCGAAAGGGTCACCACGGTGTCTGCATTCAGGTAGCCCTGACTCCGGACAGAAAGAAAATACACCCCGGGCTCCAGCGTATGGCCGCGAAGAGGCGTCGTGTCCACCGAGTCTCCATTGATCCACACCGATGCGCCTTCTGGCTGGGACTGCACCGTTAGCGCAGCCGTTCCCGACGAATCCCCGACCGTTGTCGCAGAGGATTCGATCGGCGAACTGACCTGCACGTTGGTGCTCACCGGCTCCTCCTGGGGTTGGGACAACCAGTACAGCCCGCCCCACACCCCGAGGCCAAACAGAACGATGGTGACTGGAAAGAGCAGTCCGCGAAAAAAATCATGCGTTCGATCCCACGCATTCGCCGGAGGAGCGGAATACGGAATCCAGCGGGGAGGATCTCGATCTTGTTCACTCATCGAAAAAGGAAGAAAACGAGAGAACACAGCTCTCTCTTCTCGGTCCGTCGTCGGCGGAGAGACAGAGGGAGCCTAGGCTGAGAATTCGAACGTCCCTGAATTCCCGTCGTTTTGACCATGCAGAAGGGTTTTTGCTCCAGACGATTCCGACATGTACCACACCAGCCGCCCATTCTGCGCCAAAGGATGAATCCTCAATTGGCTATTGGTCCACCCGCTCGATCTTTCGTCCCACAACTTCGCAATGTCTCCTCTGACCTCTTCGTTCGACACGCACTACTTTCGCACATCGGTGGGTGCGTTGGCCTACACGGATGTCGGTACGGGGGCGCCCGTGGTATGTCTCCACGGAAATCCCACCAGTGCCCACCTCTACCGGCATTTGATTGCCGACCTGGCCTCCGAGTACCGGTGTATTGCCCCTGATTACCTTGGATTTGGTCGCTCCGACGCTCCCCCTACGTTCTCCTATCGGCCGTCCGCGCATGCCACGCTGGTCGAGACGTGGCTCCAGCGTCTCGATTTGACGAATCTCACGCTCGTCCTGCACGACTGGGGCGGCCCCATCGGCATGTCCTACGCCCTACGACATCCGACGACGGTTCGTCGGCTCGTGCTTCTAAACACTTGGGCGTGGCCCCTGAATCACCGTCCCCTGATTCGAGGCATCAGCCGGCTCGTAGACACGACGCCTGGCCGCCTAGCGTTTGAACGGATCAATGCATTTGCCCGCCTCGGCATGCCCCTCACCACGGGCGCGTCGAGCCCCCTCTTTCCCGCCTGGCTCCGTGGCTACGCTGCCGCTCTAGATACGCGACAGCGCCGATACGCCTGCTGGATGTTTGCCCGGAGCCTCCATCGCGAAGCGGCCTGGCTCCGAGCCCTCTGGACCCGCAGGCATCGCCTCCAGGGCCGTCCTTGCCTTCTGTGTTGGGGCCTCTCAGACCCCGCCTTTGGCTCCGAATCGACCTTACAGCGATGGCACGCCCTCTTTCCTTCCGCCGACGTACATCGGTTTTGGAATGTAGGCCACTACGTCCCCGAAGAACTGGGCCCGGCCCTCTCTCCTCTGGTGCAACGGTTCTTCCAGTCCACGTCATGAGGGGCGGCCCGACTCGTCTTCCAACACTCCTTCAGCCTGCCCATCGACAAACGGAGGAAGAGTCAACAGCCAATAAAGTTGAATGCCGAACCTGATACGACCAATTTCATCTCGGCTCTGCACGTCCAGATGGGTAGAGAACCGGGAACTCCTCGTCCGCGGGAAAGGAAGCGTCCTTCCGATCGTCAAAGCTCCCGCACCTCCCGGGAATGTGAAGCAAGAATACAGGAGTTGTTACGAAAAGGGCCCAATATGGAATTGCAAGACCGGATGAGAACGACGCGGCATCGCCGCTGAATCAAACCCTCCACGCCCTCTTTCCGTGCGTTGATTTTTGCTATCCACTTCTACCTTTCTCTACCATCCAATCCCCCGCGATTGAAAGGGGAGTACGGCTTCCCATACCCTCCCTTCTGATGCAACAGCCCTCCGGCCTCGACGTACGAACAAGGCGTGGCTCTCATCAGGTCCGTCTTCGTGCCATGTCGCCTCCTGTCATCGTAGCCATTGTGTTCATGGCGTTCCTCTTTGCCGGGTATCGTGAGTGGTTAAAAAATCGCTCCACGCGTACTCCGGCAGGCACTTCCGACGACCTCTCTGCGACCCTCCAGTCCCTGGAGGAGCGCCTGGCGCAGCTCGAGCGGGAACGCGAGGCTCTGGCCGAACGGATCCAAAACCTGGAGACCATCGTCACGAGCGAAGCCTGGATTGCACAGCACGATCCGTCGGCGGACACCGAGGAGGTGCCTTCGTCACCAGTAGAGGACCTCGTACGTCCGCCCGAGTCCGATTCCGACCCCGCGTCGGTGGCAGAACATACCGCCAAGCTGGCTCGTCGCCGGCGTTCCAACGGCCCGACCAATGGAGATCTTAAAAACTCCGAGTAAGGGGTTGGTCTTGTGCGAACGGGTCCATACATTACTACTCGTTCTTTCACACACGCTGCAGGTTCTTGTCCCGGCTCCGCCGGGCAAGATGAAAAGGGAACACCAGTGTCGCCAGTGTCGACTGGCAATTGTCGAGCGTCGAATGGTCACGTTATTCGACACTCGGAATTCACCATTCGACATTGGCTAGTCTGGGGCTGTCCCCGCAACTGTGAATTGGGCGTTTGACGTGTGCGTGGAGACGGCTTGCCACTACCTCGACTGAGTTGCCGCTGCCGCGGTGGCTTGCCGAGGTGGGAAGGGAAGCCGTCGACGCCACACACCTCCTAGGAGGCGACGGAAATTGATTGAGACTCCGTCGTCCACGTCCGATGAGCCAGGAGACCTGCCTGTTGCGTTCTGAGGGGCCTTGCGGCCCCTGTCACCGCCAAGAACCTCCGGGATCAGAGGTTTGTGGCGTGCCTGGCTCCTGAGGAGCTGCCGTCTCTCGGTACCGCCTCGACGGAGGTCGTCCGTCCATTTCTCGATCGGAGCAGCCGCCCAAACCTCAACACTGAGGTGAGGGTTTTTTTATGGTTGCTCCACAGTACGTCTACGTTTCTTTTTTCGCCGTCCTCCTCTTCGTGGGAGGTGTTGGATTTCCATCGGCTGTCGCGCAGGACCTTCCTGCCGCTTCCGCCGAGGGAGACACCAGTCACGTCGAGTGGCGCAGCTCACTCCCCCCTCTTACGGTGACGGCCAGTCGGCTTCCGATCGCTTCCGACCAGGCCCCTGCCCGCATTACCGTCCTCGACTCCGCGGCCCTCCAATCGACCGGTGCCTCCTCTGTCGCCTCTCTCCTGGAAGCACGGGCTGACTTTCACGTGCGGCGGTATGGAAACACGGGGCTCTCCACCCCAGGCCTCCGAGGCAGCAATGCCTCTCAGACCACCCTCCTGCTCGACGGGCAACGCCTCACCGATCCGCAACGCGGCCACCTCGATCTCTCTCTTCTCCCGACGATCCTTCTGCATTCCGTCGAGGTGATGCATGGCCCTGCATCGCCCGTCCACGGCTCCAGCGGACTGGGCGGTGCCATTCACCTCCGTTCGCTCCAGCCTCGCACCTCTCCACAGGTCCGCGCATCGGCCCACACCGGAGCCTTCGGTCAGCGGGGCGGAAGCCTGTTGCTCGGCGGGACTCCCCTGCCTCAAACATCTGTTCTCGCGGTCGCAGATTACCAGACGACGGAGGGCGACTTCCCCTATCGCAACCCCTCCCCTCTCTCCTCAGAATCCATCCGGCGCCGCAACAACGACAAGGTGCGCCAGACGGTGTACGGCACCGTTCGGTCACAGATGGCGGCCCATCAGGTCCAGGTGTCCGGCTGGTGGACCCATGCGGAGCGGGGACTTCCAGGTCCTGGCGGCTCGTCCTCTCAGGAACGACAGTGGGACAACCTGTTGCGCCTGTGGGCGCAGGACAGGGTCTCCGTGGAAGAGGGGATCTTCACCGTCAAGGGAAAGGCCCAACACAATCGCCTTCGGTACAGGAATCCCAGTCAGAACCTCGACCAGACCGGCCACACCTGGAACACCTCCCTCGAGTCCACTCTCCAGCG
>CAYXAD010000167.1:0-7635 GCA_964462965.1 uncultured Salinivenus sp.
TCGGGACGGAGGGTTTTTTATTTGGGCGAATCGGTTCCCCATTCACGACCCTCTGCAAATCCTCGACGTGCCCTCTAGGAATTTCTTCGACAGGATGGATGGCCTCCCTCTGTACCGTAGGGCCGTATCGCCATGCGGCCCTGTTCTATGAGTGGACGTCAACCGAGACGGTCACTCCGACTCTTGTGCTCCACGGGGAAACGTAGTCACCGTTGCCTAGATCAAGAGCCCTCTTGTCCCCGGCCCTCTCGAAGCTGCACGTACCGCATTCGCCCCGACTCGTAGGTCTCTCCCCTCGAAACGTCGACTGGATCCTGAAAGGGCGGACCGTCGGTCACGAATGTGTGGAAGGCTCCATGCTCCCCACACGGATCGACGTCGGACGGCAAATCCTGCAGAAACGCTTCGTCGTACGCCCGCCCCACGAACGAGGGGTCGAGTTGTGAGGAATCGACGGACGTAACGACCGCCGTATACCCACGCGTCAGAAAGTGTTGAGCCAACCAGGTAGTGTCCCGCTGCCATAATGGAAAGAGAGGGGTCACGCCGATCTCAGAAAGGACTCGTTCTCGATACGCTCGGATGTCTTCCAGGAAAAGATCTCCCACGACGACCGTCGAATATCCTTCGTTCACGAGAGGGGTGAGGGCCTGCTCGAGATGGGACTCGTAGGTCGCATTCGAGGCATTCGGAGGAATACGCCTCACGTGAAGAGGAATGCCGATCGCTTCCGCCTGACGCTCGATCAGCGACCGTGGAGTGCCATGCATCCGAACCGTCTCCTCCCCGTCGGTGACAGTTGTGAGCAGCGCGCCGACTCGTCGCGGCGACTGGCTGTGCAACACGTCGAGAGTCAACATCGCGTCCTTCCCGCCACTCCACAAAAGAATAACCCCGTTGCCGGGAGACGAATCGGCCATAAGAGCCCGAACACTGATGGTTGAAGATCACTGAGGAAGGCAACCTAGCCGAGAAGTCCCTGAATGTCGAGACCGCCGTCCCAGGCGACCTTCCTCCTTTGAAAGTGCGTGCACCCGGTCCGAGGCAGCCTTCGGCGCGCAACAGATTGACAATTAGGAAATCAGTTCTTCTCTTTCATGTGTAAAACATGTTCACTTCTCCGCCCGGTTTATGGACGACTTGCCCGACATGCCCGCACGTCAGGGTCGAGGGGCTCGCACGAATCCGCCCACATCCTATGACCCTCTGCACGTCGACCTCGACCCGGCAGAACACGACGAAGACGAGCTCCGTCAGGTCGAGACGCGCTACTACAAGGACCCCGCACAGTCCATTCTTTCGGCCAATGACAGTCCGGACGTCCCCTTTACGTACAGCATCAATCCCTATCGGGGATGTGAGCACGGCTGCATCTACTGCTACGCCCGGCCCACGCACGAGTACCTGAATATGTCGGCGGGCCTCGACTTCGAGACACGAATTCTCGTCAAGGAAAATGCGCCGGACCTCCTCACGCAGAGATTGCAACAGAAAGACTGGAGGCCGGAGCCGATTTGCATCTCTGGCAACACAGATCCCTATCAACCGGTCGAAAGGGAGCTAGAAATAACCCGCGGCCTGCTCGAGGTCTGCGCCTACCATCGAAATCCCGTAGGGCTAATCACCAAAAATGGTCGCATCACCCGGGACCTAGACCTCCTCACGGAATTGGCTTCGTGGAATGGGGTTCGCGTGACCATCTCGGTGACCACGCTCGACAATGAAATAGCGGGGGCCATGGAGCCTCGAACGGCCCGTCCTCCCCTTCGGCTTAGGACGATCGAGCAGCTCGCAGAGGCCGGAATTCCCGTGGGCGTGAACGTCGCCCCCATCATCCCGGGGCTCACGGACGAAGAGGTCCCCCAAATTTTAGAGGCGGCCGCAAAGCGAGGAGCAAAAACCGCCGGGTTTACAATACTTCGCCTCCCAGGCTCGGTTCGGGAGTTGTTTTTAGACTGGATCGACCGCCATTTCCCGGATCGCAAAAGCCGGGTGCTCAAACGCCTGAAATCCCTCCGAGGGGATACCTTCGACGACGATGACTTCGGGGTCCGCATGACCGGAAAGGGCCTCTGGGCAGAAACGATCCAGGACCTCTTTCGACTGGGATGCAAAAAGTACGGGCTCAACAACGCATCCATCCCGCCTCTCAACACGAAAGCCTTCCGGAGACGCCCGGGGGGACAAGGAAATCTATTTGACGAAGAAGCGACGAGTTGAAGCCGCACCGGCGGGCTTTCTTCTCGGCCACAGGGGGGCTCCCTCTACCGTTCGGCGTCCCCATCGCCGCTCGGCTCGGACCTCACGAGAGATTTGCCGAAGGCCTTCACAGCCAACACGGGAGAGTCAACATGCCGAACCACCTTTTCGGCGACACTCCCCAAGAAAAAGTGCTCGATCCCCGTCCGACCGTGAGTGGAGAGAGTGACCAGATCGACGTCATACTCGTCCACGAACTGCAAAATCTCAGACGTGGTCTCTCCCGTCGTGACGTGGGCCTCCGTTTCTACAGCAGGGCCACTGGTTTCCGACATGAAGGTGTCAACTTTCTTCAGGGCCTTCTCCTCTACATTCGGCTCGACCTCATGGACGGACTCGACGCCCCCGATGCGAAACACCGGATGCAACACCTCGGGGATGACATGCAGCACGTCGACCCGCGCATCGTAAAGCTCGGCCCACTCTCGAGCGTAGAACAATGCCTCCCGAGAATGCTCTGAAAAGTCGAGCGGTACGAGAATCCGACGTATCGGTTTCAACTCCGGCAGGTGGTCGTCTGCCCGTCCTCGTACGCTGAGCACTGGACGCTCGGCACGGCGAACGACTTCCTCGGTCACACTTCCGAGAAGAACTCGTTTCATCCCTTTCTCTCCCCGCGTCCCGAGCACAATCAGGTCAATGTCGTATTCCGAGGCATAGTTTAAAATTGCAGGCGCAGGGCCCACGTTGCGACGCGTCGCCTCCTCGACAGAGACCTCCTCGATTCCCTTCTCCGATGCATTTCCGTCACGCTTCACCTTCTCGCGAATCTGATCCAACTCTGCCGCCGGAGACGTGTGCTCCTGCTCCTTCGTCACGTCACGATGGAGCACATCGGCAGTAAGTACGTGAAGCGTGGCCTCTGCACAAGCCGCCACATCGAGGGCGTGCTGGAGGGCCCGATCCGACACCGGCGAAAAATCACGAGCAACGAGGAGATCGTCTAACACCAGCATAGACGGAGGAGACTTCTAGGGGGAGGACAGACGCCGAACGGGAACCTAGCTAGAAGGTACTGCTCAAGAAGGCCGGCGCCTATGGCCAAATCTCGTGCGTCCCCCTTGCTTTCTCCAGTGTCGTGGTGTAGGAAACCCCCTCGTTGACATGGAGAAGAGGCCGAGCGCGGGGTGACGCCTTTCGGTCGTTCGATGCATGCTACTCAGACCGAGGGGCTACGCAGCAAATCCTTCCGACGAGGGGAGCCCTGATGCGTCTCCTTCTCCATTGGAGCGGGGCGTGGGGAAATCACCAACCTGATCAGCAAGCTCCTCCGCCCTTTCAACGAGGGATTCAATCTGCTCCAGACCATGATGCCAGAACAACTCGTCTTCGAGATCGACGCCCAGCCGACCGACGAGGTCCTCCGGCCAGTCGGACCCTCCTGCTCGGAGGAGATCGAGATACTGATCGGCAAAGCCCGAGTCGACGTCTTCATACCGGGCGTAGAGGGCCAGGACGAGAAGTTCTCCAAACGCATATGCATAGACGTAGCCGGGCGTGTGCAGGAAGTGAGGGATGTAGCTCCACCAGTACCGATAATGATCCCCCAGCGTCACACTTCCCTCGAACATCGCTTCCTGGGTCTCCATCCAGTATTCGGAGAACTGCTCGGGCTGAAGCTCGCCCTCTTCACGCCGATGGGTGTGAATGCGATCCTCAAAGCGATTCATCGCTACCTGGCGAAAGACGGTCGCCAGGGTGTTGTCAATCTTAGAAACGAGCATCGCCAGTCGATTGGCGGGATCGTCCTCGTGGTGCATGAGGCGCTGAAACACCAGCATTTCCCCAAACACTGAGGCCATTTCCGCCGTCGTCAGAGGGGTGCTCTGTTGAAAAATGGTCTGCTCGCGGGCGAGGTACTGATGAACTCCGTGACCGAGTTCGTGAGCGAGCGTCTGGACGTCCCGGGCCTTCCCGGTATAGTTCAGAAGGACGTAGGGATGAACGCTCGGAACGGTCCCGTGGCTAAAGGCCCCACTTCGCTTGCCCGGAACGAGCGCCGCATCGATCCAGTCGCGTTCGAAGAACTGTTGGGCCGTCTGGGCCATCTCGGGATGAAAGTCCTCGTAGGACCGGAGGACGATCTCTTGGGCTTCATTCCACGAATACGACGTATCGGCTTCCTGTACGGGTGCATATCGGTCGTAATCGTAGAGCTCGTCCAGTCCCAGGAGCTTCTTTTTTAGCCGATAGAAGCGTGCGACGAGGTCGTATCGATCCGTCACGGAGTCAATGAGAACCGCTACGGTCTCGTCGTCCACCTCATTTGAGAGGTTCCGGCTCTCGAGCCAGTGGTCGTATCCGCGGAGCCGGTCGGTAGAAGCTTTGTCCGCGAGGAGCGTATTGAAGACAAAGGTGAGCGTCCGAAGATGCTCCTTCAGCCCCTCCGTAAAGCTAAAGGCGGCCTCTCGTCGGAGCCGTCGATTGGGCTCATAGAGCTTCGAAAGGATCTCCTCCTGGGACAACTCTTCCCCGTCCACCTCGAAGCGAGCGGCTCCCATGGTTTCTTCAAAGAACCGGGTCCAGGCGTCCTTCCCGGTAATGTTTTTCTCGGCAAAGACCTTTTCTTCCGGTTCGCTGAGTACGTATTCTTTTTGCAGCTGCTCGACCTCCAGATAGTGCCGGTAGTCGTCCAAAGCGTCGTGGGAGAGCACGTCCTCGGCTCGCTCTTCATCGACGGCGGCCCACTCGACCTCTACAAAAAGAAGCTTCTGCTGGATGCGGTTGTAGCGCTCCCGCACGGCCTGGAGAAGGGCCCCGCGCTCCCCGTCATTGGTGTCGGTCGACCAGCGAAGATAGGCGTAGGCGTAGGCGCGACCGAGGCGATCCTGGATGGAGGCGAGATCGTCTAAGGCGTCAGCAAGCGTCTCGGCGTCAAGCTCTTCGATGCGCCCGCGATACTCTTGGGCAAAGGCCTCCGCCTCCTCGTCAGCGGTGGCCAAGCTCTCTTTCACCTCTTCCGGGCCGGAATGAAGGTCTTCCAGCTCCCAGCGAATCTCTTCGGCACCCGTATTTGGGGGAGTCATAAACGGCGACGGACGAATTGTGAGACTGAATGAGACCGAACACAGAACGGCTCGTTTCCACGAAGCCGACCTGGGACCGTTCCCCCGTCTGCCCCTCGATATTGACCGATTGTTCACTGGCGAAATGTATCACGGCCCCCCGTTTATGGTACGGATACCCTGACCCGTTCTCCCTCATGTGTGACTGTGACGCAATGCCTGACGAGCCGTTCTCCCCCTTAACGACGGAGGCCGAATGGTCAACCGCACTGGAGCACTCGAATGACACCCCGGTCCTCGTCTTTAAACACAGTTCGGCGTGTCCGGTGAGCGCCAAAGCCAACCAGCAACTGCAACAGCTGGGCGAAGAAGATGAGCTGCCCATTTATAAGCTGGTCGTGCAGGAAAGCCGCGCATTGTCGAACGACATTGCCGAACGCCTGGACATTCGTCACGAAACGCCCCAGGCCATTCTCCTGCATCAGCAGGAGCCGGTCTTCAATACCTCTCATTTCGACGTGACCGTCGAGACGGTGCAAGAGGCTCTCGAAGAAGTCACTGCCTCAAGCTAATCTTCCCCCATGCGCTCCTCTGTCTATCTCCTCTTTGGTCTCGGAATTGCCCTGCTCCTCCTTCCTGGATGTGCGGAAGATCAAGAAAACGATCCCGCCACAGCCCCGAAGACAAACGTTGAAGCCCGAGCTGGGGAATCCCACGAGGTCGACCCCGAACCCGTCCCGGACCTGACGCTCGAAACGCTGGAGGGAGAGACCATCGACCTCGCACAACGGGAAGGAGAGGTCCTGCTCATCAACTTCTGGGCCACCTGGTGTGCCCCGTGCCGAAAGGAGATCCCGGACCTCATCTCGCTCCAGTCTGACCTCGGCCCGGAGGGGCTGACCGTCATTGGGGTGGCGCTCGATCGAAACGGCGCCGAGGCGGTCGAGCCGTTCCTCGAGAAGTACGAGGTCAACTACCCCATCGTCATTGACGCAGACCGGACGGTGGAGTCCGAACTGGGACCGACGTACGGCCTTCCGACCACCCTGATCGTCAATCCGGAAGGTCAGATCACCCACCGCGTCGTGGGGATCTTTCCCGTCGAAGAGATGCAGCCCAACCTCGAAGAGATGCTTGCCTCCTAACCGAGAGAGCTCAGAAGGAGCGTATGGCTACTCCTCTTCCTCCTCTTCTTCTCGCTCTCGTTCCATGAGGTAGTCTTCGAGGCTCCCAACGACGACACGGGTCTCGTCTTCGACTTCGACGTCTTCGACGTCTCCGGCCCGGATGAGCTTCTTGATCTTCTTCCGGTCGATCTGCTTGAGAATGCGGCGGGCCTCCGTTCGGCTTACCACGTCGTCGCGATAATCCGCGGCAAAATCTTCGAGGAAGTCCAGGGTATCATCCGTCAGGTCAATCATCCGGACCTCTTCGTTGGACTCGGTCAACGTCCAGTACAGGTCCGCATCGATCAAATGACGGTCGACCCAGCGAACGATCGTCTGCTTTGAAAGTTGAAGGTGTTCCGAAAGCTCGTCCAGCGGAACAGCCTTGGGCTGGCGAGAAGTCGTTGGTCGATCAGGCACAATACGGATCCGATAGAATGACGGGTTTCTTGAGCCTTAGTTGGATGGAAAAGTGACCGAATTGTTCCTCTCCCCTCGCGCTGCTGGTCTGAACGCCTCCTCTTCTTCTGTTCATGGCATCTCCCCGTTCGAAAGACGATTGGAAAGCCCTGATCGAACCTCACCTCTCGGACTCCCTCCGGGCAGCCGGCGACACGATTACACGGACCGAACGTGTACAGGATTGGCTCCGCAATGCGTCCATGGAAGCGGCAGAAGGCCTGGGGCACACGTCTGGTCTCCAAGGAGAAATGCAGGGCTACATGCGCATGATGAATGCCCTCGAAGATCATTTTCCTGAACTGATCGACGCCGTGGAGGACCTCACGGAAGGATGTGGAAAAGTGAACCTTCACTGGCGTCCACTGCACCCCGTTTACAGTCGGCTGTACATTGATTTCGACAAAGACTACTCCGTAGACGTTTTCCATCGTCTCTCGGACCGATCACAGGAGGCGGCTCGACAGGCCCTGGAGACCGTGGCCGAACACTTACCGGAGGGGACGCCGTTCCCGAATCGGCCCAATACCGTCACCGGCCTCGTCGCCCTGCAGGGATACTGTCTCGGGATTCGAGTGAAGGAGCACGTCCGTGAAAATTCTCGGCGTCGATACCGGTCCGTGACGCTCTTCCCTCCCGATCAGTCGCCGATCGAAGCACTGTCCGTGGAAGAAACCCCTTCCCGGATGGTCGACCTTCTAAACGCTGTGCTTTCCTGACGGAAACGTGGGTTGCTCCTCCTAGGC
>CAYXAD010000168.1:0-7629 GCA_964462965.1 uncultured Salinivenus sp.
AAGATCGCATTCAGGAGCTCGACGGCTTTGGCCAAAAAACGCAAAGCAAAATCCTCCGAAACGTCCGTCAGCTTCGACGCTACGATGCCCAGTGGCATTATGCCAAAGCACTCACAGCAGCCCGTCAGTTCCTTCGTCCGCTTCGTACGATTGACGAAGTGGACCGGGCCGAGGTCACGGGAGCGCTCCGTCGTCAGATGGAAACGGTCGATCGGATTGACATTCTCGTCGCCACCGATCAGCCCGATGAGGTGTTGAGCAAACTTGGCTCTCTTCTTGAGGGATCTCCAGACCGCACTGATGAAGTCGTAACGGGAACGCTGGAAAACGGACTTCCCTTTCAACTGCACCTGACGAGTTCGACGCGCTTTGGAACGGACTGGTGGCGCACCACTGGCTCCCAGGAGCACCGGGAAGCCTTCGAGGCAACACATGGGACTCCGGATCCTCATGAAAGTGAAGAGGACCTGTACGCGGCGGCCGATCTCTCCCCGATCCCTCCGGCCCTACGAGAACACCGCGGAGAGCTCACAGCTGCCGCCCAAGATGAACTCCCGGACCTCCTTACCCTCGACGACCTCGACGGATGCCTGCACAACCACTCCACCTACAGCGACGGTGCGGATACGCTCCGGGCAATGGCCGAGTCCGCCCGAACCCTCGGATTTTCCTACTTTGGAATCTGTGACCACAGCCAGTCTCTCCGCATTGCAGATGGGCTTTCTCCCGAGGAGGTCCGACGGCAGCAGGAGGAGATCACCGAGATCAATGAGGCGTTTTCCGACGAAGGGCCCCCCTTTCATGTGTTCAGCGGCATTGAAAGTGACATCCTTCGGGATGGATCACTCGATTATGAGGAACAGATCCTTGCCAGCTTCGACTTCGTCGTGGCCAGCGTCCACACGGGATTCAACATGACGGAAGCCGAGGCCACAGAACGAATTGTCCGAGCGGTCCGCAATCCATACACTCGAATCCTTGGTCATCCGACCGGACGGCTTCTTCTTCGCCGAGAAGGCTACCCGATCGATCACGGTCGAATCATCGAGGCATGTGCCGAGCATGACGTGGCCATCGAGCTGAATGGAAATCCGTACCGCCTCGACCTCGACTGGCGCTGGATCCAAGAAGCCACGGAGCAAGGAGCGCTCATCGCAATCAATCCCGACGCCCACTCCACCGGAGAGCTTCAAAATATGCGCTGGGGCGTTGCCGTCGGCCAGAAAGGATGGCTGACGCCCGATCAATGTCTGAATGCAAAATCTCTTTCTGCTTTCTCTGACTGGCTCGATATGGGTGCTTCTTCGTAGCTTCCTGTGATTTGACTCTTCACCCGGGGTCTTCCCTTCTGTTTTCCGTCTCCCCACCGTGCTTCGTCTGCCTCGTGTCGGTCTCGTGCTTGCATTCTTCCTCGCAGGAGGCGTCGTATGGTGGCTGTACACTGGGTCTCCCGCGTCACAGCCCTCCCGACAATCCATCGAAGGGCTTTCGGCCTCAGTTTCAATTGGCTGGACGAAGAAAGGCCCCGCCGAGATTGAGGCCACCGGTCCAGCGGATGCGCTCACTGCCCTCGGATACGTGCACGGCATGACCCGGGGCTGGACGGTCGTGCTGTGGCGCCGCACGGCACTCGGCACTCTGGCGAACTGGTTTGGTCCTCAGACGGTGTCCCTCGACCACCACACCCATCGCCTAGGTTTCGCTCGTCACGCCCGGGAAGCGTACGAGCAACTTCCCTCCTCTTCCAAACGGAAACTGAAAGCCTACAGTCGCGGACTGAACGCGGCCCTCCAGTCCAAATCCGTACGCACTCAGGATCCCTTTGTCGTGCTCGACAAGACTCCCGAGCCCTGGAAGCCGTGGCACTCTCTGGCTGTGGAACGGCTGCTGGCCTGGGTGGCGACCGATCCCGCCTCCCTCCAGAGCGTAAACGCAGAGGCAGCAACGGATTTCCGGAGGTCGAATCGTCGTCTCCGGCGGTGGCTCCACCTCCACGGATGGGACCGAAGCGTCGCCTGGGCAGCCCGTGCCCCCGAGGACACATCTCGTACCCTCCTGTTTGCCCGCCACGTGCTCGGCTCCTCGGCCCAGCCTCTTCTGCAGGAGATTACTCTGCATCGCCCCGACGCTCCCCCCCTGAGGGGTGGCTCTCTTCCAGGCGTCCCCCTCTTTCCCACCGCGACCACGGGCTCGCGGGCCTGGTCCCTCCTGCTCAGCAGTCCGGCCCGCCTCGAACGCGTTCCCCTCGACACCTCTCGCCTCTCGCAGTGGCACGAGCGGATCACCCCCATCGGGGATGACGAGCAACTGGTCCAGGTTCGACGCCATGGCGACGCCCTGCTCCTCGATACAACAGCATCACCCTCCCGCCCTTCGCCGCCCTCGGACACGACGGCCCCGGACACGACTCTCCCCTCTACCTCCTCTCCTTCGAGTTCTACTGCCGCCCCCCCCGACACTGCTCTGGTTCTCCAATGGCCGGGCCTCTCTACTCACAGTGACCTTCCGGCGTGGATGGAGCTCCTCGATTTGAGTACCTCCTCGGCCGACTCTCCTTCTGACACCGCCTCCTTCCGTCTCTTTCGCAACGAAGGGTTGGAGGTCCACCCGTCGGGGGCCTGGCAGGTGCGCGGGCGCCCCCCAATCGTGGTACGAGACCCCACAAAGGGTACAGTGCTCGTGGGCCGCTCGCCGTGGGCACGCCATCAGGCCAAGAGCCTTCAGGTTCACCAGCGGACCTCACCTCCCGATGGGGCCCGCTGGAGCGTGAGCGACTCGAGTACCTGGGCCGCAGACCTCTTGCCCGATTTGCTCCCCGACGTTGCCCCTCTATCAGAAACGCCTCCCTACGGAGAGGCACTTTCCTACCTGCGCAACTGGGATTACAACTACGAGGCCTCCAGCATCGGCGCGGCGATCTTCGACCATTGGATGCAGGCCTATCGGACTGAGATCGGCCACCTTCCTACCGCCCCGGACACGACGTATCTCGCTGCCCCACGGCGTCTGCAGACGTTCCGCCGTGCGGTCGACACCCTCACGGTCAGATATGGATCCGACGTGCGTCGGTGGCGCTGGGAGCGCGTGGCGCCCGATCGTCGCTTTTTCCCCATGTGGGCCGCTGACAGCTTGGTGACGCCGGACCTCGATGGCCTAAGCACCACTCGCTACGCACCCCTGGACCGTCCCGGCCACGGCCACGCCTCAACCCTGGCGGGAGGCCCCAATCTGGTTCACGCTCCGCCGCTGGGGCCGGCCCCGAGCCAGTGGGAAGGATGGATCCCAAGCGATCAGTCTGCCCTCACCGTCCGGCGGCTACGCTTTGACCCGACGGAGTTCTTCGCTCGACCTCTGATGTCCGAAGAACGTCCTTCTCCGGTCTTTCTCCTCCAGACGGAGGTGTCGAATACGACGACCCTCCTCCCCTCCCAGCCCTAGACGCCCGGCTGCCCTCCCCTTTCTACGGCTCAACTTCCGTCGACGGCGATCTGCTTGCGGGTGTCGATCAGGTCCTCCACCACGCCGGGATCAGCCAGCGTAGAGGTGTCTCCGAGATCGTCGAAGTCGCCAGCCGCAATCTTACGGATAATGCGCCGCATAATTTTTCCGGAACGAGTCTTCGGAAGGGCGTCGGTAAATTGAAGATGGTCCGGGGAGGCAATCGGTCCAATGTCTGCCCGCACGTGCTGGACGAGCTCTTCGCGAAGGGTTTCCGATCCCTCGGTCCCACGAACGAGGGTGACAAACGCGTAGATGCCCTGTCCCTTCACCTCATGAGGATACCCAACCACTGCGGCTTCGGCCACCTTATCGTGTGAGACGAGCGCACTCTCTAGCTCGGCCGTGCCGATGCGATGGCCGCTCACATTGAGAACGTCGTCCACTCGACCGGTAATCCAGAAGTATCCATCCTCGTCGCGGCGGCAGCCGTCGCCCGTGTAATAGTTGCCGGGGTACTGTGAGAAGTACGTATTCTGAAACCGCTCGTGGTTCTGGTACACCGTTCGCATCTGCCCCGGCCACGAATCGGCGAGGACGAGAATGCCCTCCGCGGCTCCCTCTTGCACCGTCCCGGACGCATCTACAATCTCGGGCTGAACACCGAAGAAGGGCTTGGTGGCCGAGCCGGGCTTCTGAGGCGTGGCGCCGGGAAGAGGTGTAATCATGATTCCTCCCGTCTCCGTCTGCCACCAGGTATCTACGATCGGGCACGAGCTATTGCCGACCACCTTGTAGTACCACCGCCACGCTTCCGGATTGATGGGCTCTCCCACGCTGCCCAGCACCCGCAGGGACGACCGATCCGTGCGGTCCACAAACTCATTCCCGTGGCGCATAAGGGCTCGCAGAGCGGTGGGGGCCGTGTAAAAGATGTTGACGTCGTGCTTGTCGACGACCTCCCACAGTCGCGACGGATCGGGATGGGTAGGCGTGCCTTCGAAGAAGACCTGCGTGGCCCCGTTTACGAGCGGGCCGTAGACGATGTAGCTGTGCCCGGTGATCCACCCGACATCGGCCGTGCACCAGTACACGTCTCCATCGTGATAGTCGAAGACGTATTCGTGGGTAAGGCTCGTGTAGACCAGATACCCTCCTGTCGTGTGCAAGACGCCTTTCGGCTTGCCCGTGGAGCCGGACGTATAGAGAATGAAGAGGGGGTCCTCCGCATCCATGGGCTCGGGAGGACACTCGTCAGACACCGTCTCGGCCTCCTCGTGATACCAGAGGTCGCGGCCCTCGGTCCAATCGATGTCTCCTCCCGTATGCTGAACCACGAGAACCGTGTCGACGCGTTCGCAGCGCTCGAGGGCCTCGTCGGCGTTGTCCTTGAGCGACACCCGCCCGCCGCCGCGCCGCCCCTCATCGGCCGTAATGAGGAAATCCGACTCGCAGTCGAGGATACGGTCCGCCAGAGAATCGGGCGAGAAGCCGGCAAACACGACCGAGTGGATGGCTCCAATGCGGGCACAGGCCAGCATGGCGTAGGCTGCTGCCGGAATCATCGGCAGATAGATCGTCACCCGATCGCCTTTTTCAACCCCATGCTTCTTGAGCACGTTGGCAAACCGAGAGACCTCCTGGTGCAGCTCCCGATACGTGATGTGCTCCGTTTCCTGTTCGCGGGGATCGTCGGGCTCAAAGATGAGTGCAGTCTGGTCGGCCTTGTCCTCCAGATGCCGATCGACGGCGTTGTAGCAGGCATTCGTCACTCCTCCCTCGTACCACCGGATGTGCACATTCCGAGGCTCGAAAGACACGTCTCGAACGGTGTCGAACGGCTCAAACCAGTCGATCCGATCGGCTTTGTCACGCCAAAAGGCCTCCGGATCATCGATGGAACGCTGATACATTTCCTCGTACTCCTCCATCGAAGAAATGTGAGCCTTCTCTCGAAAGTCTTCCGGCGGCTCGTAAATTTCATCGCGCCCCGAGTAGGCAGCGGTCACTTCGGTGTCTTGCTGAGCCATAAGCTGTGGGAAAGATCAAGATTGGAAGACAGGCGCCAGACCTCTGGCGTGAACGAGGAATTGAGAGGCGAAAGCCCCTAATTTCAAGATAAATTTAGCCGACCCGCTGATTAATTTCAATGCAGCAAGCAGTTCGAGCTTCCGTGGGTTCCGTTTCGAAATGCCCCGCCAGGTCAGCCCTTTCCAACCACTACATCGGTGGTCAAGACCGCTTCGCACCACCCCCGAACGGCGTTGCAACAATAGAATGCATCTGCCGCAGCCAGATCCTCGAGGGTAAGAACGCGCTCCTGCGCCTGAGGCTCTTCTTCCAAGACGTAGTCCCGGTATATCCCAGGCAACAAGCCACACTCTACCGGAGGTGTCCAGAGGGAAGTGCCCTTGCGAACAAAGAAATTGGTATAGGTTCCCTCGGTGATCTCTCCGTCGTGATTGCGGAGAATCGCCTCATCGCATCCCTGATCCTGTGCAGACGACAGCGCACGGTCATAGACCCCTCGCTTCGTCGTCTTGTGATAAAAGGCTGGATCGTCGCGGTCGGCCCGTTCCTCGGCGAGCATGAGCCGCCACGGCCCTTCCCCGTCTTCCCGAAGAGGATACGTCGTTACGTCGATTCGCCCCCACCGATCCAGGGTCGCTCGCACCTTTAGAAGCCGCTCCATATCGTGTCCCAGTGTCGCAGCCTTCACTCGCCGACGAAATCGGGCTTCGTCGAAGGGAAAGGAAAAGTAGGCCGCCGATTGAGCGAGGCGAGAAACATGGCGGTCAAGCAACGGAATCCGCACCCCATCGAACCGCATCGTCTCGATGAGCTGAAAGTCCTCTTCGGTCGTAGACTGAGAATCCATGTGTGTCGTTAGAAACTGAGCCTTGAGTTGGCATTCGTCATATTCCGCGTGTGGGGTTGAATCCCACACAATTCCGCTGCCAACTCCCATGCGACCCTCCTCTTGATTCAGGACTGCAGTCCGGATCGGCACGCTAAAGACCGCTGTATCCTCTGGGCCCACCATCCCAATTGCCCCACAGTACACCCCTCGGGGCCCAGTTTCGAGACGGCGAATGAGCCGCATGGCTCGTCGCTTCGGCGCCCCCGTGATCGACCCGCAGGGAAAGAGAGCTCGAAAGACGTCGTCGATCCCACGGTCGGCCCGAAGACGACCTTCCACGGTCGAGGTCATCTGGATGACGGTTTCGTACGACTCGGTGGTGTAAAGCTCGGGGACTTGTACCGACCCCGGACGACAGCACACGGACAGGTCATTCCGTAGCAAATCGACGATCATGAGGTTTTCCGCCCGATTCTTCGGATCGGTCGACAGTTCCTCCTGAAGGACCCGATCCTCAGCCAGAGTCCGCCCTCGCCGAATGGTGCCCTTCATCGGTCGGGTGACGACCCGATCTCCCTCCCGGCGGAAGAAGAGCTCCGGGGAGCAGGACAGAATTTGGGTCCCTCCAACATTGAGGTAGGCCGCATAGGGAACCCGCTGTCGGTGGCGCAACCGCCGATACAGCGCCCGCGGATCTCCCGAATATCGGAAGTGAACGGGGGCCGTGTAGTTGATCTGATACACATCGCCATCGTGGATGTGGCCACGAATTGCCTTGATGGAGTCGATGTAGGCGGACCGATCAACTGCGAGCTTAACGTCCTGGACCGGAGAGGTCTCCCCAAGAGTGCTCAGTCCCTTCTCCACGTCTGCAGGCGCCACGAGATGTGGACGGTCATAGACCCCGAACCAAGCGAGCGGTCGGTCGCTACTCTCGGGAGGATCGAGGTCGACGAAGGAATACCCGGCTTCGTAGGACAGATAGCCCGCCACGTAGGCTCCTGAATCGGCTGCCCTCCTCAGCGCAGCAAGGAGATCGGGCACCTCTGCCACCGAGGACGCCGTAAGGACCCGACGAGGCGCCGTAAAACACCAGCTCCACCGATTCGTGGCGTCAGGGCGGGCCGAGTCGAGCAGGACGGTCCCCGGTTGGGAAAGAACGGTGGGGTCAAACACAGTCGATCAATAGACAGGGACGGAGAGGCCGGATGGACATAATACCAACCCCAACTGGAGTGGTTGTGTGTCCCTTTGCAATAAGCCATCCGTAGGAGCTTCACGCTCTACATATTCCGCCGGTACTCGCCCCCCACTTCAAAGAGCGCTTCGGT
>CAYXAD010000169.1:0-7593 GCA_964462965.1 uncultured Salinivenus sp.
CGTTGGAACGTCCTCTTCCGACGCCCTCAACTCTTCTCCCCCCTCTTGCGTCCCGCACAGAAGAGAGGCCCGATGTCAATCGCGGGTGCAGACCGAACGACGGGTTGCATTCTGGCGAGTCCCTTCAGTATCTATGATAGGGACTGCATGGGCAGAGGCCTCTGAACGATGCTACAAGGCGGATTCGTCTCTGTAGTATGGATGTCGTTCCGGCCCTCCCGAGGAGCTGGAGAACAGTTTTCGTTTTGGAGTACCTCCGAAGGATTGATTCTTCGAATCGTGCTTTTCGCGAGCATCTTCGGTCTCCCCGTCTCCTCTCCTAGTTTGAAGAGTTTCCTCGTCACCTCCTAACGTCCCTCATGGTGCGGCTTTTTCGACTCCTGTTGGTCCCCCTCCTCGTAGCTGTACTCGTTGGCTGTGGACACTTTCAACCGAACGGGGAGTCCGAAGCGGACGAGGCAGGCCCGTCGGCCGAGTCCACAGTGATTGCTCGATATGCCGATACAACCGTCAGTCTCGCGGCGTTCGAAGAGGCCTACGTAGAAGCGGGGTCCACCCACGCACAGGCGGCCAATGATTCCCTCCCTGCGTATCGTGACTTTTTGGAGCAGTACGTGAACTACCGTCTTAAGCTTCGAGCGGCCCGAGATGCGGGACTCGACACACTGTCGAGCGTCCAGCAAGAGGTGCATTCCTATCGAAAGGAGCTGGCCCGCCCCCGTCTCATGGAACGAAAAGTGTACGAACCGCTCCTGCGAACCATCTACGAGCGTCGAAAGCAAGAGGTCGACGTGAGCCACATCCTGATTCGGGTTCCCCCGAATGCCTCCCCAGAAGACACGCTTTCGGCCTACCATACGGCCCAGAGCCTCCGAGATTCTCTCGATCAAGGACGGTCTTTCGGAGAGCTCGCATATCGCCATTCCGACGATCCGTCGGCCCAACAGGAGGGACGACGAGGCTACCGCGGCCACATCGGCTATCTCCGTGCAGGCCAGATCGTGGAGCCCTTCGAGGATCGGATGTACGAACTCGACCCGGGAGAGGTCAGCGACATTTTCAGGACGCAATACGGCTATCACCTGATCAAGGTACACGATCGCCGGCCGACGGAGCAACCGGTCCAGCTCTCCCATATTTTTCTTCGTCCCAATGACGACTCGGCTGCTGTCCGGGAACGCCTCGACTCCCTCCGCCGAGAAATTGTAAACGGCCGAGCCGCGTTCTCAGAGGTGGCCCGCGCTCATTCTGAAGATCAGCAGTCCGCCTCTCGCGGGGGAGACCTCGGGGAAATTTCCTCTCTCCAGTCCCTTCCTGAAAGCCTCCGACAAGCGGTGGCCTCCCTGGATTCCGTAGGAGCCGTGTCGGACGTCGTGGAGAGTTCCTATGGATTTCACCTCCTGAAGCTTACCGGTCGGAAGGCGCCTCAGTCATTCGAAGATGCCTATGAGGATCTGAAAGAGCAGATCTCGGGCCAGGCTCGCGTCGAACGCCAGAAGACCGCTTTTGCGCGCGACGTACGCTCTCGGGAAGGGGTCACGGTGGACACCGCCCAGATTCTCGACGCGGCTCGAGCCTCGTCCGTTGACTCTCTCGCCCGGCCCCTCCTCACTCTAACCGACCCGTCATCCCCTTCGTCTACGCCCGTCATATCACTGGGCGACTCTACGTATACCCTCTCCCAACTGGCTCAACACTTGATGCAGGTAGACGGAGGCGCTCGGTTGTCGGTGGGAGACCTGATCGAGGACTTTTTGAACGACAAGGCCTTCGAGTATGCAATGGTCCAGCTGGAAGACCGCGACCCAGATTTTGCTGCCTCCATGCAGCAATACCGGAACGGGACTCTCCTCTTCCGCTTTATGCAGGATTCGGTGTGGACGGCGGCCTCTCGAGACACCGCAGGCCTCCGAGCCACCTACGAGGAGAATAGAGACCAGTACCGGTTTCCGGAACGAGTACGGGCAGTCACCTTTCGCGCCCCCGTTGACTCCCTTCTCCGTCCCTACCGGAAACGATACGACGAGACCGCCTCCCTCGAGGATCTCGCTACTCGTGTCGATAGCGACTCTCTCGTGTCGATCGATACCACGTATGTGACGGAGCAGTCCGCTTCGGTCTATACGGAGGTGCTTTCCGTCCCGGACGGGGCGATCGTGGGCCCCCTCGACCTCGATACGGAGAGCCTCCTCCTCATCCGCGACCGCCGCGTTCCTGCCCGGTCGAAATCGTTTGAAGAAGCCCTGAGCAGTGTCCGCGAGGACTACCAAGAGGCGTACGAAGAAGAGGTCCTCCGTCGTCTTCGGGAACGGTACGACGTAGAAACCTTCCCGAACCGACTTCGCCGTGCCTTCGAAGGCCCCCCGGACGAATCGCCCACGCCGTAACCTCTTCACCTTCTGCGCTCTGTCGCTCGAAGCCATGCCATTCTCTGTCTCGTCTCCGTCCCCCTCCCTCTGGTGGATGCTTCCGTGCCTCGCTGTCCTGATCGGCGGGCTCACTGGCTGCGAATCGCAGGAAGCTCCGTCCTCGTACGTGGCCCGCGTCGGCGACCACCATCTTACAGAGGACGAGCTCGAACGAATGCTTTCAGACATGGGCCCGACGCCCGACTCGACAGAAGCGCGCCAGCAAATCATCGAACAATGGGTGACTCAAACCTTGCTGTACCGGGAAGCCCTTCGGCTGAACCTCGAACAGCTTGACTCGGTCCAGCGCCAGTTGGAAGAGCAACGACAGTCGACTCTCATCTCGACCATGACCAATCGCATCTACGAAGAGGCCGAGATTGCTCCCTCCGAGGAAGAGGTGCGTACCTACTTCGAACGACACCGCGACCAGCTTCAGCTCCGAGAGCCGTACGTGCGAGTGCGGTACCTGTCCACCACCACGTCCGACGACGCCGCTGCCGTTCGACAAGAACTCCTCAATCAACGCTCAGGCCTTCCAGATTCTACATGGACCCAGATCAGGCAGGAGTACGCGTCGGAGCCGGCCACCAGCCACCACATTTCCAATCACATAATGTCCGAAGGCCGTCTCCTGGCGCAACTTCCCTACGGGCAAAGTGACCTGAGAGCGCTTCGGGAGGGAGAGATCGCCCCAGTCATCGAACAGAACCGCAAATACCACGTCCTACAACTCGTCCGCCGAATTCCAGAGGGGACCGACCCTGAACTGGACTGGCTGGAAGAAGACATTCGACGCCGCCTTCGAATTCGATCGCGGAAACAGATATACGCACGTGAGGTTCAACGCCTGCGTACCGAAGCACGGGCCGAGGACGAACTTGAACTTCCCTAACCCCGTGCTGTCTTCCCAATCGTTTTCTCAAAGCCCTCTTTGCTGCATGCACCGACGTAGTGGCTGGTTAGACCGGCGCATTCTCTCTTTCGTGTGTTCTCTTCTCGGGGTCGTGCTACTCGGTGGGAGCCTTGTCCCTTCCTCCGCCGACGCTCAGGACCGGAAGATGGTCGATCGCATCGCTGCGGTTGTCGGCGACGAAGTTGTTTTGAAGTCGGAGGTGGATCAGCTCGTCATGCGCCAGACGCAACAGCAGGGGATGTCTTACTCCGAGGACCTGTGGATGAACTCCCTCGAGCAACTCATTGACCAACAACTCCTCGCTGAAAAAGCTCGGCGAGACACGACGATTACCGTCTCGGATCAGCAGGTCTCGGACCAGCTCGATCGACGCATCAATCAAATGGTCGAACGAGCCGGTGGAGAACAACAGCTTGAAGAAGCCTACGGAATGAGCATCCTCGAAATCAAAGAAACCTTTCAGCAAGATTTTCGGGACCAGATTCTGGCTCAACAGCTGCGGCAACGCCGCATGCAGAACATTGACATCACCCCCAGTGAGGTCCGCCAGTGGTTTGAAAAAATTCCTACGGACTCCCTCCCCGACCTTCCAGAGACCGTTCGCCTCTCTCACATCGTCCGATATCCAAAACCCACCGAAAATGCCCGACAGCAGGCGGAGGACCTCATTACTTCCATCCGAGACTCGATCGTAAATGGGGAGGCTTCCTTCGAGGCCATGGCGCGTCGCTTTTCTGACGACTCTGGCACGGCCGCGTCAGGGGGACAATTGAGAAATGTAAACCTGGACGATCTCGTCCCTGAATTTGCCGCCGTCGTCTCCCGGACGCCTGTGGGAGAGATATCCCAGGTCTTCTATAATGAAAATCACAACGGCTATCACATCGTCCGGGTCAACTCGAAGAGTGGGAATACCGTCGACCTCAACCACATCCTCATTCAACTGGATCCAGAGGAAGCTAACGAAGAGGCCACGATTGAGTATTTGGAGGCTGTGCGGGACACCTTGCTCAATCAAGAGGACGTAACCTTCGAACTGATGGCCCGCCGGCATTCCGAAGAGGATCGATCTGCCCGAAATGGAGGGCGCGTGACCGATCCTGAATCCGGCACCCGAGACTTGGTTCTGGAGGCCCTCGGCCCTTCCTGGCGGCAAACCATTCAGAACTTGGAGGAAGGAGAAATAAGCCCCCCCACCGAGGTTGAACTCCTGAATGGTGATCAGGCGTACCACATCGTCCGTCTGGATCGTCACACCCCCGCCCACCGCGCCAACCTGGAGACGGACTACGGGCGCATTCGTCAGCTTGCTCTTCAGGACAAGCGAAATCGCAAGATGCAACAATGGCTCAATCAGCTTCGGGAGGAGGTCTATGTAGACATTCGAATCTCTGAAACAGACCTCACGGCAATGCGAACCCGTCCCTAAGATTTGCCCTTCGGTCCTTGCTCGTGGGCCGACCCTAGAGGTCGGTTAGTTCCTTCGCTACTGGTTTGTCGTTCTCATGCCTACCCCTCCTCCCGATACGCAAGACCCTGAACTCCTCGAGGACCTTAGCGAAGCGTACGACGAACTGCGCGACGAAATTGGGAAGGTGATTGTCGGCCAGGAGGACATCATCGAGATGGTCGTCGTGTGTCTCATGGCCCGAGGCCACGCCCTCCTCATCGGGGTTCCCGGCCTGGCGAAGACGCTCCTCGTGCGAACGCTGGCCGGCGCGCTCGATCTCGACTTCAGCCGCATCCAGTTCACCCCGGACCTGATGCCGAGTGACATCACCGGCACGGAGATCATTCAAGAGACCACGGAAGGTACTCGCCATTTCGAGTTCGCCGAAGGACCCATCTTTGCGAACGTGATCCTGGCCGATGAGATCAACCGGACCCCGCCCAAGACTCAGGCCGCCCTGCTGGAAGCCATGCAGGAAAACCACGTTACCGCCGCCGGAGAGACGCACGTCCTCGACGATCCGTTTTTTGTGCTCGCCACTCAAAACCCGATCGAGCAGGAAGGCACCTATCCGTTGCCCGAGGCGCAGCTCGATCGGTTCATGCTCAACGTGTGGCTCGATTATCCCACGTTTGATCAGGAAGTCGAGGTGGTCCGAAGCACCACAGCCGGCCCTCATCCGGACGTCCATCCCGTGATGAGTGCCGGAGAACTCCAGCAGTACCAGGAGTTCATCCGTCAGATTCCAGTGGCCGACAACGTTATCGAGTACGCTGTGGATCTCGTGGCTCGCACCCGCCCCGACGGACCCTCTTCGCCCGAGTTCATAAATGACTACCTCAGCTACGGGGCGGGTCCTCGGGCGTCTCAGTTCCTCGTGCTGGGCGCCAAAACTCTCTCGGCGCTCGACGGACGCATGACCCCCGTGGAAGACGACATTCGCCGAATGGCCGTGCCCGTCCTCCGTCATCGCATCGTTCCCAATTTCAATGCGGAGGCCGACAACATTTCCTCCGTCGACCTGATCGAGCGGCTGTTCGACGAGGCGTGATCACGACGTAGGCCTTCACGCGCCAAACTCTCGGGAGCCATTGGTGTACGAGGTGATTGGCGACGTCCCCCTCAAGGCTCCATTCTCTCCGAAGGACGCGAGCAATGGTTTGTCGTGCTATAGCCCTTCCTGTGCATCATGGATCGATCGCGCTACAGCCTCCTCACACTTATCGAGCGGGTCGACTTTTCGGACGACCTGGCCGTGTTCCGCCTCCAAGCCGATGAACCCGTCGACTTCACCCCCGGCCAGTACGCAACCATTGGACTCCTCGACGACTCCACCGATCGCCCCCTGCTGCGCCCGTACTCGGTGGCGTCGGCACCGGGATCGACCGAACTGGAATTCTTTATCGAACGGGTTGACGAAGGAGCGCTGACGTCCCGACTGTGGCAACTAAACCAGGGGGCCGAAGTGTGGATGCGCAATAAGATCGTGGGGCGATTTGTGCTCGACACGTCACGGCCCTACCACTTCATGGCGGCCACCGTCACCGGAGTCGGTCCCTATGTCAGTATTGTACGCGACCAGCTCCGGGCCCTTCAAAATGGGGAGATCGACACTCCGAATCAGATGTTCATCCTTCACGGCGCCAGCCGGTCGTGGGAATTAGGGACCTATCGAGAGGAGCTCTCCACCCTCGCCCGTCGGATGGACTGGCTCGAATACGTCCCGACGGTGAGTCGCCCCTGGGAGGACCCGGACTGGTCCGGCGAGTGCGGCCGGGTCGAAGACATCCTCCGCAAGTACCTGGATGCCTCCCCTTTCTCTCCGAACGAGACGGCTGCGTACACCTGTGGGCACCCAAAGATGATCGATAAAGCCCAAGGGGTCTTTGAGCGGGCCGGGTTTTCGGAGGAGGCAATCCACGAGGAGAAATATTTCGTCGAGCGAACTACTGCCTGAACCGCCTCTGCACTCACATCCTCTCCCCTCCGCAGCGAACAGACCGTAGCTGTACCTACTGCCACTCTGGAGAGGACTCTCTGGTCGGAAGCTGCTTTCGTAGGGTAGTTGCCTAAAAACTAAAAAAAGCGGTGCCGTCTTCCGATCCAGACGCTCCAGACACGGAACCGGAGGAAGTACCACCGATTCTTCTCAACGAGGGCTTCGCGACCCCCGACGGTCTCCACCGTCCCCCTGTTCCCACACTGGCCCCCTTCCTATGCTCGGACGACTCATCCTCCTTTTTCTACTGACTCCTGCCGTCGAGCTGGGCTTGTTGATTCAAGTCGATCGGCTCATTGGCTTTTGGCCCACCATCGGCCTGATCATTGCCACTGGCATTGTGGGGAGCTACTTGGCCCGTCGGGAAGGACTGACGACCTGGAAACGTCTGAATCGGCGGCTCCAAGCGGGCGAGCTGCCCGGAACGGAGCTGGCGGACGGGGTGATCATCCTCGTCGCGGGAGCGTTGCTCGTGACTCCAGGCGTCCTCACAGACGTGATTGGGTTTCTCGGACTCCTTCCTCCCACTCGAGCACTCATCCGGCGCGTCCTGATTCGTCGCCTGCAACGAAAAATGGAGCAGGGATCGATGCAGGTTCAGTTTGGGGTCTTTGGAGGAGCACACACCTCCTCTTCTCCCCACGCAGAGGCCTCCCCCGATCCGTCTGAGAGCCAGTGGCAGGGAGAAGGGCGCCAGATGCCTCGTCACGCGAACGGGCTGCCCGACCCCGATCCGAGCGACGAGCCTGACTCTTCCTGAGGGCGCTTCCGACTAGGCTCTGTCTGAGAATTCCGAAAGCAAGTGACCGTTCGGACTCGG
>CAYXAD010000170.1:0-7588 GCA_964462965.1 uncultured Salinivenus sp.
AGGATGCCGCCTCGGGCGCACCGGAAAAGTCGATCGTCACGTCGAAGGTGGCCCGGCCCCGATTGACCATCAGCTCTACCTTTTTCCCGCCGAGCCCAAACCACCGGCTCTTGGCCGCCACCTCGACGAGATCGGAATACCGGACGGTCTGAGGGGCCTGCAAGCCGAGATTCTGGAAGACCAAGCGGTCGACGGCAAAGACAGCACCGTCCCGGCCGGTGCCGGTGAGAGTCGCGTCATACAGGGCGAGCACCTCCGCCTCATCCACCTCCTTCGCGTAGGCGGAGAGGGCATTCTGCAACCGGTCCGAGGGCAGGTGGGGCGTCACGAACAGCCCCATCTGCGGGGCGTGGGGAATGCGATCTCGAAGGAGAGCCTCCATTCGCGGAGAGACAGAAAGGAGGAAAAGAGATTAGGGGGCGGACGCCATGGCCGCCGCGTCGAAGAACGAAGCCGTCGTTTCGAGCACCCCGCCGAAGAAGACGCCGAGCACCACGAGGGCGACGGCACAGACGACGAGCGTCCCCATCGCCGGCAGGGTTGCGCGCGGAAAAGCCGCCTCGGTGACGGGCTCCGTGGCCTCTACGTCCTCGGCGGACTGCATCCAGAAGACGTAGACCACGCGCAGGTAATAGTAGGCGCTCACGGCACTCATGAGCACCGCAATGATCACCAGCCACGTGAGCCCCGCGTCGACGGCCGGAGCAAAGACGGCGTACTTCCCGATAAACCCACCGAGCGGGGGAAAGCCGATCAGGCTAAACATGAAGATGCCCATGGCCACGCCGAGCACCGGCCGGCGATCCGCGATGCCGGCGAGAGACGACAGCGTCTGCACGCGCCCTTCCTTTCCGTCCCATTCCAGCAGCGCCATCACGCCGAAGGCCCCGATGTTCATGGCGGCATACACGAGCAGGTAAAAGAGGGCCCCGGAGTAGCCGGCCGTGGTCCCCGCTGCAAGACCCACCAGCACGTACCCCCCGTGGGCAATGGACGAATAGGCCAGCAGGCGCTTCACGTTTTCCTGTGCCAGAGCCATCACATTTCCGATGACCATCGTGATGACGGCCACCACCGCGACGACCAGACTCCACTCGCCCCCCGGCACGGCGTGATAGAGAACGAGAATGAGGGCTGCAAACGCCGCGGCCTTCGAGGCCGTCGACATGTAACCGGTGAGCGGCGTGGGCGCACCCTGATAGACGTCGGGGGTCCACATGTGGAAGGGCGCCGCACTCACCTTAAAGAAGAAGCCCACGAAAAAGAGACCGAGCCCGCCCCAGAAGAGAAGCTGGGACGTTGAGGTCGCGAGCTCTGCCTGTGCCATGGCCGGTAGTTCCATGGTGCCGGTTGCCCCATACATCAGCGCGATGCCGTAGAGAAAGAAGCCAGTCGAAAAGGCGCCCAGGAGAAAGTACTTGAGGGCACTCTCGACGGCACCTTCGTCTTCTCGGACGAGGCCGGTAAGGATGTAGAGACAGATCGACATCGTTTCGAGCCCCAGAAAGATGCTGATCATGTTGTTGGCCGTGGCCAGAAGAATCATGCCCACCGTGGCATACATGATCAGCGAGTAGACCTCCCCATAGTCCTGCTTGAGGCCGTTCAGATAGGGCATCGACAAGAGAATGGTCGCCAGGCCCGTCAAGAGGATGATGAGGTTGACGAAGGCCGCAAACCCACCTACTCGAATCGTCTCGAAAAAGGCAGTGTCCTGCGGCGACCCGAGGAGCGAAAGCTCCCAGAGGGCAGCCACGGCAAAGGCCCCCACCCCCATCCAGGGAATCGACGGGTGGTCGTTCTCAAGGGATTCTACGGCCAGCATGACGAGCCCGACGATTCCGACCACCGTCATCGAGAAGACGGCGGGCAGGTCGGCCCACATGGCGGCGTATGCACTCGACAAATCCATAGGCGGAACGTAAAATTAATAATCTCCTGCGACCGGCCTGCAATGGACCGGGCGTTCAAGGATGCAGTGAATTAGACCCAGGAAAAATCTTCGATCTTGGTAGCGAGCTCAACGTCCGTCTCCGTCACCTTGCCTCCGGCGTCGTGCGTCGTGAGTGCGACAGAGACAGTGTTATAGACGTTTTCTAGCTCCGGATGATGGTTCATCTCCTCGGCCTCAAAGGACAGCCGAACGATAAAGCTAATGGCTTCTCGAAAATGGGTAAATTCAAACGTCTTCCGGAGCTTGTCCTCTTCGTGGGTCCATCCATCGAGGTCAGCCAGCGCCTCTTGAACGTCCTCGTCGGAAAGGGGGGTACGGGAAGGCATAAGTACGCAGAGACTTTTGATTCAAGGCACGAAGAAAAGAATAGCACTCAGGGCGTCATCTGCAGTGTCTCCAGGTCGACTGTAATCTCTTCGGCCTCCGGCGGAGCCGCGTCCACCTGGATCGGCTCGTCAGGAGGAGCTGAACGTTCTGCCTGTGCTTGGACTGCAGCGCGCTTTTCTTCCACCGTCTCCAGCAAGAACTCGGTCGTCGGCTCGGTCTGGCGCAGGAAGGGGTGTGGATAGAAGCCGAGGACGAACATGAGGATGACGAGCGGAACCATGAGCAGGATCTCTCGCCCGTTCATGTCGTCCATCTGGGCATTGGCGTCGATCGTGAGCTCCCCGAAGAAGGTCCGATAGACCATGTGGAGCAGGTAGATGGCCGCCAGGATGACGCCCGTGGTAGCCAACGCGACGAGCACCGGACTGTTGAGGACGGTGCTCTTAAAGGAGCCGAGCAGGATCAGGAACTCCCCCACGAACCCATTCAATCCGGGGAGCCCCGCCGAGGCGAGCACGCTGACGACCATGAAGGTGGTGAGGATTGGGACGGACGCCGCGAGACCGCCGTAATCCTCCATGAGGCGCGTGTGCCGACGCTCGTAGAGCATTCCTACGAGGAGGAAGAGCGCGCCGGTCGACAGGCCGTGGTTGATCATCTGGATGACGGCGCCCTGCATGGCCTCTGCCGTAAAGGCAAAGAGGCCGAGAACGACGAAGCCGAGGTGGCTCACCGAGGAATACGCCACGAGGCTCTTCGCATCCTCTTGTACGCGGGCCACGAGCGCTCCGTAAATGATGCCGATGATGGCCACGACTGCAAACAAGAGCGCCCAGCTCTGCGCGACGTTCGGGAAGAGGGGCAGGCAGAAGCGAAGGAGGCCGTAGGTTCCCATCTTCAGCAGCACCCCCGCCAGGATGACGGACCCGCCGGTCGGCGCCTGCACGTGGGCATCCGGCAGCCAGGTGTGCAGCGGAAAGAGGGGCACCTTGATGGCGAAGGAGAACGCGAAGAGCGCAAAGAGCCAGCCCTGTGTGCCGAGTGGAATGTTGTACTCGAGCAGCTTGTACCAGTCCGTCGTAAAGACGCCCTCATTCACCGCTGCCCCCGCCTCGTAGCCCAGGAATAGGATCGCGACCAGCATGAGCAGCGACCCCACGAAGGTGTAGATGACGAACTTCACCGCCGCATAAATGCGATCCTTCCCGCCCCAGATTCCGATGATGAAGTACATCGGAATGAGGGTGATCTCGAAGAAGATGTAGAAGAGAAAGAGGTCGAAGGACGTAAAGACCCCGGTGATACCCGTCTGCAGAAGCAGGAGGAGCGTATAGTACCCCTTCTGCTTTTCAGCGATGTAGGTCCACGACGAAAGGACGACGATGGGCCCCAGGAGGGTCGTCAGCATCACGAGCAGAAGACTGAGCCCATCGATGCCCACGAAGTACTTGATGTCGAGGGTGTCGGGGAACCAGGCCGACGAGACGTCTGCGAGTTGCGGGGCCAGGGCCGTACTCACCTCCGGATCGTAGCCCACGAAGAGCCCAATGGACAGCACGAAGGTGAGGGTGGTGGTCGCCAGCGCCGTCCACCGAATTGCCGATACGCTCCGAAGAAGCAAGGTCAGGAGCGCCCCGACGGTCGGGAGAAAAATAACCAGCGATGTCAAGTACGGTATATCCATCTGTGTGAGCAGCTCCAAAATCGCAGCGAAGAAAGTCAATGCGTCCGAGAGGATGCCCCCCGGACCTAGATTCCAAACAACATTAAGCCCAGGACGAGGGCGACACCCACAGCAAGGGCCAGGGCGTAATTCTGCACGAGACCGGTTTGAGTCAGCCGCAGGAGCCCACTGGCGCGCTGGGCCAAGGAAGCGATACCGTTGACCGCGCCATCGACCACGCGATTGTCAAATGGAGCAAAGCCCTTGCGAGCAACGCCGTTGATGAGCGAGTCGACGACCACATCGTTGTAGAACTCGTCCCAGTAGTACGCTCCCTCCAACGTCGGATAGAGCCCCCCGAGGCGACGACGCAGCTGGGCGTCATACTCCAGCCCATGCTCGGTGTAAACCTGCCAGGTGTAGTAGACCACGCCCAGGGCGATGACCGAACTCAGAAGAATGAGGCCCCATTCAAGGGCGAGCGGCACGTGAGCGTGAAGAGACGCCTCCGCCACGGGGCCTCCGTACTCGGCGCCCAGGTAGTGGTGAATCCAGTTCCAGTCGCCCCCCGCAACGACAGCCGGGAGTCCGATAAAGCCCCCAATGATGGACAGAATTCCGAGCGTCCAGAGGGGGATCGTCATCGTGGACGGCGATTCATGCGGAAAGAGGCGATCCGCGGCCGGCCACCGGGGTTCTCCCTCGAAGGTGAGCATGTAGGAGCGCATCATGTAGAACGCCGTGAGGGCGGCCGTCAACACCCCGACAATCCACACTGCGAACGCATAGGCATGTCCGTCGAATCCATACTCGAAGGCCTTGAAGAGGATCTCGTCCTTCGAGAAGAAGCCGGCCGTCAAGGGAATGCCCGAAATGGCCAGTGTCGCGAGCAGATAGGTCGTACGGGTCGTGGGCATGTATTCCCCGAGGCCGCCCATCGTCCGCATGTCCTGCGGATTGAAGTCACTCGTGTCTTGTCCCTCCCATTCGAGCCCTCCTTCGACCTCCTCCATGCCGTGGATCACACTTCCGGAGCCGAGAAAGAGGCAGGCCTTAAAGAAGGCGTGCGTCACGACGTGGAAGATGGCCACAAAGAAGGCCCCTACTCCTGCAGCCATAAACATGTACCCGAGCTGCGAAACCGTCGAGTAGGCCAGGACGCGCTTGATGTCGTTCTGCGCGAGAGCGATCGTGGCGGCCATGAGTGCGGTGAGGGCTCCAACGATGGCAATGGTGGCCATGACGACCGGTGCGCTGAGCACGAGGGCCGACACACGCGCCAACAGATAGAGACCGCTCGTCACCATGGTGGCGGCGTGGATGAGGGCGGACACAGGCGTCGGACCCGCCATTGCATCCGGCAGCCACACAAAGAGCGGGATCTGCGCACTCTTCCCCGTGGCCCCGATAAAGAGAAGGAGGATGATCCAGTTAAGAGTGGCTTCCGGCAGCGCAGGTCCCTCCGAGAGCAGTACGTCGAAGCTCAAAGAGCCGAGCTCCTGAAAGATCAAGAACATCGCCACCAGGAAGGCGAAATCACCGATCCGATTCACGATAAACGCCTTGTTGGCCGCGGTGCTGTTGCTGAGATCCGTATACCAGAAGCCAATGAGCAGATACGAGCAGAGGCCGACGCCTTCCCACCCCAGGAAGAGCACCGGAAGATTGTTCGCCAGCACGAGGTTCAGCATGGCGAAAATGAAGAGGTTGAGGTAGCCAAAATACCGCCAGTACCCTTCATCCCCGTGCATGTATCCCACCGAGTAGAGATGAATGATGCCCCCGACGCCCGTAACCACGAGCGTCATGATTAGGGACAGCTCATCGATTCGGTAGGCAAAGCGAAGATCGAGGTCGCCCGCAGACATCCACGTGAAGTAGTCGGCGACGATGGGATCGCCCCCAAAGGTGACAAACAGATAGACCGTCAAAAGAAAGGGCACGGCGACGACCGCCGTGCCAAGGGCTCCGAGGAGAGTCTCACGGGTCCGCAGCCCTGGGAGAAAGAGAGGCACCACACCGTTAAGGATCGCCCCGGCCAACGGGAGCAACAGAACGAGACTGAGAAGTACGTCAGGGGTCATCTGGGGTGGGTAATCCGTTGTGGAAGGTCAGCAGTCCAGAAGCGGTCGGGGGTCGGTGCAAGCACCTAGTGCTTGAAAATGTTAATCTCGGTGATGTCCACCGTGACCTTGCTACGAAAGATGGCGATAATAATGGCAAGCCCAATACAGGCCTCCGCGGCGGCCACGGCAATCGAGAAAAAGACGAGCATGTGCCCCGCGGTATCCCCCATCGACTGGCTAAACGCCACCAGGGTCAGATTGACAGAATTGAGCATGAGCTCCACCGACATCAAAACCACGATGGCGTTGCGCCGAAAGAGCACCCCGAGGGTACCAATGGTAAAGAGGACGGCACTCAGAGCCAGATACCAGTTGAGAGCAACTTCCATTTTACGCTTGGGGAATAGTGGGTAGTTGATTGCTGACTGAAAACACCCGACAGAATAGTTCAGGAACTAACTGCCGTACTCGATCTGGGGAGCACTGTCAATCTTCACCACTTGCAAAATACCAGCACGGTTGGGATCGAGAAAGAAAGCATTTCATCGGAGAGCGCCAGTTACAGAGGCCTTCGAACTACACACAACCAACAATCAACAAACATAAACTCATTCGAAGCGGCGTTGTGCAAGCATGAGGGCGCCCACAGCAGCAGCAAGAAGCAGAATCCCCGCCACTTCGATGTGCAGAGCATAGCGCGTAAACAGTACTTCGCCAAGGGTTGCCGCCGACCCGATCTCCGCGGCCGTCTCCGGGGACACGGACTCTACCCCAAGGTCAAACTGAAGCGAGACGACGTAGAGCAACTGGCTGAGGAGGACGAGCCCGAGCACAAAGGCCACGCCTCGCGTCCAATCAATGTCGTGGAGCTGGGGAAGGGCCGATAAGTTGAGCAACATGATGACAAAGAGGAAGAGCACCATGATGGCCCCGGCATAGATCAGAATCTGCACGACGCCAATAAACGACGCATTCAGCGTCAGGTACAGGCCGGCGACGCAGAAGAGATTAAGCACGAGCCAGAGGGCACTGTAGACGGGGCTCCGTGCAAGGAGCATCCCGAGGCCGGCTGCAATCGCGACCGTCGCCAGAAAGAAGAACATGGGGGGTGAAGCCATAGCCCGTACGTTCTAGAGAGAAATACCGTCCGATGCGTCGTTCATTCGTCGAGACCAGCCAATCGACACCGGTTCACCCAGCTCGTTGGGTGTACGCGCAAACTAATGCGCCACCGTCGTAGGGGCAAGATTGGGGGTGGTTAATCACCGATGAATTGATTTTCCGTATCGAAAAGGCAGGGCAATTTTTCGAGGTGACGAGGAGATCTCTTCCCTCCTCTTGCGAAATCCCTGGTGAGGGTGTGGACTCTAGTGCCATGTTTGCCAATCATGCTGAGAATGACGCTATTCCTCTCCCTAAATAACTGAAGTTGTGACCTACGTGCTGTTTTCGTCGAGACGGCGGCCGGCAAACCGCTGACACGGAAAATTGCACGTCACGGAGGTCGGCCGCGAAGTCCTGCCCCCTATCGGGGTCCGCGGTCGGCCGTCGATCAGGCAGAAAGGTCGTACCTCGCAA
>CAYXAD010000171.1:0-7554 GCA_964462965.1 uncultured Salinivenus sp.
AGACGGTCCTTCCACGAGGGCGGACTCGCTTCGCTCAAAAACCGCTGAAAGTCCCAACTTCACGCTTGAGCGCACTTAGGGGAGCGGCAACGGGCTAGGGTTGCTCCGGGGAGCCGTTCTCTGCTTCTCCCGGCGGGTGAGGCCCGGGAGGCGTTTGCGCCTGACCGAGGTCTTCCGAAGTAAAGTGGAAGTACCACGAGAAGCCCCCCACGATGGCAATCAGTGCCACACAGAGGCCAATTACCTCAATGACAGAGGCCTCTACAGGGAGAAAGATTGCAATGCCTCCGAGGAGCACGAGGGCAAAAATTAATAGGCCTAGATACTCGGTAAAAATCTTCCTCATGGTGTAAGGGAATCGCCGAGAAGCAAGTGCAATGAGGATCGGGTCCAGCGGGGATGGACGGACGGCAGTCGGGTGGAACGGGACGCCCGGGACGATTCGGGGAGGCCATACTCGGAAGAATTACGAGTTGGGGACCGGTCGGATTCGCCGGGATGGATTGTTGTCTCTGCGCTACTTCTACACTTGAGCGGTCCACACGACGACGTGTCCGCCCCGTCGGGGGGCGTCAGCCGGCGTCCAATCGGGCGGAAAGTGTGGCATCCTCTTTGCCGTTCTCAAGGGCCCGGAGTCTCGCTGGTGGAGATCACGTCGGGGCGCTTTCTCTCTCCTTTTCGCCGAGTCAACCCTTCGATGGAGTATCCGCTGCCCGACAACGAAGAGGAACGGCTTGCCGTCCTCAATCGGCTCGAACGGACGCGCCCCGCCCCTGTCGAAGCGCTTGAGCGGGTCGTGCGGATGGCCCGGCGCATCTTTGTGGTGTCGCGGGCGGCCGTCAGTCTCGTGGGGCAAGAGCATCAGCGGGTGAAGGCCGCCGAAGGCTGGAACGTCGAGCGCGTGGACCGAAGCCATTCCTTCGACGCACACGCCATCCTCGACGACGAGGTGACGGTCGTCGAGAATGTGATTCACGACGATCGGTTTACCGACAACCCACTCGTGACCGAGGCGCCCGGCATCCACTTCTACGCGGGGGCGCCACTGCTATTTGACGAAGGGGTACGAGTGGGGACGGTCTCTATTGCCGACGAGGCGCCCCGTTCGTTTTCCGAGAGGGACCGACAGCTGCTCGGTACGCTGGCCGACCTCGTCGTCGATCTGATGAGCGGGCAGACCGGGGGGCCTTCTTCTGTTTCCGTGCCGAAAGGACCCGGTCGCATGGCTACGATGGCAGAGGCTTCCGCGTCCGCTTCGGGGGAGCCAAGTTCTCCGGGAAGGGGAGTGCCCTCGGAGGAAGTTGAGGCAGGGAAACCGTCCGATCCGGATCGCCAGATCGAGCAGCTCCGGCACGAGGTGTTCCACGATACGCTCACAGGGTTGCCCAACCGGGCGGCCCTCCAGGAAATCGTCCAGCGGATGATCGAAGGGGACGAATCGGTCCTGAACGCCCTGCTCTATCTCGATTTGGACCGCTTCAAGCTGGTGAACGACAGCCTCGGCCACAGCAGAGGCGATCAGCTCCTCCGGGAGGTGGCCGGCATTCTACAGGAGGCCGTCCGCGAGCAGGACCTGGTGGCTCGGATTGGCGGGGATGAGTTTGCCGTGTGTCTGCCGGACGTTCGCTCCGCCGAGGAGGTCCATCAGATTGCAAACCGAATCGACCAGGCGCTCAATCGGCCTCTCGAGCTCCGCGAGCGGGTGGTGTATACGCCGGCGAGCATTGGCGTCGTCGTTGGTCTCTCGACCTATGACACCGTCGAAGAGGTGCTTCGCGACGCCGACACGGCCATGTACGAGGCCAAAGGGAAGGTGCATCAGCCCTTCGTCATGTATGAGCCGTCCATGACGCGACGCGTAGAGAAGCGGCTTTCGCTGGATACGGAGGTGCGCCAGGCGGTCGAGCGAAAAGAGTTTGTCCCCTTCTTTCACCCCATCGTCAATCTGGAGGACGGAAGCCTGAAGGGCGTCGAGGTGCTCGCCCGATGGATGCACCCAGAACGGGGCATTCTCTCCCCGAGTGTGTTTCTCTCCGTCACAGAGGTGACGGGGCTCATCATTCCCATCGGACATCAGGTGCTGGAACGGGCCTGTCGTGTCGCCGGCCGCCTGCACGATAAACACGGTGATGGCTTCAGGTTTTCCCTGAACGCAAATTTTTCTCGCGTGGAGTTTTTCCGGTCGGAGACGCACTCCCTGCTCACGCGGATCTTTGACAACTACGACGTTCGCCCTTCCAACTTCACCATGGAGATCAGTGAGCGGACGGTGGAGGGAATTACGAGAAAGGACGAGTCGGCCATCTACGACCTGAAAGATCTCGGCGTCGAAATCGTCCTCGACGACTTCGGCACCGGGTTTTCGTCGCTCCAATCCCTCCGCCGCCTGCCCGTCGACGGCCTCAAGATTGACAAGGAGCTTCTCGAAGGGACGGAGCACGGAGACTGGGACCGCGACCTGGTGGATCTGGTCATCACCATGGGACACACCCTGGAAAAGTCGGTGACGGCCGAAGGCATCGAGACGACGGATCAGCTCGATGCCCTCCGAGAATCGGGCTGCACGTACGGACAAGGGTTCCTTTTTGCCACTCCGGTGTCGGCCCAAGAGCTGGAATCCCTGATTGACGACGCCCCCTGGATGCAGTACTGGAAATCGGGGGCTGGAGGAGGGGCATGAGCAGACCGACCCTTTCCATACCGGCCGGCAATGAGCAGGTCTTGCTCGCCGTCGAAGATGAGGTGAGCGCGGATCTCCTGATGCATCGCATCACGCGCCGGGGCCTCCATCCCGACCGCGTTGAAGATGGAGAGCACGCCTTTCAGCAGATGCAGGAGAGAGCCTATGATCTCATTGTCATCGAAACTCGCCTGCCGGGTCTGACGGGCCTGGAGCTGCTTCGTCGAATGCCGTCCGACGAGATTGCGGGGGAGCCGCAGGTGATCTTGCTGGGGCGGCGGGGCAACAATGAGGAAATTGTGCGGGCCTTCGAGCTCGGAGCGGTCGAATACATTCAGCGTCCTTTTGCTCCGGAAGTTGCTCTCGCGCGCATCTTTCGGTTCCTTGGGGCGCCGCACCATTTGGTGTCCCGTACCCCGGCCACAAGTAGTTTCCTCCTCGTGCCGGGGCTGATCGCGGCGGCAGGGGGAATCGGTGTCGACGCTCGGTCCCTCACGCTAATGGGGGTCGTAGCGGGCCTGTTCGTGATCCTGGCGGTGGTCTGTGCCGGCATTGCGATGGGGTCCCATTTGCGAGCAAAGATTCGGGAGCGCCGTCGCGGCACGCTGCAAGAACAGTGGAAGGCGCAGCTTCTCGATGTGCTCGCCGGCGACCTTCCGCCGGACCGGCTGACGGAGCAGGTACCCCCTTCCCAGGAGCGGTTGTTTCTCGAGTTTCTGGTTCCGTACGCCGCGACCCTCGAGGGGCGGGCCCAGGAGCTGTTGACGCGGCTCGCCGTTCCGTTTCTGACGCATCTGGAGGAGGACCTTCGAGCACGCAACGACGGGCGTCGCGCTCGGGCGGTGCAGCTTTTCGGGTTGCTCGGGGATGATTCGTGCCGGGGAATCCTTCGCCGATGTCTCGACGATTCTTCTCCCCTCGTGGCCCGCACGGCGTTTCGTTGGCTGGCCCGACGCGGGACGCCGGACGACGCAGCGTTCATTCTCAACCGGCTCGAACGGCTGTCGAATTACGACGTGAGTCAGCTTTCGTCGGCCATGGTGCACCTGGGGGAAGAGGCCGCACCGGTCCTTCGCTCCTACCTGGGCGAGGGGGACCAGCCGACGTTTGTTCGCCTCGTGTGTGCCGAGACGCTCCGCTGGATGGGAGACGGGGAGGCGGCGGCTCAGGCCGCCCAGCTTCTCGTCTACGAGCTGGATCCCGAGCTCACTGCGGCCCTTCTTCGTCTCCTTCGTCGAGTGGGGCGGCCCGAGCACGCCCCGATCGTCCGGTCGTACTGCGACTCGGACGTCTCCTTCGTTCGCATCCACGCCGCCCGGGCCCTCGGGCAAATCGGGCATCCCGACGACGATGAAGTGATCCTGCGAGAACTCGTGAGCGGTGCGGAGTCCCGGTGGGTGGCCCTCAATGCGGCCAAAAGCCTGACCGAGCTCGACCAGGAAGCGCCCCTTCGACTTCTCAGCCGGAGTGGCCACGAACGGGCCGACCTCGCCGCCAGTGTTCTGAAAGAGCCCCAGTAATGCAGGATGTCGTCCAGGCTGTCACATACGTGTCCCTCGTCTACTTTTCCCTGTTGAACACCAGTTATCTGGTGATGGGGCTTCTTGCGTGGTACGCGCTGGCGGGCCATGGCAGGCGCCTGAAGGCGTACATTCCGGAGGAGACGCTCACCTCCGAGACGCTTCCGCCCATCACCCTTATCGCCCCCGCCTATAACGAAGCGTTGACCTGTGTCGAGTCGACGCGGGCCCTCCTGAGTCTCAAATATCCGCGGTTCGAGGTGGTGGTCGTCAACGACGGCTCGACGGACGAGACCCTGGACCGATTGAAGGATGCCTTTGACCTCGAGCGCGCAGCGCGTGCACCTACGGCCGAGTTGCCGACGGAATCGGTGCGCTCGGTGTATCGAAGCCAGATTCACCCCAACCTGTGGGTGCTGGACAAAGAAAATGGGGGGAAAGCCGACGCCCTGAACACCGGCATCAAGTACTGCCGCACGCCGCTCTTCTGTGCCATTGACGCCGATACCCTCATCGAGAGCGAAGGGCTCATTCGTCTCGTCCGTCCCTTCCTCGAAGATCGCTCGACCGTAGCTGTCGGAGGGATTGTTCGGATCGCCAATGGATGTGAGGTGCAGGCCGGGCGCGTGCAGAAGGTGCGGCTGCCGGGGCGGTTGCTTCCGAAGCTTCAGGTGCTCGAGTATCTTCGGGCGTTCTTCTTCGGCCGGATGGGCTGGGACGGGGCCGGGGCGCTGCTCATTATTTCCGGGGCCTTTGGGCTCTTTCGTCGCGAGACGGTCGTCGCCGTGGGCGGATACGACACCGACACCGTCGGGGAGGACATGGAGCTGGTGGTGCACATGCACCGCCACATGCGGGAGACCGGCGATCCGTATCAGATTCGGTTTATGCCGGATCCGGTGGCCTGGACCGAGTGCCCCGAAACGGTGACCGGCCTCGGCCGCCAGCGCGATCGCTGGCAGCGCGGGTTGACCGAAGCGGTGGTGCGGCATCAGCGGATGCTCTTTAATCCCCGCTATGGACGAGTGGGCCTCTTGTCCTATCCCTATTACTACTTTCTCGAAATGCTGGGCCCCGCGATCGAGTTCGTGGGCTACGCCACCTTCCTTGTGGGATTGGCTTTTGGCATGCTGCCCACGACGCTTGCGCTGGCGTTCTTCATGGTGGCCTTTGCTTTTGGGTTGGCCCTCTCTTTTGGCGCGGTTGCACTCGAAGAGTACTGGTTCCGGCGGTACGGGGAGACGACGGATCTGGCCCAGTTCTTTATGCTCCCCTTTCTCGAAGCATTCGGCTATCGACAGCTCATTGCGTGGTATCGAATGCGGGGCCTGTGGCGGTATTTTCGCAACGTCGACTCGTGGGGCGCCATGCAACGGACTGGCTTTCAAACGACTTCCTCCTGACATGTATTTCTTGCTCTTCTTTGTGCTTCTCGCAGGGCCCTCGGAGACGGCGGCTCCCCATCACACGACGCACGGCTCCATGTCCCAGGCGGAGCAGCAGGGGGCGGTGGCTGCCGATTCTTCGTTCTCCGTGTTCTCCACCGGCTACACCTATGACTGGATTGCGGAGCGGGAGGCCTGGCATCGTCGCAAGGCCACCCTCCAGACGTCTCTGGGGCCCGGCGACCTGGTCACTACACTTGCTCAGCAGCGTCGCTTTGGGCGGAATGAGGTCTCGGGCGACGTTCACTACTGGGCCGGGCTGTGGGGAGACGCCTACGGACACGTTCACGCCTCTCTCGCGCCGAGCGCCCAGACGATGCCGCGGCATTCCCTCGGAGCGGAGCTCTATGAAGTCGTGGGGGGATGGGAGTTTTCCGGGAGGTACGAGTGGCGCCGGTATTTCAACGCAAATGTGCACGTGATGGGCCCGCAGATCGCCCGGTACATTGGCAATTGGTATCTCCGAACCCGGACGTCGCTCATCGAGCGGGGCGGCACGTGGAGCGTCACCCAATCCCTGGCGGCACGCCGATACTTGGGAACGCCGAATGCGTACCTCGAGGGGCAAGTAGGAATGGGGCGGACCGTCGAGCTTCTGCATCCCAACCTCCCGCCGCTCGTTTCCAATGCTCACTTTGCCTCCGTGCGCCTGCAGACGTACATCACGACCCGCTTCGGCGTATCGGTGGCGGGCACGTACAGCGACGGGGCGATTCGGCGAGCTGGAGCGTCCCTCGGATTCCTCGCGCGGTGGTAGCTGTTCGTCCAAATCCGAGGGACGGATTTGGGGATGGAGGTGTGGAAGAACAATGGCGGTCGGTTTGGGGGACCCTCCGGCTGCGTCGTTCCGGAATAAAAACGGCCTCAGAGGAAAGTGTGAGACCGCTTCGGTACCCCGTCAAAGCGCAGAGGAGCGGTCGTTAGACAGCTTTCTTGGGGTGCTCTTCGACCTCTTCCTCTTCGTCGGTCTCGGCGCCCATCACCGACGCGATGGACTGATCGGTCACTTCCACCTCGTCGCGGAAGAGGAGCATGAAGAAGAGCAACACGACGCCTGCGAAGAGGGCCGGGGCCCACCAGAAGGTGACCCACTGATCCAGGGTCAACTGCTCGCCGGTTCGGATGGTGTTAAAGAGCCAACCGGCCAGTTGGGCCCCAATCAGCATGCCTGCACCGTAGGTGAGAAGAATAATGAGGCCCTGGGCCTGGCCGCGAATGTCATCGGAGGCCTTCTTGTCTACGTAGATCTGACCGGTGACGAAGAAGAAGTCGTAACAGATGCCGTGCAGAGCGATGCCGGAGATAATCATCCACGTCACCACGTCCGGGGCGCCCATGGCAAAGAGGGCGTAGCGCAACACCCAGGCAAACATGCCGACGCCGAGCATCCACTTCACCCCGAGCCGGATGAAGAAGAGCGGCATTAGCAGCATAAAGACGACCTCAGACATCTGGCCGATGGTCTGTACGGCCGCGACATCCTGAAAGCCCGTGTTCTCGAGAAAGGTCTGGGTGAAGTTGTAGTAGGCAGCCAGCGGAATGGAGATGAGGAAGGAGCTCGCCAGGAAGACATAGAAGGACCGCGAGCCCAGCTTTTTCAGCGCGTCGATGCCCACGATGTCGCGAATGGACACCTCCTCTCCTTTGGCAGGCGGGGGCGTGTGCGGCAGCGTAAAGCTATACAGGCCGTAGAGGGCACTGATGCCGGCCGTCAGGTAGAGGGGAAACGTCGTTTCTTCCGGGATGACCCCTTCCGGGACGAAATACACGCCCGCGTAGCTCACGAGCAGCCCGGCGACGATCCAGCCCACCGTGCCGAAGACGCGAATGACGGGAAACTGCGTCTCCTGATCCGTCATGTTGTGGAACGCCAGCGTGTTCGCCAGGCTCATGGTGGGCATGTAGCACA
>CAYXAD010000172.1:0-7512 GCA_964462965.1 uncultured Salinivenus sp.
ATTCGTGCGGATCGAAGAGGCCGTCGATGTGGTCGATGCGGACGCCGTCGACGCCGTCCTCGGCCAGAAGATCGCCGAGAAGCCGGTGGGCGCTCCAGAACAGGTCTTCGTCTTCCATCCGAAGGCCGACGAGGTCACTGATCGTAAAGAAGCGCCGGTAGTTGATCTCGCGGCCCGCCGTCCGCCAGTACGCGAGACGCCAGTGCTGCCGCTCCAGCAGGGTGTGAAAGTCCTTCGGGGAAAAGGCGTCCCGCAAGGAATCGTCTTCGAAAGACACGTCGACGGCGGCGAGGCGACGGCAGAGGGCCTCGGCCCGCTCGCGGGCCTCCGGGGTGAGCTCCGCGAAGGCCTCCCGAAGCTCCTGCAGGTCGAAGTAGGCCTCCGTGCGCTCGTAATTCGGGAGCACCGCATCGAGCACCTCCGGGTAGGTTCGGGGGCTCAGGGCAAAGCGATGGTCGTAGTACGTGGCGTAGAAGTGTCCGTCCTCGTAGGTGAGGCTGATGTCGCCCTCGTCGAGGGCCGAGCCGTAGGTGGTGCCCAGGAACGGGAGGAGGATTTTGCCCTGCAGCTCGGGCTTCAGGGGATTCCAGTCGATGTCGAAGTGGTGAGCGAAGGCCGAATGGCGGCCGTAGGCGAGCACGTCCTGCCAGGCCTCGTTGGTGGGCCCCACGCCGGAGTGGTTGGGGACGAAGTCGAGGATGATCCCGAGGCCGGCCTCCCGAGCCGTTTTACGGAGGGACTCGAAGGCCTCACGTCCGCCGAAAGCCTCCCGCACAGCGTTGTGGTCGGTCACGTCGTACCCGTGTTCACTGCCCGGCCGGGACTCCGTGATGGGCGAGAGGTAAAGGTGACTGATGCCGAGCCGTGCGAGATACGGAATGAGGGCCTCGACCTCGGCGAAGCCAAAGTCGGGCGTCAACTGCAGCCGATACGTAGCGGTCATTGCGAACTACGAATGAAGGGTTGAAAGATCAAGAAGGAGGCACACGAGAAGAGCAGTCCTGAATGATCTTTCTCGATCAGAAACGCGCACTGTCGACCGGCGTCGAACGGAAGGCAATGGTATCGGGGCTCCTTCATCGGTGCTTCTTGAAGACTCTGCTCGTGCTCGGTTCGTGTAGGGGGACGATTACAAAACGACGAGCTCGATGGGGGCTTCCGGAGATAGTCGCCGGAAGTCTTCTCCGTTGAACGTACGCAGTTCATCGACCGACGCTTTTTCCGCACAACGTACGTGTAAGGCTTCATAGACGGCTCCGCTCTCAAGACCGAGATCGGTCATCCGCTGAAGCACATTCAAGTAATCTGCGCTGTCTAGCTCTACAATCTCTTGAGCGGCTTCAACGATGTTCTCTGTAATGAGACTACGTGCTTGTCCAGGTGTCACCCGGGGACTGACCGGAAGAGCCGTAAGAGATGCGTAGCATTCAGCCAAGGAGTGGGCACTCAACACCAAGCTCTCTTTCCCGCGAACTGTAGACTCCAGGTGTGGAAGGGCTGTCTCGTGCTGGGGAAGTGCTGGCACTATGGCCGGAATCAACACGGAGGTGTCGAGAAGCACTCTCATCGATGAAGTGGTTAAAGGGGGAGCGATGTCGGAGGAAGGGCTGATGCTGTGGTGTAGGTATATGTGGAACTCCAAAACGGTCTCTAGAAAGGAGACATCCCCTTCGTTGCTTTGAATCCTGGTTGGATCCTGATCCAGGGTCAATTCAGAGCCTTTTCTGGGATCGAGCAGGTCCCCTCGTTTGGAGGGAGGGTCTCCACACGAGCAAAGCGACTGATGAAATAAATCAATACTGAATCGTGTTCAGCATATGTTTTGGAGTGACGGAGAAGACCGTATCTGGCGTTTGAAAGAGGGGCGACATTCTTCGGACAGTAGACTACATGTTTTTAGAGGGGATTGAGACAGAGGGGACTTCAACAGGTGATCTTACCTCTCCAGCCCGGCATGCTTAAGTGCCCATTTTTGGCGTTTCCCGCGGAGGTGTTCGACGACATCGAAGCGCTCTTCAGAAAGTTCGCCCGTGTGCACGAGGAGGGAGCCTTTCCGTTGGAGCGGAGGAGTTTGCCGTTTCGGCCTCAACGTGATAGAGCCATCGCCCTCCTCTTCTGTCTGTATGCCAAGCTCGAGAGCGGTACCGGACTGGAGGCCGAGCCGGTCCCGAATAGATTTCGGGATGACGATACGACCGTAGTCGTCAATTGTAACTTCCATGGGTATAGTCAATCAGTGAGAAGGGACATGGGCGCTCTCAGTTCATTGCCAATAAAAACTGACAATGGCAATGAGCCGTTCCGTTCTTCTTGTCCGCAACGATTTCCAGCAGCGCTCGGCCGATGCCCTTCTTGTCTTGGCGGGCATGCACAAAGGGGCCACACTTTCCTAACCAGAAACGGTCAGCGCGTTCGGAGGAGAACCGCCCCCGGTCGCGTAAAGGAGACGGCCGTGCCGGTAACACTCGGGGGGCGCGGGTCCGAGGTGTATCCCCCTTGTTCGGTATGCAGAACGCTTTGCAGGCCGTCGGGCAGGGTCAGGTGGCCGGCGCCTTCCAGGTTGACTGCCACGTAAAAGGGCGGGCGTTCAATCGTGAGCGTCGTGTCGGTGGGGGCCTCGGCCTCCGTCTCGTCGCCGAGCTCGGGACGCAGCGCTAGGAGGTCGCGGTACAGCGCCAGGATGCCGTCGTGCGGGGCGCGACGCGGTTCGTCCCAATCGAGCTGGCTACGCCGAAAGGTGTCCGGGTCCTGCGGGTCGGGCACGTCCATTTCCTCGAACCCCGGAAATCCCTCGAACTCTTCCTTTCGTCCCTGGGAGACCAGTGGGCCGAGCTCTTCGTTGTGGTCGGTGAAGAACTGGAACGGGGACGACGCCGCCCATTCCTGGCCCATGAAGAGCAGGGGGAGTTCCTGGGCGACGCAGAGGATGACAGAGAGGGCGCGGTAGACCGGGAGCGGGATGTCGTCGGTCAGGCGGTTGCCCGTCGGGCGGTTGCCGACCTGGTCGTGGTTTTGGATGAACACCACACACTGGGAGGGGTCCACTGCGCTCGGATCGGTGCCGCGCGGTCCCCCGAAGTGCTCGGCGTGCTGACCTCGATAGAACCAGCCGTCGCGGAGGGTCGTCGCGACGTCCTCGGTCGTCATTCCGACGAAGTCTCGGTAGTACCCCTCCCGATCCCCGGCCGTGAGCACCCGGAGCTGGTGGTGCAAGTCGTCGCTCCAGAGGGCATCAAGGCCGTATCCGTCCTCGGACCGGGGCAAGACGAGTCGGTTTTCGTTGCGGTGGTCTTCGGCGATGAGGTGCCGATCGAAGTCGTCGAAGTGCTCGTCCACGGCCTCCGCGAGGGCGGCCAGGAAGTGGGGTGTACTGTCGTCGTAGAGGGCGTGGGTGGCGTCGAGGCGAAGTCCGTCGAATCGGTATTCGCGAAGCCAGTGCAACGCATTGTCAATAAAGAAGCGGCGGACGCCGTCGGCCCCGTCGTCATCGAGGTTGATGGCGGGGCCCCACGGGGTTTCGTACTTGTCGGTGAGGAAGGGGGCGAAGGCGTTGGCGTAGGCACCGTCCGGCCCAAAGTGGTTGTAGATGACGTCCAAAAAGACCGCCAGCCCCGTGCGATGGGCGGCGTCCACGAGGCGGCGCAGGTCGTCCGGCTCTCCGTAAGCCCGCGCGGGGGCAAAGAGCGCCGCGGGATCGTATCCCCAGTTCCATCGACCGGGGAAGTCGTGGACCGGCATGAGTTCCAGGGCCGTCACCCCCAGGCTCTTCAGATACGACAGCTGTTCGCGGACGTCCTCGAAGGTTCCATTTCTCGTAAAGGTCCCCACGTGCAGTTCGTAGAAGACGAGCTCGTCTCGATCGACGCCCCGCCAATCGTCGTCCTCCCATTCATAGGCGTGGGGATCTACGACTTCCGAGGGGCCGTGTACCCCCTCGGGCTGAAAGCGGGACGCGGGATCCGGGAAGGGCCCTTCGTCGCCGAGGTGAAACTGGTACCGCGTTCCGGCGGGAGCGTCCTCAGTTGCGTGTTCGAAGACCCCGTCCTCGACCTCCGTCATGGGAGTCGATTCCCCATTCTCAATGTCCAGGGTGAGAGCCTCGGCGTCAGGGGCCCAAACTCGGAAGGTGGTCTCGGACTCTGTGGGCAGAGCGCCGTGAAAGGGAAATGAGGTGGACATAAACACAGCGGACCGGTTGGGCGAACGAGAAGAGGGAGGAGAGCCGTCGGAGAGGCTCGCGAGGGCGGACCGAGTCACTCGGAGGACTCAGCCCGACCGTAGATCCGGGTGAGAGAAGCGAGAAGGTCCCCGGTTTCCTCCAATTGATCGGACGTGAATCGCCACCTCCAGTTGCCGGACGGCTCGCCGGGGACATTCATTCGCGCCTCAGCGCCAAGCCCCAACACATCCTGTAGAGGAACGATGACCCGGTCAGCCACCGAGGCCTGCAGGGCACGGATGCACTGTGACAGGACCTCTGACTCGTTCGAATCGAGGTTCAGATAGGAATGGGCGTACTTCTTTCCGGCCGTCGAGAGCTCGTGGTTCCACCAGCCGAGCGTCGTGTTGTTGTCGTGGGTGCCCGTGTACGCCACGGTGTTGGGTTCGTAGTTGTGGGGAAGGAATGGATTCTCCGGCCCATCGTCGAAGGCAAATTGAAGGACGGACATGCCCGGAAGGTCGTAGGCGTCCCGAAGTTCGTGGACCGCTTCGCTGATGGTCCCAAGGTCCTCGGCGACCAGCGGAAGCTCTCCCAGTTTTTCTTCCATGACGTCGAAAAACGACGTGCTCGGCCCTTCGGCCCACTCGCCATTGACCGCCGTCTCCTCGTGGGCCGGCACTTGCCAGTAGGCTTCAAACCCACGAAAGTGGTCGAGCCGAACGAGGTCGAAACGATCGAGGATGTGTCCCAGTCGCTGGGCCCACCACTGAAATCCATTCTGTTGCATGCGGTCCCATCGATAGATGGGGTTGCCCCACCGCTGACCTTCGGGGCTGAAGTAATCGGGCGGCACGCCTGCCACGACGGGAGGCTCGCCCTGCTCGTTGAGGTGAAAGAGGTCCTGGTGGGCCCACACGTCGGCACTGTCGTGGGCCACGTAGATGGGAAGGTCGCCGAAGAGGCGAATGTCGCGGGCATGACAATAGGCCTGCAGGGCCGACCACTGTCGATCGAAGAGGTACTGCCAGAAGATGTGCTTGCGTACGGCGTCGGCGTGCTCCTCCCGGGCGTTCTGCAGGGCATTCGGGTCGCGATGGACGAGAGGAGAGGGCCAGTCGGTCCAGGTTCCGCCGTGGGCCTCTTTCAGGGCGGCATAGAGCGCGTAGTCCTCGAGCCAGTGCGCTTCCGACCGGCGAAACCGCTCCAGCTCGGTCGTGTCCACGGGGGCGCTGTCCGTTTCGAACCGACGGAAGGCCGTTCGAAGCACCTCGCGCTTTCGGGGCACGAGCCGTCCGTAGTCGACGTAGCTGTCCGGGAGCTCGACGAGCGGGCTCAGGTCCTCTTCCGCGAGGAGTCCGGACTCCACGAGGGGGGCGGGGCTGATGAGGAGCGGGTTGCCGGCAAAGGTTGAGGAGCTGGAGTAGGGGGACGCGTTGGGCCCCACCGGTCCCACGGGCAACACCTGCCAGAGGCTCTGGCGGGTTTGCGTCAGATAGTCCGCAAAGCGGTAGGCGGACGGTCCGAGGTCGCCGATGCCGTATGCACTGGGCAGGGAGGAAATGTGGAGGAGAATGCCGCTGGCACGTCGAGAATCCACGAGACACGAAGATCAGTCATGGAACGGAAAGAGGAAGCAGGGAGCCGCGGCCCAGTCGTTTTTCGTCTCGGCTCAGAGTCAATCAACGAAGAGGAGCGGGGAAGTTGTTTGGTAGGTAGAGAGCACTGCACCTGCGCATACGCGCCAGTTTCTTTGTTCCCCTCCGTGTAAGGGGCGAGTGCCCTCCGGAAGGAAGAGAGGACGGTAGATCGCTGACGAGAGAGTGTTCTCTCCGGATCGATGATCTTGTAGGAGGAAACGTACCCCTGCTCTGTTGTCGCGCTCTACGGATTGGGAGGGGGCGAGGGCGAGGCATCGTCGGTCGGAAGGCGAGGCCGCTCGTCTTCTGAGAGACGAGTGTCGGGGGCGCCTGTGGCCGCCTCGATTCTAGACCGGTAGAGCGACTTGAACTGGTCACGGAGTTGATCGATTTGCGTTTCTGCCTCTGTGGCCGGCACGTCGATGACTTCCGGATACGCAAACGAGGCGGCTCCGGCCGTATCGACGAACAGGGTCTTGAGGGAGAGCCGTCGCTGAAAGATCGAGGCAGTGGTGTAGAAGACGTGAAACTTCTCCAGGGGCAGGATCCAGAGGTAGTGGGAGAACACCCCCCGTCGAATGTACAGCCCGTCCTCCTGCGTCTGATAGCCGTGATTCAGGTACTGGAGAATGGCGAGCCCCAGGAGTGCAGGCATCAGGAGAAACGCCCACCAGGGCAGGGCCACTCCGTTGGGGTGCCACCATCCCGCCGGCCAGAAGTAGGCGGTCGGCAATACGAAGACAGAAAGAGCCACCGTGTAGCGGATGAACCGCCGCCGGATCGTGACGGTCGAGACGGAAGCGAAGTGAGTCGGCAGGTCGAACGCCCGGACGCGCTGAGCGAGGGCCACGATGCGATTGTATTGAGCGAAGGGAGCGATCACGCGGTGGCCTTGTTCGTCGACGTCCATCCCAATCGTCTGCACTTCGAGCTGGTACCACCCAAAGGCCCGCATGAACGGATTGGTACGTAGAATGAGGGCTTGCACCTTCTCGAGGGGAATGGTGCCTTCCGTCACCGTAAAGAGACCGTGGCGCTTTCGCAGCTTGTCCCCGTCCATCCAGAGCTCAAATCCGTAATACCGGGCCAGATGAATGAGGATGCCGCTGATCCAGCCGAGAAGGGAGGCCGCGAGGACGGTCACGAGGATGGCCATTGCCGGATGTGCCGTCAGGGCGGCGGTGACTTCTTCCACCTGTTGACGGAGCAAGAACTGATCGACGATGATCTCCGGATCGACGAACTGGAGCGCCGAGAAAATGAGGGCGATGTACAGAAGAGAGAATCGGAACGCTCCGGAAAGAAGGACTCGATCCAGAGACATGGAGAAGAGGGGGGCAGCCTCCGGCTCTGTCGCAGAGGGGGCGTCTGCCTCGGTCGGGGTCTCCTCGTGCTGAAACGACCGCACGACCTGGCGGATCTCGTGGGCGGCGTCCAGGGCCACGTACTCAATGCTTCCCTCCGTGCTCGAACTCCCTGCGGTTTCTATGCTCACCTTGGCAATGCCGAAGAAGCGAGCGATGAGGTTCTGCTCGATCTGGACGTTTTGAACTCGCTCGATGGGGATACTCCGATTTTTTCGGTTGAGGACCCCACTCTGGATGACGATCTGTTTTGGGGTGATGCGGTAACTGAATCGCCAGTACTGCAGCACGATTGCCGGCAAGGCGACAATCCCGTACATCAGGGTGAGAAAGATGGAGAGAAGGTTTC
>CAYXAD010000173.1:0-7512 GCA_964462965.1 uncultured Salinivenus sp.
CTCCTTTTGAGTTTCCACGTAGGATTCGTTGCCGATCAACAACCGAAACTCCTGCGTCTCGTCGGTCGGCTGGATGGTCACGGTGGACGTAGAGCGGAGGTCGTAACTCTGAGCGGTCGAGGAATTCACGAGGACGACCTGCTGGCCGTCGAAGGCCTCCATGCCCTCCGCGCTGATCTCTACAGGGGGCCCCGCCTCGGCGTCCAACGTCAGGGAGAACGTGTGTCCGTTTTGCTCGGTGGATCGATAGTCAGCGGCGAGGGCCTGGCGGCGGGGCCCGGCCTCTTCAACCGGGGCCTCGGCCCGGAGAGAGGCCCGTTCGAAATGGCTGGGAGGGGCATACTGATCGTGAACATCCAGGCCCTCCCCCGCTCCTTTAGCCAGTCCTGTACGCAACACCGATGTCCGCGCCCCTTCCTGAGACGTCGTGAGGGTGAGGGTCGATCGGTCCGTCGCTTCTTTTCGCCCCGAGGGCGCCTGTGGAGCCTCCGGATACGGAAGGACGAGCTCTTCGAGCCCTTCTCGATCGTTAAAAAAGTAGAAGGCCTCCCCCTTACTTGCAGAGGGAAGCGTCGAGACTTGACGATAGCTATCCGCAAAGCGCCACGGATTTTGTAGATCCACGCCAGTGGCCGCTTCTACGGCTCCCCAAGACACGTCCAAGTCGAAAGGATTCGAGATGATGTTCCACCCCTGGTGGACCTCGATGGCAACCGTACCGTCGTCCCGAAGGGGAACGCTCGACACAGAGCCCTCGAAGGCCCATTCGTTTTCGCTGATGAGCCAGAACCCATTCCCTTTCCGAAAGCGAAACGTCGAGGATTCGTCAAACTCGACGAGATAGCCCTCTTCCTGCCCGGTGTCCCAGAAGGCGCGCCAGTCGGGGCCGTTGGTTCCTTCCAGCGTGGAAGCAACAGGAACCTCTTGGTTGCCCGGAAGCGCCACGAGCCGATAGCCACTCGTGCCGTCCGTCGATCCAAAGGATCGAGTGGCCTGAACCTCGATCGAGGCAGGATAAACGAGGAAGTTCTGCCTGCTGGACCAGGGGCCGGCGTGTTCCTGGCCCTTGGCCCGTACCCGCCAGTAGTACGTCGTACTCGACGGCAATCCCTCGGGGCTGTATGACGAGCCATCGACCGTTATAGTACGAGTACTCCCCTCGGGAAAACTGGGATCGGCGGCAATCTGAAGTTCATACTGTTCAGCATCCTCGACCTCTCCCCATTCAAGGGAGGGCCCCTCGCTGCTTTTTACGATCGCCCCCGACGTACGCTTGGCAGTTGGCGGGGCTTGCAGATCGAGAGACACCCCCGTGGCCACCCGAAGGGCCAGATCCGTCCCCACCGAAGTCCAGGTTCCATTCATACGAACCATCGAACGCCCGTCGACTGAGGTCTCCTCTCCGACCAGGTCAATCTCCCCACTGTTCGACGCAGAATAGAGCACCACGTAATAGTCCGTCCCGCTCTGAACGGACGCATTCGCAGCCTCGAGCGAAGCAAAATTCAAGGTATTATTGGCCAGCGCCCCAGGCGATATTTTCACGGGCCTCCCCAGCCGATTGCCCGGGCTCTCGCCCCCATCGGTTCGGATTTCAACGACGAGAGAGTCGCTCAGCCGATTGGCGTCTCCAGTCCCAGTATGTAGAAAGAGCCCCCGCAGACGACCACTTTCTTCTGCCGTAAAGCGAACGGCCACTCGTTCGGCCTCCGACCCATCCAAGGTGTAGGTCGTGCGGTTCGACGCCGAAGACGGATCGTCGTATCCGATGACCTCGTGGTTTCGTACGGGCTTGCCTTGAAGGGCAGCCATGGACTGAAATGCATCGAGCTTTCCGTGTCCCCACGTCGCATCCCAGGAGCGTCCAGTCCGATCGTCCGTTCGTGCATTGTCGGTCAGTAGCTGACGGAGTTGATCCGCATTCAGCGAAGGATCCTGTTGAAAGAGAAGAAGCGAAACCCCTGCCGCGGCCGAAGCCGCCATGCTCGTGCCGCGAAACAAGGCATACTTCCCCGTCGATAGCTCTAGACGAGAAGACACAGATGCAGTGCCGGACAGGGAGGAAGCGGTCCAGTGTCCGGGAGCAATCAGATCCGGCTTTTCGACGCCCCCCCGAACAGGTCCTCGACTGCTAAACTGTGCGATCGCTCCGGTCCGATCTACGGCGCTGGAAACGTCCTCTTCACTCCACGAGTTGCCGCGGGCATCTTGCCACCGCCAGCGTTGCGTCCACGCCCCGACCGCTATGCTCTCGTTCGCCGTGGCGGGTGGACCGACGGTATACTTACTGTCCCCATCCACCAACGTGCTTCCTGTGGTCGTCTGCCACATCCATCCATGGAACGTGACGGCCTCCGATGACTCGTTTTCCACCTGAAGGGTCCACGTGCCTTCGGCCGGGGGGCGGTTGGACTCGGGGTCGTAGACTTCGATCTCGAGGTGACGTTCGCCGGTGCTTCGATCAATTTCATTCTGATAAAACACCCCTCCTTCCTTCGTCTCGATGATTGCCGTGGTATCTTCAGGCACAGCAAACGCCTCCCCGTTCGGCGTTACGACCTCGAAAGACAAAGAGGGACTTCCCGCCGCCCAGCCGTCAAGGGAAAACGCAAAGTCGTTGACCGATCCCCCCTTCGGGGTATAGGCCGGCACCTCTACACGGAGGCGTTCGGTTTCACCGGCCGACAGACGCTGAGAGGCGTGCAGGGCTTCATCTCCGTCATTTCCTGCCGCCGTGACGACGGCCTGGCCCGGTTTCACAAACTGATCGACGGCCCGAGCGAGCGGTGCCGAACCGTTGTGGGGCCCCGAGGTGCGCCCAAGTCCCAAGTTGACGATCATTGGCCGACCCGTCTCGTCGGCAACCTGTCCACAGTAGGAGAGGCCGTCGATGACGTTCACGAAGTCGGTCTTCACCATAACAATGTCGGCCTGGGGGGCCACCCCTCGATACCGACGAGAGGGACTGCCGGCTCCATTTCCCGCGATGGTGCCGGCCACATGGGTTCCGTGTCCATTCGTGTCCTCGTGCCGCACCTCCCCACTCGTACCGCCCCGAAGCTCCGCTTCGATGTCGCTCCGGGTGTACTCGACCCCATAGTCAAATCCTGACGGGGACTGCTCCCCGGACTCAGGGAGCAACGTTTGATCCCAGATAGAATAGATCCGGCTCGACAGGGAGTCACGGAGGCCTCGAAAGTCGGGGTGCGACCAGTCGATACCCGTGTCGATGATACAGGCCAGTCCCCCCTCTCCCGTGTACGCCTCACCGAGCGCCCCCTCCTGAAGTGCTGCCGCTCCGGTCACGCCTCGCACGACATCATTTGCCGGTTCGTACCGACGGGCCAGCTTGACATAGTCAACCGCCTCCATTCCTGCCAGCACACGCAAGCCTGCAGGAGCCACCTCCGCCGTGACGAAGTCGTCCAGTATGGAATGGACGCGAATGTCATTCTGGCGAAGCGCATCCGGATCGGACGTGAAAACGATCACGCTGTAGCGTTCGGTCTCGGCCTGTGTGGCCCGATTCCGGGACGCTGACGCCATCGCTTCACTCCGGGGCCCAACCCGATGCGGCGCTACGTCCATCGCAAGGGATCGAAGCCGCGGAGACAGGCGATCGCGCCCATCAGAAGAAAGGTCCTGGGCATACATCCTCGGCCCACCTATACTCCCGATGCTGAGCATCAGCCCTACCAAAATGGCAATCGCGCGCGTTGTAGCGCAGTGCTTCATGTCGATGAGGAGTGGGAAAAGGAATCGTCCATGCTGTGGAGCAACCGCTGCCCAGCAGTACAAATGCAACAGAAAACACTACATCGCGAGCACTCCCCTCCGATCACCAAAAAAAGCTCCTGCCGAAACGCAGGAAACGGTTTCAGCAACCGAGCCCTGGGGATCCATAACGATGAATCGCTCTGCTCCGTTGGTCTGTCCAACGTCTGATCTGTGGCGGAATTGTATGTTGCCCACCATTTTGGCAAAAATCAATCCAGATTACACATTTATTGTATGTCTGCTGCGCATGACGGCTTCTCTTGAAGACGACCGTCTCATCGGGATTGCAACCATCCACTCCGTAGCAGCCCCTGGTTCTTGCATCGAGTGATAGGTGCCGGAGCGATCTGAAGGGAGGAATCAGGGCAACCGGACGACGTACGCAGTTCCCGGCTCGCTTTCGGGCACAGAGCTAATAAGAGCAATCTTCCCATCCTGATCGAGCGCAGCGCCAAAGTCGACTTCTCCGATATCGAAGATCCGGAGCTCCTGCCAGTTGGCATTGCCCCGGCGACGAAAGAGATACACCACTCGATCAATGTTGACGTCCATCCCTAGCTGCTCATCGTAGCCACTCACCAAGGCCCACTCGTCGTGTAGGGAGACAGAGGTTCCGAACGAGCCGGACGAATAGGGGACGGACGGACGCAATGTGGTCGTCTGCGTCCACCCCTCCTCAGTGGCCCCGAATACCGAAACCCTCCCTGCACCGTCCTCCCCGGCCCGGCCTTCTCCCACCAACAGCGTGGAGCCGTGCAGATCGAGTGCAATAAAGAACGCATCAATGTCCCGAAGAATTGCCGCTTCTCTCCAGGTATTCGCCTCAGGTACATGTTCAAAGAGGTACACCGATCCCGGTTCTTGCTCAAAAAAAGTCGAAGCCGCCACGGCCAGATGCGGACCGTCGAGGGCCACCGTGCGACCAAGTACTCCGGCTTCTACACCCCTTCCCGAGGTCAACCGAGCCGTTTGGCTCCAATCCCCTGAGGTAGAGTCTCGATCAAAGACGTACACCGCTCCCCCATACCCTCCTTCGGGACTCCCGGACGTACTTACCGCCGCCCGATCGCCGTCCAGGGCCACCCCCGCCGCAAACAGCCCCTCTCGTTCTCCTTCTTGCCCCGTGAACCGCGCCGTCTGGCGCCACGCTCCAACGCTATCACGCGTAAAGAGGTACGCGGCATTTGCTCCTTCCCCGGCAAAATGTTCACTCGAAGCACTGACCAGAACGCGCTCTCCACTGAGCGAGACGTCGCCGCCAAAAAAGGCGTTTTCTCGACAGTCATTGGGCACCAGCCGGGCCGAAAGGCTCCACGCGGTCACGGCGGGGCCGGATCGTCGCTCGTAGACGTACACGGCGCCTGCATTTTCCCCACAGACCGACTCTCCGCTCGTCCCAACGACAGCAATGGAATCGTCAATCGCGACGGACACACCAAATGAAGTCGCGTCGGCCGTGTCGGGACGCGGAAGTTGTTCGATTTGCCCGTGCGACTCAGAGACACCGAGACACCCGACGACGCCGACGAGAACCCAGATGAGACGACGAGATGAAATCATGCAATGCCCCTCTGATGCAGTTAGACGACAGCCGCTCGCCGATCCACTTCTTCATTCATCTTCCAGGGCCATAACGTGCTCGGTGAGCACCTCCCAATCTTCGTAGAGCGAGGCGAGCTCCTTTTCAAGAGCGTTATACTCGTCCGACAGTTCGCGGGCCCGGACTCCTTTGCCTTCGTAGGCGTCGGGATTGGCCATGGCCGCCTTTAACTCCTCCTGACGCTCCTCTTTTTCCAGAATCTCCGCTTCCGTCTCCTCTAGGGCTTGTTTGAGCTGGTACGAATTGAGATCTGCAAACGGCCCGTCCGCGGGCCGTTCGGAGGAAGAGGACTCCCGGTCGGTCGGATCGGACGAATCCGTACCATTGGTAGAGGCCGCGGGCGTGCTCTCTTCCTGGGCCCGCTGAGCGGCGTCAGTGCCCGGCAGCGGACGGGCCGATCCTTCCTCCACCTGCCACCGAAATTCGGAGTAGTTGCCCAAGAATGTTCGGACCGTCCCTCCTCCTACTCGCCACACCTTTTCGGCCACGGCGTCGAGGACGTACCGGTCGTGACTCACCAGCACGAACGTCCCTTCGTACTGTTGCAAGGCCTCAATGAGCACTTCCTTCGATTGGATGTCGAGGTGATTCGTCGGCTCATCCAGAATGAGACAGTTGGCCGACGAGAGAAGCGTACGGGCCAAGGCCACTCGGCTCTTTTCCCCCCCCGACAGCACATGCACTTGCTTAAAGGCATCCTCTCCGGTAAAGAGGAAGGTGCCGAGCAGCGTCCGGAGGTCCGTGGCCGGTCGGTCCGGAGCCACCTCCCGGACGGCCTCGAAGACCGTCATCTCGGGATCAAGCATGTCGGCCTGGTGCTGGGCGTAGAAGGCCATCTCGACGTTGTGACCGAGCGTTCGAGTGCCCTCGAAGGGCTCGATCCCACGAAGTATGCGGGCGAGTGTCGACTTGCCGGCGCCGTTGGGCCCAACAATGGCAATCTTGTCTCCTCGTTCGAGGTTCAGGGGACCGGCATTCCGAAAAACGGTGACCGAGTCTTCCTCCGTCTCGTACGTCTTTTGGAATCGAGAGATCTCCATGACGACGGCTCCGGAGCGCGGCGGCTCGGGAAAGCGAAAGGACATGGTCGGATCCGAATCGGGCGGCGGTGGAATCCGATCCATTTTCTCAAGTTTCTTGATCCGGCTCTGCACCTGGCTCGCCCGCGAGGCATTGTATCGAAACTTGGAAATAAACGCCTCGATCTCCCTAATCCTTTTCTGCTGATTCTCGTACTCTCGTTGCCAGCGCTCGTATCGGGCTTCTCGGGCCTCCAGGTAATGCGAGTAGTTCCCGTCGTAGTGAAGAAGCCGCCCCCGTACAATCTCGGCAATGGAGGTCACCATGCGGTCGAGCACGGACCGATCGTGGCTCACGAGGATGACGGTCCCGGGATACGCCTCGAGGGCGCCTTCGAGCCAGTCGATGCTTTCGATGTCGAGGTGGTTGGTCGGCTCGTCGAGCAGAAGGATGTCTGGCTCCTTCAGCAGAAGCCGAGCCAGTGCCGCCCGCATCCGCCAGCCGCCCGAGAAGGTGCTCAAGGACCGATCGAGTTCGTCCGGCGCAAAGCCAAGCCCCGTAAGGGCCGCCTCTGCACGGGGGCGGACGCGATGGGCTTCTTGGGCATTGAGTTGCTCCTGGACCCGATGGAGCTGATCGAGCAATTTCTGATGCCGAGCGCTTTCGTGGTCGGTCGATTCGAGCTCCTGCGCAATCTGCTGCTCCTTTTCTTCGAGGGCAAGCACATCGTCAAAGCCCTGTAGGGCCTCCTCCCGAACCGACCGGTCCTCCGGCAGCTCCTGAACATCCTGCTCCAAATACCCAATCGACACTCCTTCACGGGTTACGCTCCCTTCGTCGGGCCGCTGTCGACCGGCAATAATCTTCAATAAGGTCGTCTTGCCCGCCCCGTTCGGCCCCACGAGACCGACGCGGTGAGATTCGGGGGAGATCGTCCACGATAGATTGTCGAAGAGAGGCTCTTCCCCAAATCGAATCGAGATGTTCTCGAGCTTAATCATGCATCGCAGAGAACCTCAGACGAGCAAAACCCTGGACCTCGGGGCGGGAGAGTGCCACGCCCCGCACCGGAAAACGTTGCAGTCGCGACGGTTCAGACGATGCAAAAATTTGAA
>CAYXAD010000174.1:0-7494 GCA_964462965.1 uncultured Salinivenus sp.
GATCCGTTTGCTCCGTATCGTGGGGCCGTCCGGCGGTTCTTCACCGTGTGGCGGCACGTGGCCGGACTGCTCATGGGGGGGCACATTGCCTACGTCCGCTCACTGCCCAAGCCACAAAGGTCGGGGCTGCGGTCGCTCGGGAAGCGGATGCTGGCCACCCTGCTCACGCCCTTCGTGCGGAGCGACCTGCGGGATCTTCCCTTCCCCGTACAGTTGCGGCGGCGGTTGGAAATCCTAGGCCCGACGTTTACCAAGCTGGGCCAGATCATGGCCATCCGGGAGGACCTCCTGCCGGAGCCCATCACCCGGGAGCTCGACAGTTTGATGGACCATCTGCCCCCGATTCCGTTCGAGCAGGTGAAGGCCATCATAGAGCGGGAATTGGAGGCGCCCGTCGATACCCTGTTTCGGAGCATCGACGCCGAGCCGGTGGGGGCGGCGTCCATCGCACAGGTGCACCGAGCCGCCACCCACGAGGGCGACGACGTGGTGATAAAGGTGATCAAACCGGGCATTCGAGACGTCGTCACGTCCGACCTCAAGCTCCTCGAGTTCTTCGGCGTCTTTCTTCAGTGGATCCTGCCGCGCTACCAGCCGAAGCAGATCATCGAGGAGTTTAGCTCCTATACAAAACGGGAGATTGATTTTACGTACGAGGCCGACCACGCAGAAATTTTTTCCGCCAACTTCCAGGACGTGGATGGCATCGTCTTTCCGGACGTACACCGCGAGCTGAGTACCCGAGACGTGCTCACCATGGAACGGCTGGGTGGGCTCCGCCCGGGCTCTCCCGCATCGCTTTCCCTCAGTGACGCAGAACGTCAGCGCGTCATCGATCTCGGGGCGTCGGCCATCATTCGCATGCTCTACAAAGACGGGTTCTTTCACGCGGACCTGCACGCGGGGAACCTCAAAATTATCCCGGGCGAGAGGGCAGACGATCTAAAGATTGGGTTTATCGACCTGGGTATGGTGGGCCGCTTTCAGCCGGAGCTCAAGCGTCGCCTTCTGTACTACTATTATGCCCTCGTGCGGGGAGACGTGGAGAACGCCGCCCGGTATCTTCTCGACATGGCGCGAATTGGAGAGGGCGGCGATCCGCAGGGATTTCGCCGGGCCGTGTCGGACATGGCGCGATACTTTTTGATGCGCAGCAAGCAGGGCTCCATTAGCCTCGCGCAAGTGATTCTGCAGTCGCTCAGTCTCGGGGGGCGATACCGGGTCTTCTTTCCCGTCGAGATGACGCTGATGGTGAAGGCGCTCGTGACATTTGAGGGGGTGGGGCGGACGCTCGAACCCGAGCTCGACGTGGTGGACGTCTCGCGGCGACACGTCCAGCAAATCTTTCGGGAGCGATTTAACCCCTGGACGCTGGGCCGAGAGATGCTCAGTAGTGCCCCGGAAATGATCGACGTGGTTCTAAAGCTCCCGCAGCTTCTCTCTTCGGGGGTGTCTCATTATGAGGAATCCCTCGGCGAACAGCACCCGCACGATCCCTTTGCCGGCGTGCGGAATAGTGTGTTGGCGGGTGCCTGTATCATTGGAGGGGTCATTGCGGCGGTGCAAGGGGGGGCGCTCTGGCTTTCGATTCCCCTCTTCCTGGTTGGAGGAGGGCTGGCACTGTTTGCGACGTAGCCAACCAGGATGCCCTCACGTTGCGGCACGCGAAACAATCTTCTTGGCCTTCACTCTTCGCCTATGACGGCGTCCTCCAGTGCTGATTCCGATTTCCCCTCTGCTCCTCCAAGAGGGGAAGAGGCCGACGTGCGGGGCGATGGGAAGTCGTCTTCAGACGCAGATCCGATTGACTGGGCGTACGCCCGCTCCCTGGCAACGGGGCCGATGCAGGACCTCATGCATCATTACTTCCGGGCCCAGATTCTGGGTGCGGAGAAACTGCCGGACACCGGTCCCTGCATCGTCGCGCCCAATCACAGCGGGAACGCCTTTCCCCACGACGCCATCGTCCTCGATGCGCTGCTCTGGGAGCGGGATGGGTTCACGACGGAGAGCAAATTCCGGTCGGTCTTTACCCCACAGTTGTCCACGAACTGGTGGATGCGGCCGTTTGGAATTGACGATTGGTGGCGCCGGGCCGGTGGGGTCGACATGACCTTCGAGAACTTCGACCGCCTTCTCGAGCGGGGCGATCGCGTCATCTACTATCCGGAAGGCGTGGATGGGATTGGAAAAGGCTTTCGGCAGCGGTACCAGCTCCAGCCGTTCCATTCGAGCTTTGTGGTGCTCGCCGTGAAGCACGACGTGCCGGTTTACCCCGTCAGCATCGTCAATGCCGAATGGGTCAATCCCTTGAGCCTTACATTCGAGCCGACGGATCGGCTCGCGCAACGGCTTCTCGGCGTTCCGTTTATGCCGCTTCCTATTGCTCCACTGGCCCTTCTCTTTCCCTTTGTCTTCTATTTGGCTTTTCCGTGCCGGATGACGTTTGAGGTGCAGGAGCCGGTGGACATCCAGGCCCTGTTGCGGGAGGAAGGGTGGGCCGGAGAAGGAGTCCCGGATCGCTCCCTGGCCCGTCGGGTGGCCGAGCGCGTCCGACAACAGACGCAGAAGGACCTCGATGCTGCCGTGGAGCGGCACGGAGACCGGCCCTATGACTGGACGGGGCTGGTCCAGGCCCTGCGCGAGATCAAAGGGCGCAGGGTTCGGGCGACCCCCCTGGGGTGGCCGCTGTCCTTTCTCAAGCACGAGCGAGACCGCCAGCGAGAACCGGCGTCAAGTTGGGTTCAGGCTGTGCTGCGTGACCTCGACCTTGCCGCGTGGTATCTGCCGCTGGGATGGGTTCTCATTGCGCTGCTGCGCATGGTGCGCCGGCCGCCGTACGGCCACCGAGGGCTTTCCGAGGAGGAGCGGCGACGGAAGGCCGGAAGCTACCGCTGGTCGCTCGAGGAGGATCCCCTGCCGCCTCGCGATAAGGAGGAACTGTAGAGTTGGCTGGGGAAAAGCCCGGACCACGTCGGATCTCCTGAAGGCGGAGTCCCCAAAAGGAACGTAGGGCCGCAATCGCCATGCGGCCCTACGACCTCGTCGGAAAAACGACGGCTCGTACGAACTATTCTTCTTTGGAAGAAGGGTTCGAGGCCTGATCCGACAGCGTATCAGCCAGGTCCTCGACCTTTTGGGATAGGGCATCTACCTTGTCCGAGAGCCGCTCGAATTCAGTGCGGGACGGGACGCCGAACCGCTCGAGGGCGGTATTCACTGTCTCCGTCAAGAGGGTCCGCGTCTCTTCCCCCGCCTCTTCGATTTGGGCGAGGGCCTCGTCCCGTTGTTCACGGGCCGTCTCGCTGGCAGCTTCGAGCTCCTCCTTGCGTTCTTCCTCAAAATTTTTGCCCCGGTCGACGAGGCGGTTAAAGAGCTTGGTTCCTTCCTCTTCGACCGTTGCGAGGGCTCCGAGGCCGGCAAGCCAGACGTCGCGGCCCCGCTTGGTCAGTTCGTCTTGTAGGGTTTCGGATCGAGAGGAATGCTGTTGGTCGGTCATAGGTCTAGGTCTGATGGTGAAACTTGTACGCGAAAGGGTCGGCGTTGCGATCAATCGGTTGGGGGAGACGAATCGGACTCTGGTTCAGCCGACACGGAGACGACGGCGTCCTCGGCCGATGATTCTTGGACGACAGACTCTCGGTGTTCGTCGAGCTCGTCAAGAAGAATCGACAGCCGGTGGTCGAGGCTGCGGAGTTGCTGTCGGAGCTCGTCGAGTTCTTCGGCCCGCGGACTCTGGACGACTTGTCGGAGTCGGCTCAGGGACCGCGTCATGAGGTCGTCCACGGTCGAACGGACCAGGTCGAGGCCGCTGTCGAGCATCTCTCCACTGTGGCGGAGCAGGTCGTGGAGGAGGTCGGACCGAAGGACCTGCTGGCCCTTTTTGCCTTCTTCCAGAATGACCTGCGTGAGGGTTTGGGCCGTCAGGTCTTGCCCGCTCGCCTTGTCGATGACCTCGACGGTCTCGCCCTGCCGGACGAGCTCGGCAATGTCGCTCAGCGACACGTACTCGCTGGCCTCCGTGTCGTAAAGCTTCCGATTGTCGTACCGCCGAATGCGTCGAGGCATAGTGCACAAGCAGTCGAATCATTCGTAACGCATTGCGTCATCGGGGTCAATTTTGACGCACCGTGTTATAAATTGATCCGGTGCGGCCCGGCGCGGATGTACGCGACAGGCTCAAAAGGGGCCGAACGATTCCGGCCCACGGAGGTAGCAGGCAGCGGGATGACCGTTGCACATCGTTCCCTCCCACATTTATGCCCTATCTCTCGGTCGATGGCGCCCGGCTTTATTACGAAGAGACTGGATCCGGTCCGCCTCTTCTATTCATCCATGGGCTCGGGTCGAGTGGACGCGACTGGGATTCGCAGGTAGACCACTTTGCCGACCGCTACCGCGTGCTCCGGATGGATCTACGGGGGCACGGTCATTCCGAGACGACGCCCGGTCCGTACTACATCCCCCGGTTTTCTCGGGATGTCGCCGTGCTGTTACGGAAGATCGAGGCCGTCCCGGCCCACGTCGTCGGTCTATCGATGGGGGGAATGGTGGCGTTTGAGCTTGCGGCCGATGCGCCCCGGCTGGTCCGGAGTCTCGCGGTGGCCAACAGCGTCGCCGACACGCGGCTTCACACGTGGCAGGACGTGTGGTTTTACGTCTCTCGCCGGACGGCGGTGCAGCTGCTGGGCATGCGCCGGGTGGGGCAGATGCTGGCCAAGCGCCTCTTTGTAAAGGCCGATCAGGCGGAGTTGCGACGCAAATTCGTACGGCGCTGGGCCGCGAACGACAAGCAAGCCTACCTTTGGTCGGTCGACGCGATCATGCGGTGGAGCCTCCTGGATCGCCTCGACAGAATTACAGCCCCCACGCTTCTTCTCGCCTCCGACGAGGATTATACGCCGGTGGCATCCAAGAATCGACTCGCGGCCCGACTTCCAAATGCCACACTCCAGGTCTTTGAAGACGCCCGGCACGCGCTGCCCGTCGAACACCCGGAGCGATTCAATGCGACGGTCGAGGCGTTCTTCGCTGACGTAGAGAGGCAGGAGCAGAGAGCGGCGCTTGAACACAGCAGCGTGCCGGTCGGGGCCTGACGCCGATCAGTGTACGTAGCTGCCGGCGTTCACGTCGATGGTCGTCCCGGTGGCGTGGTCGGCCTGTCCGCTGGCGAGAAAGACGACGAAGGAGGCCACGTCGTCGGGTTCCGTGAGGCGATCCAGGGCAATGCCTTTGCGGGCGTGGGCCTCTCCATACTCGTCGATGAAGTCCTGCGCCATGTCCGTACGGGTGAAGCCGGGCGCCAGCGTAAAGGCGGTGACGTCGTCCTCGCCGAAGCCGCGGGCGATGGACCGCGTCAGTGCGACGAGCCCGGCCTTCGAGGCGGCATAGGTCATGTAGTCGGGGGTATCCCCTCGGAAGGCGGCCCGGGAGGCCACGCTGATGATGCGCCCGCCCTGGGGCTGTTGCGATCGGAAGTGGCGAAGGGCGTGGCGGCAGAGGAGCTCCGGCGCACGGAGGTTGACGTGCATCGTCGTCGACCAGGCCTGGTTCCAGGAAGCCGTATCTGCGTCCAGCGGGGCTTGCTCGGCGACCCCGGCGTTGAGGACGAGCCCGTGGAGCCGCCCGTATGCATCGATAACGTCCTCGATGAGGCGATCCGTGGCCTCGAGGTCGGCGAGGTCGGCCTGGAACAGCTGGGCGTCGGGCCCGCAGGCAGAAGCCACCTCCTGTGCGGCTTCGTGGCTGTGTCCGTAGTGGACGGCGACGGTGGCGCCGGCGTCGGCAAGGGCGTGCGCCGCGGCCCGTCCGATGCCTCGGCTCGCGCCGGTAACGAGAACGGTCTGGTCGGAAAGGTCGAGCTGCATGGGGAGAAGGGAGCACTTATGCAAATCTCGTCAGGGCCGTACTAGCGAGGAGCCCGAGCCGACGGCCCTGGTGGAGCGTCCAATTCGCCGTCTCGATTGGAGCTGTCATTGGAGGGTAATGAATCCGTCCTCTTGCAAGTATTCCAGGCTCTGCTCGTGATTTTGAAAGATGTCATCGGACGCTTCAGGGGCACCGAGTTCGATTGCTACGTACGGCGCATTGTGCTCGGCGAGCTGGTCGAAGACGAGGTCAAACTCGAGGGGGTTGGGACCGAGGACGGGTCGCGTTTCTCCATTCTGAGCGGACTTTAGGTGGATGTAGTGGAGGCGGTCGGCATGCTGCTGCAAGAACGTTCGGGCCTCTTCCTCAGAGGCGGGCACCCGCGAGACGCTGAAGAAGTTTGCAGTATCGAGTTGCCAGCCCACGGCGGGGTCGACGCGCTCGAAGAACTCCGTCAGTCCAAAGTACGTCTCTCCGTCACCCTGAACCGGCTCGAGAGCATTTTCCACCACCAGCTGCAAATCGTTCTCCTCAGCGCGAGCGGCGGCCCGGTTGGCGGTGGCCACGAGGGAGTCGAGTTCCTCGGCGGTGTACCCGCGTTTCTCTTCGTTGTTGGTAAACGCCTCCCCACTGGCCAAGACGCGGATGGTGCCGGGGCCCTCGAATGCCCGTGCGCATTCCATTCCTCGGGAAAACACATCCCAGAAGTCGGCGTCGAGGAACGCCCGCTGATTGGTGTATCCGATCTCGACGTTCTGTTCTCGGGCGTAGTCCGCTAATTCCTCGCACTCCTTCGAGGCGAGCGTGGCGTCAGGGTCGCGCAGCTCGATCCAGGAGTATCCCTGCTCCGCCGCGTAGTCAATGAGCTCCTTTTTGTTCTCTACGGATACGGAGAGGGAGTCGAGGAAATTCTGGGTCGTAAACCCGAGCCGTAACTGGGAATGTTCGGGGAACTCAATTTGAGAGGTCGACTCCTGTCCACAGCCGCTCCCGATGAACAGCAGGACACCGACCAGGCAACAGGCAATGAGAAGGGAGTTGGACCGATACGACATAGACCGTCCTCGCTAGGTTCATTTGAAAAAAGACATGCGGGAAGCATAAGGGTCGGGCAAAGCACCGTCAATGTTGCAGCGAGAACGGCAGGGAGGCGGTTCTGAATTGGGGGAGTAGGCGTCTGTGAGTTCGGACGTCGGAAAATTGGATGGTGTAGAACCCGTTTTCTATGATGGAAGGGGCATTCGTAAAAATGGGGGCACGACATGCACCCTTCTGTACGTTGACTCTTTTGATGAAGCTGAATTTCGCCCCTTGCTCCGTTCACAAGTTGACGAGGAGGGGGGCTTCCTTTCCGATGTCGAGGAATTGTATGATTGACAGGACGCTAAGTGTGCTCAAGCATGAAGTTGGGGCTTTCAACGTTTTTTGAGCGAAGCGATTCCGCCCTCGTGGAAGGACCGTCTCCCGGAACGGGCGGCTCCGCTTGCGACTCGAAGATTTCTCCGCTTCGGGGCCTAGCGGCCCCTCCGGTCGAAGGACGACCATCCACAAGATGGGATTTGAGCGCACTGAGCACCTCGAATGTTGTCTCACATCCGCACGTATTTATGATTGATCGTCTCGTCG
>CAYXAD010000175.1:0-7483 GCA_964462965.1 uncultured Salinivenus sp.
CGCTCCGCATGGTCGTTTGTGCGAGGTTCACGGCGGCCAGGCGGTAGTCGTTGATCCCGTAGCTGGCCTTGTAGGCGTCCATCACCTTGAGATACACGAGGCCGTCGACCTCGACCTCAATGTTGTCCTGCGTAATGCACTTCTGGTGCGGCACGTCGAGCACCTGCTCGCGGGTCTCCTGGCGGTAGGCGACCCGATCCACAAACGGAATGACGAAGTGGAAACCGGGCTCGAGGGTGTCGTGGTACTTGCCGAAGCGCTCCAGAATCACCTTCTCGCGCATCTCCACAATGATGAACGTGTTGTAGATGACGAAAAGGGTCGCCGCAAGAACGAGGAGAAGAAGGGTCCACATGACGGGAACGGGGGTCGATGATGAGCGGACATGCAAAAGCTAGCTGGGCTGGCGGGCCGAGGGATCGTATCCCAGGCCGGAATCGTCGGAGGAGTGATCCGTCGAGTCTGCGTCGCGGGTGTTGTCCTTGTTTGGAAGCTCGGCGTCGATGGCCTCAGACAGTTCGGCGTCGAGGTCAGCGTGATCGGCCGGTTCGACGATCCAGGTGAGGTTGTCGCGATAGAGAAGCTTCGCCTCCGCCCCTTCGGGAAGGCGCCCTTCGAGAGTGCGGGCATCCCAAGCGGCACCGCGGAACCGGATGCGGCCTGGCTCTTCCTCTCCAACCTCCTCAATGACCGTGACCGTCTGCCCCATGGCCTCCGCGTCCTCATCGGTCAAGGCCAAGGAGATATCCCCCTGCACGAAGCGCATGGCGAGAGGCCGCAGAGCAATGGTGAGGCCCGTCGAGAGAAAGACCCACGTAAACACAGCCGTGAGCGGATCAGAGAGCAATCCGAGGGCCCGAAGGCCCGCCACGACCAGCCCTCCGAGGCCGAGGAAGCCCGCCACTCCGCCGGGCACGAGCGTCTCCAGCAGCATGAGCGACAGACCACCAAACACGAAAAGCCACGTCAAAAGGGTCGGATCCAATTCCATGGCCGCGAAGGCACAGACTCTATGATGAAGCCAACAGTAGGGATGATAACGGACGGTTGAAGAAGAGACAAGTTGCACGATTGTAGCAAGAATATGCCGAGACACGTTTCGGAGGAAGGAGCTCCCCGGCTCGTTTCTTCCGTTCTGCTCTCATCGGCGTGGGAGTTTAGAGGGGAGGAAAAGTCAAACGTGCGTCGGGTGGGCACGGGCCTTTGATAAACTCAGCCCGGAAAAAGCCCCTCTACTCGTCGCAGGGCCTGTTCCTCACGTGGCCCTTTGTCTTCTTCCTCCGTCTGGGCAAACTTGGCCTCGGGCTGACAGCCTCCGATCTCTCGAGTGCCTTTTCGACGCGCCGGATCCGACATCGGGAGAACTGCTCCCCATACTGCCTGTTTTTCCTACGGAGTCGAGTTGAATTTTCACTGTGTCCTCGCCTGAACCGAGGGGTCCTCTCACTATGCAAACGCGCTCGCCGGTGCTGCGCCCCCGCATCTTTGCGAAGGTTCCCTCGGTCATGGCCGGCTTCAGCACGCGGCACGGGGGCGTGAGCGGCGCCCCCTTCGACACCCTCAACCTGGGCCGGCACGTGGGCGATGACCCGAGTTGCGTAGAAGAAAATCGACGCCGCTTTTGTGCGTCCCTCCATACAGACCCGGCCTGGCTCGCGACGGCGGGACAGGTCCACGGCTCCACCGTCCGTGTGATCGATGCGCCTCGGCACGAACCGTTCTGCGACGGCCTCGTGACGACCACCCCGGGCCTGCTCCTCGCCATCGCCACCGCCGACTGTGCGGCGGTCCTCCTCGCCGATCCGGTCCACGGAGTCGTCGGGGCGTGCCACGCGGGCTGGCGCGGGACCGCATCCCAGATTGCCGCCGAGACGGTGCAGACGATGAGCGACCAGGGAGCAGATCCCAGCCGGATCCAGGTCTTCATTAGCCCGTGTATCTCGAAGGACGCCTTCGAGGTAGGCCCGGAGGTGGCCGCCGAGTTCGATGAGGCAGTCGTGGATCGCTCGGGCGACGGCACGCGTCGCCCTCACGTGGACCTCAAAGGGGCCCTGCAAAGACAGCTCGAAGCGGCCGGCGTGATGCCCGACGCCATCGAGGTTTCCTCCCGGTGTACCATGCAGGAAACGGAGAACTTCTTTTCCCATCGGGCCTCCGGCGGCACGACCGGCCGCATGTTTGGCGCCATCGTTTTACGAAACTAAGCGGTCCATTTCCAACGTCGATGCAGAACGCTTCAACGTCCGGGGAGAGCCTTCGTCACTCGGTACTGGTCCACTCGTGACGCCTCCATTCTTGACGCCTGACGCATAGCCCGCCGATGCCGATCGTCGCCTCCTCCTACACTCCGCCGCCGCTCCTCAGCGGAGGCCACGTACAGACGCTCGTGGCGTCCTTCCTCCGACGCGTCGACTTCTCCTACGATCGCCGCGAGCGGCTCCACACCCCGGACGACGACTTCCTCGACCTCGACTGGGCGACGGCTCGCACGAACGGGACGGCCCACGCCGAACCGGGGTCACGGGTGGCCCTCCTCACCCATGGCCTCGAAGGAAGCGCACGGAGGTGTTACATGTGTGGCATGGCTCGGGCGCTCGTCCGTCGGGGCTGGGACGTGTGTGCATGGAACCTGCGCGGCTGTAGCGGCGAGCCCAACCACTGCGCAGCCACCTACCACAGTGGCAAAACGGACGACCTCGGCCTCGTCGTCGATCACGTCCTCGAACGCGGCTATTCGACCGGTGCCCTCGTCGGCTTCAGTCTGGGCGGCAACCTCACGCTCAAATACCTCGGCGAGCAGGGCGAGGCCGTCGACGATCGACTCTGCGGAGCCGTGACCTTTTCAGTGCCCGTCGACCTCGATGCCTCTGCCCATCAGATTGACCAGTGGACGAACTGGCATTACTCGCAGTACTTTCTCCGGTCCCTCCGACAAACCATTCATCAGAAAGCCAAACAGCACCCGGAAACCGTTCGCACCGAGCCGCTGCGCGACATCTCCACGCTCCGCGGGTTCGACGACGCCTACACGGCCCCGCTTCACGACTTTGACAGTGCGGCCGACTACTACCAGCGGGCCAGTTGCAAACCCGCGCTCTCGGAGATTTCCGTGCCCACCTTGCTCGTCAATGCAGCCAACGACCCTTTTCTTGCGGACGCCTGTTATCCGTACACCATTGCCCGCCGGCACGAGACCCTCACGCTGGAAGTGCCCGAAAGTGGAGGACACGTAGGATTCGTAACCCTCGACGACTCGGGCGAATACTGGTCGGAACGCCGCACCGCAGCCTTTCTCAGTCAGACCCTTTCCTAACTCACACTTAGCGCAGACAAGAGCGTCCGCTGAGTAAGCAATGTAGAGATCATCCTCGTCAGCCTTCGGCGTTTGAGAACCAACGAGGGGACGACTCCCCTCCCTCCTCGTGGCAGCCGAGGCGAGCGAGGACGTGTCCCCGACGGAGAATCGAAGCGCCCTTCCTAGTGCCGTCCACTGCGGGGCTCTCAGAGGTCCCAGGAATTCCCTTTCGGGTCAGCCTTCCTCCAGTCGAAGGTCTCGGGCTTTCAGCTGTAGGTTCGTCTGCCCGTTCCAGGTGTTCTCCTCCAGCGAAAACAACAGCTCCAGAGGTTTTCCGTCCTTCTGGCTCTCCTGGACGACGGAGAGTTTGTCTCCCATCCCGAAACCGATGACGTCAAAAGACCGGTCGCTGTCACGTCCGAGGTGTCGAACTCGAAATTTGAGGTGGGCGCCGCCGTTGCCAACCGTTCGCGGGGTGCCGACGACGGCAAGGTTCCGGGCGTGAAAGACGGGCTTGGAATTGCCCGGGCCGAAGGGACCGAATTGTTGGAGGATGGCCCAGAAGCGGTCGTCCACGGTCCCAATCGTGTCGAGATCCACCATGGCATCCACCTTAATGGTCGGACGGAGCAGCTCGGCGGTCACCCGCTCCCCAACGGCCGCATCGAACTGTTCGCGAAACGCTTCGACGTCGTCCTCCGAAAGAGACATGCCCGCCGCGTGGTCGTGGCCGCCAAACTGCGTGAGCACCTCCTCGCAGTCGGCAAGCGACTCGTAAATGTTGATGCCTTCGATGGAACGGGCCGAGCCCTTGACCTCCTCCCCATTGTGGGTGAGCATGACGGTCGGCTTGTGGAACCGCTCGACAATGCTGCTGGCCACGATGCCGATCACGCCGAGGTGCCAGTCGGGATCGTACAGCACCAGCGCGTGCGGGCTCCGGGACGTAATCTGCCGCTCCGCCTTCTCGATCGCCGCCTCTTCGATAGCGTCGTCGATGGCACGGCGCTCGCGATTGAGCTCTTCGAGCTCGGCGGCGAGGGGCTCCGCCTCCTCGTAACTCTCCGCGAGCAGCAACTCGACGGCCGTGCGGGCATGGGCCATCCGTCCCGCGGCATTGATCCGTGGGCCGAGCGTGAACACGATGGTCCCTGTGGAGCCGACCGTTTCCAGGTCCATGCCGGCCGCCTCTGCGAGGGCCCGCAGCCCCGGGCGCTGGCTCGACTGGAGCGCCCGCAGTCCTTCGGCCATCAGGACTCGATTCTCGCTGTACAGGGGAACGATGTCGCTGGCGGTCGATACGGCGAGGAGGTCGAGGTAGTCGAAGGCGTCTTGTCCGTCGGCGGGGCCGTCGAGTCGATCGAGCGTCGCCTGCACCAGCTTCAGGCCCAGGCCGCAGCCGGACAGCTCCGTAAACGGATAGTCGTCGTCCGGGCGCTTCGGATCGAGAATGGCCAGCGCGTCCGGAAGCGTATCCTTGGGGGTGTGGTGATCGCAAATAATGAGGTCGAGGCCCTGCTCCTGCGCATAAGCGGCCTCGTCAATGGCCGTGATGCCACAGTCGAGGGCCACCACGAGACTGGCCTCCCGCGCCACGGCCTCATCGAGCCCCCGGAGGCCGAGGCCATAGCCGTCTTCGTACCGATCCGGAATAAAGAACGACGCCTCGACGCCATGCCCCCGAAGAAAGTCGGTGACGAGCGCAGTGGCCGTCGTGCCGTCTACGTCGTAGTCCCCATAGACGAGAACCCGCTCTCCCTCCTCGATGGCCTCAACGAGGCGATCGGCCGCTGTCTCCATGTCCTTCATGCGAAACGGGTCGTGCAGGCTCGACCGATCGGCTCGAAAGAAATGCCGAGCTTCCTCGAAGGTGGTCACGTCTCGAAGGACGAGCGCCTGCGCGAGAGGGAGAGGAAGATCATTCAGATCACGCTGTAGGCGCGAAACGACCTCGGAGTTGTCAATGGATTGGTGCTCCCAACGATAAGTCATGGGTAAGAAAGAGACGACAAAGCAGAGAAAGACAGCACAGTCTTGGATATGTAAGACATACTTCTTCCCTCAATGTAACGTTAGGGTCGATACCGTCTAAAAATTGAACGGAGGTTGGGAAAGAACTTGAAAAAGTCGGCCGAAAATGCGTCCATGGACTGACTCCGGCACGTGAGTTGCGTCCTCCCCCGCACCGAGAGCCCACCGACGGATCCGCCCTCGATTTTGGATCATCCCTGTGATCAATTCGTTGCAAAGGATCCGCTTTTCTTATAGTACGCCCCACCGACATGGGGTCCGACCGTCGACCATTCAGGTCGGCTCTTGCTGATCTGAGAATCCAGGTTCGAGTGTTCAACAGAGGGCGAGAAACCCACCACTCGTCCTACGTGCCTTCTATCCATGGCAATCAGGGATGGATGAGGGGAGGCCCCTTCGGACGTGCAGAGCCCCCATCTGCGATAGCAGCCGCTCGATCCGCCTCGTCGGTCGTGTGCTTCAATCAGCACTGTGAGTTTCTCCCGCCCTGTCTTTTGTTTGGAACGCCGGCCACATTCTGGGATCGATGGTGACCACCCCATCGGTCTCAACGGCACACATTGAATCGAGAGTCATCGCATGAAAATATCCACGCTTCAAGATAAAAAGCTCGACGAACTCCGGGAGATCGCCCGCGAACTAGACCTGCCCGACTATTCCAAACTGCGCAAGCAGGATCTCATCTACCGTATCCTGGAAGCGCAGGCGGAGGGGGCTGCGTCGGAAGAGTCGCCGCCCGAACGGAACTCAGCCAACACGGGAGGAGACGTGAGTGACGAGCGAACCGTCCCCCGACCGACGGACAACGGCACCGACCGGTCGGAACAGGTCGAAAACCCTCCCTCCGAGCGTTATGCGGAGCCTGAGTCCAAACGAGATACGGGCTCTTCTGCCGACAAGCCCGCCTACATGAAGAGGTACGACCCCGACGACACGGCGCTTCGGGGCATGATTGAAAAGGTAGGAGTTCTCGAGATCCTGCCGGATGGGTATGGGTTCCTCCGCTCGGACGAGTATAGCTACGAGTCGAGCCCGGACGACATCTACGTCTCGCCGTCGCAGATCAAGCGGTTCGGACTCCAGATCGGCGACACTGTGCGCGGAAAAGTCCGCCCGCCCAAGGAGGGAGAAAAGTTTTTTGCCCTCATTCAAGTCGACGAGGTCAATGGCTGCGATCCTGCAGAGGTCGAAGAGCGGGCCGACTTCCAGTATCTGACGCCCATTTTCCCGCAGGACCGGCTTACGCTCGAAACGGAGGCCGAAGAATACGGCCCGCGAATCCTCGACCTGTTTGCTCCCATTGGGAAGGGCCAGCGGGGCCTCATTGTCTCCCCCCCGAAGGCCGGCAAGACGGTCCTGCTCCAAAAGATCGCAAACGGGATTCGGAAGAACCATCCCAACGTTCACCTCCTCGTTCTGCTCATCGACGAACGCCCAGAGGAGGTGACCGACATGGACCGGAAGGTCGACGGAGAGGTCATTGCCTCCACCTTCGACAAAGACCCCGAGCGCCACGTCGACGTGGCCGATACGGTGCAGCTCAAGGTGAAACGCCTCGTGGAATCGGGGCAGGACGTCTGCGTTCTCCTCGACTCCATCACCCGTCTCGCTCGGGCTCACAACGCAGTCACGCCGGGGCAGGGCCGAACGCTCTCGGGAGGAATCGAGGCCGGCGCCCTACGAGGTCCGAAGCGGTTCTTCGGCGCCGCCCGCAACATCGAGGAGGGAGGATCCCTCACGATTATCGGCACTGCCCTGGTGGACACGGGAAGCCGAATGGACCAGGTCATCTTCGAGGAGTTCAAAGGCACCGGCAACATGGAGCTCGTCCTCGATCGAGAAATGGCCGATCGTCGTCTCTATCCGGCCATCGACCTCATCCAGTCCGGCACCCGCCGTGAAGAACTGCTGCTTTCGAAGCCGGAACTCAAGCGGGTCTGGGTGATCCGGAAGATTCTGGCCGACATGGAGCCGATCGAGGCCATGGAGTTCCTCCTCGACAAGATGAAGGACACGGAGAGCAACGAGAAATTCCTCGAAGCCATGAACTGAGTCGCCTGCATCCTTAGCAGGACCGATAAGACCTGATCGGTGCCGAAGCTCCGAAGCCATGAGGGGAAAGGACGTCCGGAGGCCCCAGCAATTCGTAAACGGCAC